>NZ_DEXN01000024.1:0-35813 GCF_002364155.1 Alcanivorax sp. UBA3183
TGGTTGCCAAAATCACCGAGTAAGTTCTTTCTTGGTGTAAATAGGGGCCGCCTGGCGGCCCCTATTTGATGCTGGTGTCAGGCCTTTGGGCGTGTGCCGGCGTGCTCTCGGGATGCCGGGAGCGGGTAGAGGAGTGGGTAGAAGAGCGAATAGTTCTTTATTTTCACTTTTTTGCTGGATTTCCCGGGTTTGGGGCAAAAGGCCCTTGCAATGCCCGGGGGGAATGGCTACTATCTGCGCCCTGCTTACGAGCAGTACCAACCGGGGCATTGTTCCCGGGCTTGTTTTGACACCACTGACCTATCCATAAGCGATTAGGTAAGTGGGCTTTTTGCCATATAAATATGGTTCGAAACAGTCTGGAGTTTGTTAGCTATGGCTAACCAAAGAATCCGCATCCGGCTCAAGGCCTTTGATCATCGTCTGATTGATCAGTCCGCCCAAGAGATCGTGGATACGGCCAAACGGACAGGCGCGCAAGTGACGGGTCCTATCCCGCTGCCGACGCGTAAAGAACGCTTTACAGTGCTGATCTCTCCGCACGTAAATAAAGACGCGCGAGATCAGTATGAGATCCGCACCCACAAGCGGCTGGTGGACATCGTCGAGCCTACGGATAAAACCGTGGATGCGCTGATGAAGCTGGATCTGGCTGCTGGTGTGGATGTGCAGATCAGCCTGGGTTAACAACGGGCGGGTATTACCGCGACAGGTTGTGAAGAGGTAAACAATGGCGATTGGTGTGATCGGTCGGAAATGTGGGATGACTCGGGTTTTCACTGAGGAAGGTATCAGTGTTCCCGTGACTGTCATCGAAGTGACCCCAAATCGGGTCTCCCAGCTCAAGGCCGAAGAATCAGATGGCTACCAGGCCGTGCAAGTTACGGTCGGTGAGCGCCGTGCCAGCCGCGTGACCAAGGCGCAAGCCGGTCATTTCGCGAAAGCTGGTGTAGAAGCGGGCCGTGGCGTTTGGGAATTCCGTGCTGAGGCTGGTGAGCTGCAGCCGGGTTCTGAAGTGACCGTCGAAGGGTTTGAAGCAGGTCAGATGATTGATGTGACCGGCACTTCCAAAGGTAAGGGTTTTGCTGGTGGCGTGAAGCGCTGGAACTTCAGCACCCAGGACATGACCCACGGTAACTCCTTGTCTCATCGTGCTCCGGGTTCCATTGGTCAAAACCAGACTCCGGGCCGCGTATTCAAAGGCAAGAAGATGGCTGGCCATATGGGTGCTGAGCGCGTCACTGTCCAGAATCTGGAAGTGGTTCGCGTAGATGCTGAAAAGAATCTGTTGCTGGTTAAAGGTGCGGTCCCCGGTGCTACCGGTGGTGATGTGATCGTGCGTCTGGCAGTGAAGGCGAAGGCCTGAAAGAGGAATAGAGGATGAATCTCAATACTGCCTCTGGAGGTACCGTTACCGTTTCCGAAGTCGCCTTCGGCAAGGACTTTAACGAGCCTCTGGTTCATCAGGTTGTGACTGCGTTTCTGGCTGGTGCCCGTCAGGGGACCAAGGCACAGAAAAACCGCTCTGATGTGAGTGGTGGTGGCCGTAAGCCGTGGCGTCAAAAAGGGACTGGTCGTGCCCGTGCTGGTACGATTCGTAGCCCGATCTGGCGTGGCGGCGGCAAGACATTTGCAGCGGTACCGCGTGATCACTCTCAGAAAGTGAACCGTAAAATGTACCGTGGTGCGCTGCAGTGCATCATGTCTGAGCTGGTTCGCCAGGAGCGTCTGATTGTGGTGGATGAATTCACCGTAGACGAGCCGAAGACCAAGGCTGTAGCAGCCAAGCTGAAAGAGCTGGATCTGACTAACGTCCTGATCGTGACTGACAGCGTTGACGAGAACCTGTATCTGGGTTCGCGCAATCTGCCTAAAGTCGACGTGCGTGATGCTGACGGCGTTGATCCGGTGAGCCTGATTGCTTTCGAGAAGGTGCTCGTTACTGTGCCGGCTCTTAAGAAGCTTGAGGAGGCGCTGGCATGAACCAGGAACGTATTTTGAAAGTGCTGCGTGCTGCGCACGTTTCTGAGAAGGCAACAGTTCTTGCCGATCAGAATGGCACCTTCGTGTTTAAAGTGGCTAAAGATGCGAACAAGCTGGAAATCAAAAAGGCAGTTGAAGCCCTTTTTGAAGTGAAAGTGAAGGCTGTTCGTACCGCCAACATGAAAGGCAAGTCCAAATTCTTTGGTCGCGTAGCTGGTAAGCGCGCTGACTGGAAGAAGGCCTATGTTTCCCTTGAGGAAGGCCAGGACATTGACTTCCTGGGCGCAGAGTAAGGAAGGGAGTAAGGAATAATGGCGATTGTAAAGTGCAAGCCGACTTCTCCGGGCCGCCGCTTTGTAGTCAAGGTGGTCAACGAAGATCTGCATAAAGGTGCTCCCTACGCGCCGCTGTTGGAAGCCAAGAGCAAAAACGGTGGTCGTAACAACAATGGTCGTATCACCACTCGTCATAAAGGCGGTGGTCACAAGCAGAAATATCGCTTGGTCGACTTCCGTCGCAATAAGGACGGTGTTGTAGGCATTGTTGAGCGCCTGGAATACGATCCGAACCGTTCTGCGCACATTGCGCTGGTTAAGTACCTTGACGGTGAGCGACGTTACATTTTGGCCCCCAAGGGCCTGCAAGCGGAAGACCGTATCCAGTCCGGCGAAGATGCGCCGATCAAGCTGGGTAACGCCTTGCCGCTGCGTAATATTCCGCTGGGTTCCACTGTCCACAATGTGGAAATGAAGCCTGGTAAAGGTGGTCAAATCGCTCGTTCTGCAGGGACATCCGTGCAGGTTCTGGCGAAAGACGGCCAGTACGTAACCCTGCGTCTTCGCTCCGGCGAAATGCGCAAGGTGCATGCTGACTGCAAGGCCACCATCGGTGCAGTATCCAACAGTGAGCATAGTTTGCGCTCACTGGGTAAAGCGGGTGCAACGCGCTGGCGGGGTGTTCGACCCACTGTTCGCGGTGCGGCGATGAACCCGGTCGACCATCCACATGGTGGTGGTGAAGGGCGCTCTTCTGGTGGCCGTCATCCGGTAACACCCTGGGGTGTTCCGACCAAGGGCTACAAGACCCGTACAAACAAGCGCACGACCAAAATGATTGTGCGTGACCGTCGTAAGTAAGGGATAAAGAGAGGTTCAGGCTGTGCCACGTTCACTGAAAAAAGGTCCTTTTGTGGATCACCACCTGCTAAGCAAGGTGGAAGATGCGGTGGAAGCCGGCTCCCGTAAGCCGATTAAAACCTGGTCCCGTCGCTCCATGATTGTTCCGGAGATGGTGGGTCTGACAATTGCTGTGCATAACGGCAAACAGCATGTACCGGTAATGGTTACCGAGCACATGGTGGGCCACAAGTTGGGCGAATTCGCCCTGACCCGCACCTACCGCGGGCATATCGTGGACAAAAAGGCTAAGCGATAAGGTGACAGCCATGGCTACTGAAGTTGCAGCCCGTCTGCGCGGCGCAAGAATTTCGGCTCAGAAAGCCCGCCTCGTAGCGGACCAGGTCCGAGGCCTGGAAGTCGAGAAGGCGCTGAATCTTCTGGAATTCAGCCCGAAGAAGGCGGCAAAAATCGTTAAGAAAGTGCTGGAGTCCGCGATTGCAAATGCGGAAAACAACGACGGCGCTGACGTTGATGAGCTGAAGGTGTCCACGATTTGCGTGGATGAAGGCATGACCATGAAGCGTATTCGTCCGCGCGCCAAAGGCCGCGCTGACCGAATCCTCAAGCGTACTTGCCACATTACTGTGAAAGTCTCAGAAGGTCAGGAGTAACCAGATGGGTCAGAAAGTTCATCCGGTCGGTATTCGCCTTGGCATTGTCAAAGAGCACAACTCGCTTTGGTATGCCGGACCGAAGTCTTACGCAGACTGCCTGGTTACCGACCTGCAGGTACGAGAGTTCCTGTTTAAGCGTTTGAAGAATGCGTCGGTGAGTCGTATCAAGATTGAGCGTCCGTCAGAGAACGTGCGCATCACTATTGCTACTGCTCGACCGGGCATCGTGATTGGTAAGAAAGGCGAAGATGTCGAACGCCTGCGCCGCGATGTGGCCGCCCAGATGGGTGTGCCAGTTCACATCAACATCGAGGAAGTGCGCAAGCCCGACCTGGATGCGCGTCTGGTAGGCGACAATGTCGCTGGTCAGCTGGAGCGCCGAGTGATGTTTCGTCGCGCCATGAAGCGTGCGGTTCAGAACGCCATGAAGTCCGGTGCTGAAGGTATCAGAATTCAGCTGTCCGGTCGTCTGGGTGGTGCAGAAATTGCGCGTACCGAATGGTACCGCGAAGGCCGAGTGCCTCTGCATACTTTGCGTGCCGACATCGATTACGCAAGCGTACGTGCTGAAACTACGTACGGCACTATCGGTATCAAGGTGTGGATCTTCCGTGGCGAAGTGCTTGGTGGCATGGAGCAGGTTCAGAAGGAAGAGCAGCAGAAGCAGTCCAAGGGCGCGAAGAAGCGCGGCCGCGGTTAAAGGGTAACGAACGATGTTGCAGCCGAAGCGTACCAAATTCCGGAAAGTGATGAAGGGCCGTAACCGCGGCCTGGCACAGCGGGGCAGCAAAGTGTCTTTTGGCACTATTGGACTGCAAGCTACCGGTCGTGGCCGTATTACTGCGCGCCAGATCGAAGCAGCCCGTCGTGCAATGACCCGCCACATCAAACGTGGTGGTAAGATTTGGATCCGGGTTTTCCCGGACAAGCCGATTACCAAGAAGCCTCTTGAAGTGCGGATGGGTAAAGGTAAGGGTTCTGTAGAGTATTGGGTAGCCCAGATTCAACCGGGCAAGATGCTTTACGAAATGGAAGGTGTGTCAGAAGACGTTGCGCGTGAAGCGTTCCGTCTGGCCGCGGCCAAGCTGCCGGTAAGCACCCGTGTCGTTACTCGGACGGTGATGTAAGCCATGAAAGCGAGCGAGCTGAAAGAAAAGAGTGTCGAAGAGCTGCAGCAGACGCAAATCGAGCTGCTTGAAGAACAATTCAAGCTGCGTATGAAGAGCGCGTCCGGTCAGATTTCTAAAACCCATGAGCTTGGGACGGTTCGCCGCAATATTGCGCGCGTTAAGACCATTCTGAGAGAGAAGCAGGGTAACTAGTCATGGCAGAGGCGAATACAATGCGCCGGACCGCTACCGGCAAAGTCATCTCTAATAAAGGTGACAAAACTATCACTGTGTTGGTAGAGCGCCGGGTCCAGCACCCGATTTACGGCAAGATTATCAAGCGTTCCACGAAACTGATGGCGCATGATGAAGAAAATACGTGTCGTGAAGGTGACCTGGTCACCATTGAGGAGTGCCGGCCGCTGTCCAAGCGCAAGACCTGGATGCTGGTAAACGTAGTTGAACAGGCGAACGAAGCCTGACGGACCGTTGCTGTGGCTGCCTGTAAAGGCAGAGTTGGAGAGATTTAGCGATGATTCAGACCGAAAGCATGCTCGAAGTCGCCGATAACAGCGGCGCCCGTCGGGTACAGTGCATCAAAGTGCTGGGCGGTTCTCACCGCCGCTATGCAGGCATTGGTGACATCATCAAGGTCACAGTGAAGGAAGCAATTCCGCGCGGCCGTGTAAAGAAAGGTGATGTAATGACCGCTGTGGTCGTGCGTACCCGTAAGGGTGTGCGTCGTCCAGACGGTTCACTGATTCGTTTCGACGAAAACGCCGCGGTGCTTTTGAACAACAATAAAGCACCGATCGGTACCCGGATCTTCGGCCCGGTAACGCGGGAGCTGCGTACCGAGCAGTTTATGAAGATCATCTCCCTGGCACCTGAAGTTCTGTAAAGGCGGGTGAAGGTAATGCTCAAGATTAAGCGTGATGACGAAGTCATCGTAATTGCGGGAAAGGACAAAGGTAAGCGTGGCTCTGTTCAGCAGGTTTTGGACAATGGCCGCCTCATCGTTGCTGGCGTCAACATGGTTAAGAAACATGTTAAAGCCAATCCTAACCGTGGTACTCAAGGCGGCATCGTAGAACAGGAAGCATCGCTAAACGCTTCCAACGTTGCCATCTGGAACCCCAAGACGCAGAAAGCGGATCGTGTGGGCTTCCGTTTTGAAGACGGCAACAAAGTGCGTTTCTTCAAGTCCAACGGCGAAACGCTGTAGGTTAGGTGACCCATGAGTGATCTGAAAAAGATTTATCAAAACGACATCGTGCCCAAGCTGAAAGAAGAGCTTGGCCTCGGTAATATCATGGAAGTGCCAAAGATCACCAAGATCACCCTGAATATGGGTGTTGGTGAAGCTTCCGCGGATCGTAAGGCGATGGATGGTGCCCTGGCGGACATGACTGCAATTTCTGGTCAGAAGCCCCTGGTAACCAACGCGCGCAAGTCTGTAGCAGGCTTCAAGATCCGTGAAGGTTGGCCGATTGGCTGTAAGGTAACCCTGCGTGGCGAGAGAATGTATGAATTCCTCGAGCGTCTGGTTTCTATCGCCATTCCGCGTATTCGCGACTTCCGTGGTCTGAATCCGAAATCCTTTGACGGCCGTGGTAATTATTCCATGGGGCTGCGCGAGCAGATCGTATTTCCGGAAATTGATTTCGATAAAGTCGACAAGCTGCGTGGTATGGATATCACCATTACCACCACAGCGAAAAGCGACGATCAAGCACGGGCGCTGCTGCGCGCCTTCAACTTCCCGCTGAAGGGCTAAGAGGATTTATCATGGCTAAAGAATCCATGAAAAACCGGGAAGCAAAACGCGCTAAGCTGGTTAAGCGTTTTGCCGCCAAGCGTGCAGCGCTTAAGGCGATTATCCAGGATCCCAATGCAGAACCTGAAGCGAAGTGGGATGCTCAGCTTCAGCTGCAAAAATTGCCGCGCGATTCTTCCCCGGTTCGTCAGCGTAATCGCTGTCGTATCACCGGTCGTCCGCACGGCTACTACCGCAAGTTCGGCCTGAGCCGGATCAAGCTGCGTGAAGCAGCGATGCGCGGTGATGTTCCCGGTCTGGTTAAAGCCAGCTGGTAAGCAAAGTTAAGCGGAGCGATTGCGGCATGAGCATGCAAGATACCATGGCGGATATGTTAACTCGTATCCGTAACGCCCAGATGGCCGAGAAAGTACAGGTCGAGATTCCTGCCTCCAAGGCAAAGGAAGCTGTAGCCAAAGTACTGAAGGAAGAGGGCTTCATTGCTGATTACAAGATCAGCGATGACAAGAAACCGGTAATGACGGTTGAGCTTAAGTATTTCGAAGGCAGCCCGGTGATTGACACTATCAAACGGGTAAGTCGTCCTGGTCTGCGGGTCTACAAGGCCGCGGGTGAGATTCCTAAGGTCAAAGGTGGCCTGGGTATCATGATCGTATCCACCAATCAGGGCATTATTTCTGACCGCGCAGCGCGCAAAGCCAATGTTGGTGGCGAGCTGATCTGCGAAGTGTCCTAACAGAAGTGGCGTAGACGGGTTAGGTGCAGCAATGTCTAGAGTAGCTAAAAGTCCGGTAAATCTGCCGAAGGGCGTCGAAGTCAAAGTCGACGGCCAGAAAGTCACCGTTAAAGGTGGCAAAGGCAGCCTGGAGCACGAAGTACACGAGCTGGTAGCCGTGTCCCTGGATGACGGTGTGGTATCTGTTAAGCCGCACGATGATTCCCAGAAGGCATGGGCGTTGGCAGGAACTTCGCGTGCTCTGCTGAATAACATGGTGACTGGCGTTGCCGAAGGGTTCGAGCGTAAGCTTCAGCTCCTCGGCGTGGGTTATCGCGCGCAGGCTCAGGGCAAGGTACTGAACCTGACCCTCGGTTTCTCCCATCCGGTAGCTTTCGAGTTGCCCGAAGGGATTACCGTTGAAACCCCGAGCCAGACCGAAATTGTCATTAAAGGCATTGATAAGCAGCTGGTTGGTCAGGTTGCTGCCAATGTTCGGGCCTTCCGTCCGCCTGAGCCCTACAAGGGCAAAGGGGTGCGCTATGCTGATGAGCAAGTGCGCCGTAAGGAAGCCAAGAAGAAATAATTGTCGAGATTGATGCCATGAAAGACAAAAAAGTTTCACGTCTACGCAGGGCCAAGCGCACTCGCCTGAAGATTCGCGAGTTGGGCGAAGTTCGCCTTTGCGTACATCGTACCCCGCGTCATATTTATGCGCAGGTGATCTCTGTCGCTGGTGACCAGGTGCTGGCATCTGCAAGCACGGTCGAAAAAGACCTGCGTGCAGACGCGACGGGCAATGCTGACGCAGCGGTTAAAGTTGGCCAGCTGATTGCTCAGCGTGCCAAGGAAGCGGGCATTGAGCGCGTAGCCTTTGACCGTTCTGGTTTCAAATATCACGGCCGTGTTAAAGCGCTGGCGGATGCCGCGCGTGAAAACGGTCTTGAATTCTAAGGGTGCTTGGTTATGGCGAAGGTTGATCCCAACGAAGGTCTGCAGGAAAAGCTGGTTCAGGTAAACCGGGTTGCTAAAGTTGTTAAAGGCGGCCGTATTTTCGGTTTTACCGCGTTGACCGTAGTGGGTGACGGCAAGGGTAAGGTCGGCTTTGGTCGTGGTAAGGCCCGTGAAGTGCCTGCCGCTATCCAGAAAGCCCTGGAAGCTGCCCGCCGCAACATGATTCAGGTGGAGCTGAATGGCACCACCATCCAGCACCCCATGAAGGCCCGTCACGGTGCCTCCAAGGTGTATATGCAGCCGGCCGATGACGGTACCGGTGTAATTGCCGGCGGTGCCATGCGCGCCGTGCTGGAAGTCGCAGGCGTTCAGAATGTACTGGCCAAGTGTTATGGCTCCACCAATCCGGTAAACGTGGTTCGGGCTACTTTCAATGGCCTGAAGTCCATGGCTTCTCCGGAGTCTGTGGCTGCCAAGCGTGGCAAGTCTGTCGAAGACATTCTGAACTAAGCGCAGATAACGGAATCGTTACGATGGCTGATAAGATCAAGGTAAAGCTGGTTAAGAGCATCAACGGCCGGCTGGAAAAGCATAGGGCCTCTGTGCGCGGTCTCGGTCTGCGCCGCATTGGCCACACTGTGGAAGTTGAAGATACCCCGGCAGTACGCGGCATGATCAACAAGGTCGCGTATCTGGTGCAGGTAGAGGGAGAATAAGTGATGCGTCTGAATGATCTGCATCCCGCTGAAGGTTCCCGTCCGGACGCCAAGCGCGTTGGTCGTGGTATCGGCTCCGGCCTGGGCAAGACCGGTGGTCGCGGCCACAAGGGTCAGAAGTCCCGTTCCGGCGGTACTGTGAAGCCCGGTTTCGAGGGTGGCCAAATGCCGCTGCAGCGTCGTGTGCCGAAGTTCGGTTTCACGTCCAAGCTGGCTATGGGCACCGCGGAAGTTCGCCTGGCCGAACTTGCCAAAGTTGACGGCGACGTGATTGACCTGGCCGCCCTCAAAGCAGCCAATGTTGTGCGTCGTGACATGAAGCGCGCCAAGATTGTTCTGCAGGGTGAAATCGACCGTGCAGTGACCATTCGCGGCGTAGCGATCAGCAAAGGCGCCCGTGAAGCGGTCGAAAAAGCTGGCGGTAAAGTCGAAGAATAAGGCAGCGCTTTATGGCGAAGAATCGCGCTCAGACACTGAATGGTGGTCCGCCCAAAGCTGACAGCAGCGCAATGCGTGAGCTGTGGCGGCGTATCGGTTTTCTGTTGGGCGCCCTGGTGGTGTTCCGGATCGGGGCACACATCCCGGTCCCGGGCATGAACCCGGAAGCGTTGCAACAGATGTTCAACAACAACCGGGACACCATTCTTGGCCTGTTCAACATGTTTTCCGGGGGTTCCCTGGAACGCATGAGTATTTTTGCGTTGGGCATCATGCCCTACATTACTGCCAGCATCGTGATTCAGCTGATGACAGCAGTGGTGCCCACCCTGGAGCAGCTCCGAAAGGAAGGCGAACAGGGTCGGCGCAAGATAACCCAGTACACCCGTTATCTGACGGTGGTTCTGGGTGGCATCCAGTCTTTCGGCATGGTGGCCGGACTGAACAGCCAGGGCATTACGCTGTTGCCGGAAACGGCCAGCACTATGCAGGTTGCAAGCTTCTATTTTGTCGCTGTAACCACCTTGCTGACCGGTACCGTATTCCTGATGTGGTTGGGTGAGCAGATTACCGAGCGTGGTATCGGCAATGGCATTTCCATGCTGATCTTCGCTTCCATCGTGTCAGGCCTGCCTGGCGCCATTGCACAGACCTTTGAGTCTGCACGTACTGGTGACCTGAGTCTGATCATGATGTTGTTTGTGTTCCTGGTGGCCCTCGCCGTGATTTTCGGGGTGGTCTTCATGGAGCGTGGACAGCGCCGTATTACGGTGAATTATGCCCGTCGTCAGCAGGGACGTCGTGTGTACGCAGCGCAGCAGAGTCATCTGCCGCTGAAGGTGAACATGGCAGGTGTTATTCCGGCTATCTTTGCCAGCTCCATTTTGCTATTTCCGGCTTCACTGACCCAGTGGTTCAGTGATTCCAATCCGGATTCCTGGTGGGGCCAGGCACTGAGAAACGTGAGTGATGCTCTGCTGCCGGGTACGCCGCTATATATCTTGCTGTTTACCCTGGCAATCGTGTTCTTCTGCTACTTTTATACTGCGCTGGTGTTCAATCCGAAGGATGTCGCCGACAACCTGAAGAAATCCGGCGCTTATATTCCGGGTATTCGCCCGGGCGAGCAATCTGCTCGCTATATCGACACAGTGATGGGACGTTTGACCCTGATCGGTTCGGTATACATGACGCTGGTGTGCTTGCTGCCGCTGGGTCTGCAAGCAGTTGCCAACGTGCCTTTCTATCTGGGCGGCACCTCCCTGCTGATTGTAGTGGTGGTAGTGATGGACTTCTGGTCGCAGGTTAATTCGCACCTGACGTCCACCCAGTATGAGAAGTTGATGAAGAAATCCAACCTGAAAGGGTATGGTGGCACCGGTCTGGTGCGTTAACGAACGAGGCGAGTGCGATGAAAGTTCAGGCTTCTGTGAAGAAGATCTGCCGAAACTGCAAAGTGATCCGTCGTAAGGGTCGCGTCATGGTTATCTGCAGTGCCGAACCCCGGCACAAGCAGCGCCAGGGTTAAGGTTACGTCTTCTTTTAAGTGTTTGGTTGAAATTCAGTCGGCGTAGCGCTAGACTCTGCCGCCTTTCGGCGCCCTAGAGTCTGGCGCCACCCGTTTTGTGAATCGGAGATATTCGGATGGCCCGTATTGCAGGCGTTAACATCCCGGAAAATAAGCACACGGTGATTTCTCTCACCTACATCTTCGGGATCGGTCGTACCCGTGCAGCAGAAATCTGCACATCGGCCGGTATTGATCAGACCGCGAAAGTTCGTGATCTGAGCGGTGAACAACTTGACGTCATTCGTGGCGAAGTAGCCAAGTTGTCTACCGAAGGTGACCTGCGCCGGGAAATCACAATGAACATCAAGCGTCTGATGGACCTCGGTTGCTACCGTGGTATCCGTCATCGTCGCGGCTTGCCACTGCGTGGCCAGCGTACCAAGACCAATGCTCGGACTCGTAAAGGTCCGCGTAAACCGATTCGCAAATAAGCTGAAACGTCAGCGGCTGGATTTGGATAGGCATTATGGCTAAGTCAAAGAAAGATAGTGGCGCACGTCGTAAGAAGGTAACGCGTACCGTTGCAGACGGTATCGCCCACGTGCACGCATCCTTCAACAATACCATCATCACCATCACTGATCGTCAGGGCAATGCGTTGTCCTGGGCGACCTCCGGTGGCGCTGGTTTCCGTGGTTCCCGTAAGAGCACCCCGTTTGCTGCCCAGGTGGCTGCTGAAAACGCGGGCAATGCTGCCAAGGACTACGGTCTCAAAAATTTGGAAGTACGGGTAAAAGGCCCGGGCCCAGGTCGCGAATCTTCCATTCGTGCTCTGAATGGCTGTGGCTACAAGATTACCCATATTGAGGACGTTACGCCGATTCCGCATAACGGCTGTCGTCCGCCCAAAAAGCGTCGCGTGTAACGGGAGTTAAAGCAAGATGGCAAGATACATCGGTCCCAAGTGCAAGCTTTCCCGTCGTGAAGGCACCGATCTGTTCCTGAAGAGCGGTATCCGCCCTCTGGAATCCAAGTGTAAAGCCGAGCAGGCACCCGGTCAGGCAGCTGGCGCTAGCGGTCGTCGTCCGGCTCGTTTGTCAGATTATGGTGTGCAGCTCCGCGAGAAGCAGAAAGTTCGTCGTACCTATGGTGTGCTGGAAAAGCAGTTCCGTAGTTACTACAAGAAAGCGGCTTCCTCCAAGGGTGCAACTGGCGAAGTCCTGCTGCAGCTGCTTGAAGGTCGTCTGGATAACGTGGTTTACCGCATGGGCTTCGGCTCTACCCGCGCTGAAGCGCGTCAGTTGGTAAGTCATCGTGCGATTCTGGTCAACGGTCAGTCTGTCAACGTGGCTTCCTACCAGGTCAAGCCGGGTGACATCATCACCGTTCGCGAGAAGTCCAAAGCTCAGTTGCGCGTGAAAAACGCCATGGAGCTGGCTCAGCAGCGTGGCTTTATGCCTTGGCTCGAAGTTGACGAGAAAAAGCTGGAAGGTACCTACAAGGCGAAGCCTGAGCGTATCGACCTGCCTGCCGAGATCAACGAAAACCTGATCGTCGAGCTGTACTCCAAGTAAGGACTGCCTGAGGGATCTCTATGACCGCCGTGAACGACTTTCTCACGCCCCGCTCGATCGCGGTCAACGCGATCAATCAGAACCATGCAAAGGTGGTTCTGGAACCGCTGGAGCGTGGCTTTGGCCACACCCTGGGGACTGCGCTGCGTCGCATCCTGATCTCCAGTATGCCCGGCTGTGCGATCACCGAAGTGGAGATCGACGGGGTACAGCATGAATACTCCTCCATCGAAGGGGTTCAGGAAGATGTAATCAACATCATGCTGAACCTGAAGGGCGTTGCCCTGAAGATGGAAGATCGCGAAGAAGCAACTCTCGAACTGGTCAAGAAGGGCCCGGGTGTTGTTACCGCGAGCGATATCCAGCGTGATCACAGTGTTGAGATCGTCAACCCGGATCATCTGATTTGCACCATCACTGGCGACACCGAATTGCGTGTGAAGCTGAAGGTTCAGAAGGGTCGCGGTTATGTGGCCGCTGATGCTCGTCAGTCAGATGATGACGAAACCCGCGGTATTGGCCGTCTGCAGCTGGATGCCAGCTACAGCCCGGTTCGTCGTGTGGCTTACGTGGTTGAAGCCGCTCGTGTAGAGCAGCGTACTGACCTGGATAAACTGGTCATCGATCTGGAAACAGACGGTACCATCGATCCGGAAGAAGCGATTCGTCGTGCAGCAACAATTCTGCAGCAGCAGATCGCGGTGTTTGTAGACCTGGAACAGGATGCCAAGCCTGAGCCGAAGCAGGAGCGTGAGGAAATTGATCCTATCCTGCTGCGTCCGGTGGATGATCTTGAGCTGACTGTTCGCTCCGCTAACTGTCTGAAAGCGGAAAACATCTACTACATCGGTGATCTGGTACAGCGTACCGAGGTGGAGCTGCTGAAAACCCCTAACCTGGGTAAGAAGTCGCTGACCGAGATCAAAGATGTGTTGGCCTCCAAGGGCTTGTCACTGGGCATGCGTCTCGAGAACTGGCCTCCGGTCAGCCTCCGTGATGATGACCGGCTGAACACCAAATTGCGCTAATTAGTTGTTGTGGACGCTGTGAAGCGCCCCTGAACATAGGAACAGAATCATGCGTCATCGCAAAAGCGGCAGAAAACTGAATCGGAACAGCTCTCATCGTCAGGCTATGTTCCGTAACATGGCTGTGTCTCTGCTGGAGCACGAAGTGATCAAGACCACTCTGCCGAAAGCTAAAGAGCTGCGTCGTGTGGCTGAGCCGCTGATCACTCTTGCGAAGGAAGACTCGGTAGCGAACCGTCGTCTGGCTTTCGACCGTACCCGCTCCAAGGAAGTGGTCGGCAAGCTGTTCAATGACCTGGGTCCGCGTTACCAGAGCCGTCCTGGCGGTTACATCCGTATCCTCAAGATGGGTTTCCGTGCCGGTGACAATGCACCGATGGCCTATGTTGAGCTGGTTGACCGTCCTGAGCTGGCGGACGCTGACGAAGAGTAAGCGTCGAAGCTTCAAAAAAACCGGGCATCTTGCCCGGTTTTTTTATGTCTGTCGTAAGCCGGCGCACTTGTACTATGCTGTCAGGAGAGGCGGAGCAGATCTCAGGGGCAGGGCATATGGCAATCAACGGCTTTCATGCACACGTCTATTTCGATGAATCCACGTTTTCCCAGGCGGCAGCGCTGTGCCAGGCCGCCCACCAGCATTTCGATATTCCCATGGGGCACATGCACCGCAAGCCGGTGGGCCCACACCCGTTCTGGAGCTGCCAGCTGTCCATTCCGCGGCGCCTGGCCGGTGATGTGATCCCTTGGTTGATGGCCAGCCGTAACGGGCTGACCGTTTTTGTGCATGGGCTTAGCGGTGATGATCTACGTGATCACACTGAGTTAGTGATGTGGCTCGGTGAAAGCCTGCCGCTGGATCTGAGTATCTTCCAGTTTTCTGCCTGATTGCCTGACTCAACCCGCTAACTAACCCTGCGCTACTTTGTGCCCCCGGTACATCAAGCCCTTTCGCTGGCGCTGCACCGAGCGGCTCTCATCCTTTTCGTTTTGAGTGTTGCGGCTTTCCACCGGTTGGCCCCGATAGAGGCGAACTGATCCTTTGGCCGGTGGAGGCAATGGTGGGTCTTCGCCTTCCAGCTCCAGCAGCGCCAGGCGAATCTCTCCGTACAGCCGTTGCATACCCTGAGAGCGCGTGTGGCCAGCATAATGGGCCAGTTTCTGGCGCAGTGCCGGGTCGGTTAGCGAAAGGCTTTCGTCAAATTCAGCCCGAATCAAACGTCGACACTGATTAACCAGGTTGACGATGTTGTACTGCATCAACCAGCGATGGTCGGTGGTGGCGTCCATTTCATGTACTCCTCTGAATGGTTGCCCTGGGAAGCTGACGTTGGCTGAAACAAGGCCTCAGCCCAGATCTATCAAAGCAGAAAGCGTGCCATTGTCATGACCCGGTTTATGGGTGCCAGCGCCCCGCTGTGGAACAGGGCGCTGCTGTTGTGGTACACGTGCGCTAAGGTAGTGCGGGACGCTTGCCATGCAGAAATTTCTGGCAGCTCGCGTAGAAGGAGATGGTGGCCGGCCAATCGGAAAAGACGCCGATAACACCCACGTCCCGTGCCAGCACATCCAGCAGTGTGAAGGTGTCGCCGTCATTATTGATGGCAGGTTGAATGCTCTGGTAGTACCAGCCGCCACCGTTGACCAATGGGCCGGAACGCTCCAGGGACCAGGCGATGATATCCAGGCCGGCAGCGCGGGCGGCCCGGGCGTAGGCGCTGGGCACAATGCGGTTGCTCCCATCGACGGTGACCAGCATCCACAGGGGCGGAGCGATAATGTTTACGCCATAACCGGCCAGGGTGTCCATATCGGGTTGCCAGGTGCCGGGTTTCTGTGGATCCAGGCCTTGGCTATCGCGACCATCCAGATATACGGCCTGTTGGCCATAGCGCGGGTGGTGGCCGATCCAGTAGCGCACGTCTTTCAGGTTGAAGGATTGGGGGAAAACATCTTGCGGTGGTACGCCGGCTTGTCGATATTCCTCAATCAGTTGGTTGGCATAGTCTTGCTGGCGGTAGTCCCCTTCATAGGGCATGGATACTTGTGGCGCTTTCAGTTCGGGCGTCATCTTTACCCCGAGTTGCTGAAACAGGGCGATGCTCTCCCGGTGACTTAGCAGGGTGCCACTTTGGCTGTAGAGATCCGTGCGCCAGCCAGCCGTGCCCTTCAGGTATTCCTCCACGGTAGTGGCGCGGGGGTTGCTGCCATCCATCTTGCCCTTGAGCGTCTTGAACTGGGCCAGGGTGATATCGCTGGTACAGCAGCGGGCGCTGGCCGGGTTGCTGCCATCAAAGGGGGTAAAGGGCTCGCTGCACTGGCCGGCCAGATCGGTGTCGAGAATGTTGGTGGTGGTGTGCAGGTCGCACTGGGAATGGCGACAGACCAGCTCGCGATCCTTGGTGAAGGTTGCATCGCATTCCACGATGCCGGCGCCCATGCGTGCAGCTGCCCGGTAAGATTCTTCGGTATGCTCGGGAAATTGCAGGGGGGCGCCGCGATGACCAATGGAGAAGTCGCTGGCCTGTTGCGGCCGCGGCTGGTTGGCGCAGTCCTGCAGGGCTTGCTTGAGTGGCCCTTCGTCCATGTCGGCAAGCAGGTAATAGGGGCGTGGCCCCAACTCAACACTGCTTTTACTTTTGCCTTTGGGGTCGTGGTTGGCGCAAGCCACTGTTGCCGTGCAGATGGCAACAGTGGCGATGAGTCCCTTCAATGCCCAGATCCGTTTCATGGTCAGCCTCCACAGTGAGTGATGAGGCTGAGTGTGTCCGCGCAGTGTGACGGTCAAGTGGGTAACACAGGTCGGCTGTGTGACAGTGCCGGGAAGTGTGTTGCCGTTCACGGTGTTGCTAGGCCAGCATGTTTTTCAGGAAGTGCCCCGTGTGACTGCCTTTTACCTTGGCCACTTCCTCCGGCGTGCCCTCGGCAATGATCTCGCCGCCGCCGTCGCCACCTTCCGGTCCCAGGTCCACGATCCAGTCGGCAGTTTTGATCACATCGAGATTGTGCTCGATCACCACGACCGAGTTGCCGTGGTCCGCCAGTCGGTTGAGTACGTCCAGCAGCAGCTGGATATCGTGGAAATGCAGCCCGGTGGTGGGTTCGTCGAGGATGTAGAGGGTGTTGCCGGTATCCCGGCGGGACAGCTCTTTGGCCAGTTTCACCCGTTGGGCTTCGCCGCCGGACAGGGTGGTGGCGGCCTGGCCCAGTTTCACGTAACTCAGACCCACATCCATCAGGGTCTGCAGTTTACGAGCCAGTGAAGGCACTGCATCAAAGAATTCCCGGGCATCTTCGATGGTCAGATCCAGTACCTCGAAGATGTTCTTGCCCTTATAGGTGATCTCCAGGGTCTCCCGGTTGTAGCGTTTGCCTTCGCAGACTTCGCAGGGCACATAAATATCCGGCAGGAAGTGCATTTCCACCTTGATCACGCCGTCGCCCTGACAGGCTTCACAGCGACCGCCTTTCACGTTGAAGCTGAAGCGGCCTGGTTTATAGCCGCGGGCGCGGGCTTCCTGGGTGCCGGCGAACAATTCGCGCACCGGGGTGAAGATGCCGGTGTAGGTAGCCGGGTTTGAGCGGGGGGTACGACCAATGGGGCTCTGGTCGATATCCACCACCTTGTCGAAGTGCTCCAGCCCCTCAATGGACTCATGGACGGCGGGAGTCAGCGTGGTGGCCTTGTTCAGTTTGGTGGCCGCCAGCGGGTACAGGGTGCTGTTGATCAGGGTGGACTTGCCGGAGCCGGAGACACCGGTGACGCAGGTGAACAGCCCCACCGGGATATTCAACGGGTGGCCCTTGAGGTTGTTGCCGGTGGCGCCGTGCAGGGTCAGCCATTTGTCGTCCTGATTCTGTCGCCGTTGCGAGGGGATGGCGATCTGTTTGCGCCCGGACAGGTAGTCGCCGGTGAGAGAGTCCGGGTTGTCGGATACGTCCTGGGCGCTGCCCTGGGCGACGACCCGGCCACCATGGACGCCGGCACCGGGGCCAATATCAATCACGTGGTCGGCCAGGCGGATGGCTTCCTCGTCATGCTCCACCACCAGCACGGTATTACCCAGGTCACGCAGGCGAGTGAGAGTGCTGAGGAGGCGCTCGTTGTCGCGCTGGTGCAGACCAATGGAGGGTTCGTCCAGCACGTACATGACGCCCACCAGTCCGGCACCAATCTGACTGGCCAGACGAATACGCTGGGCCTCGCCGCCGGACAGGGTTTCCGCGCTGCGCTCCAGGGTCAGGTATTCCAGCCCCACGTTGACCAGAAACTGCAGGCGGTCGCGGATTTCCTTGAGAATCTTGTCGGCGATTTCGCCCTTGCTGCCGGGCAGGTTCAGGTCGCTGAAATAGCCGTGGGCCTTGCCCACCGCCAGTCGTACCACTTCCGGTAGGGTGGTTTCTTCGATGAACACATGACGGGCCGCCTCGCGCAGTCGCGAACCATTACAGCTGGGGCAGCTGGAGGTGGACATGTAGCCGAGCAGGTCTTCGCGCACCGCATCGGATTCGGTTTCCCGGTAGCGCCGCTCCATATTGGGGATGATGCCCTCGAACGGATGGTTGCGCTTGATGATGTCGCCGCGGTCGTTGAGGTAACGGAATTCGATGCTTTCCTTGCCGGTGCCGTGAAGGACTTTCTTGCGGATGTCCTTGGGCAGTTCCTTGAGTGCCACGTCCATATCGAAGCCGAGGCTTTGTGACAGGGAGTTAAGCATCTGGAAGTAGTAGACGTTGCGGCGGTCCCAGCCGCGGATGGCACCTTCCGACAGGGACAGCTCGTCGGAATTGATCACCTTGTCCTCGTCGAAGAACTGCTTCATGCCCAAACCATCACAGCTGGGGCAGGCGCCGGCCGGGTTGTTGAAGGAGAACAGTCGCGGTTCCAGTTCGGGAATCGAATAGCCGCAGTGCGGGCAGGCAAACTTGGCGGAGAAGGTCACTTCCTCGCCGTCGCCGTCCATGGGGGCAATGATGGCGATGTCATCGGCCAGATTAAGAGCGGTTTCGAAGGATTCCGCCAGCCGGTTCTGCAGGTCGTCACGGACCTTGAAGCGATCCACCACCACTTCAATGGTGTGTTTCTTGTTCTTGTCCAGATCCGGGGTGTCATCCATGTCGTAGATACGCCCGTCGATGCGTGCACGGATAAAGCCCTGGGCACGCAGCTCCTCGAACAGGTGGAGATGTTCGCCTTTCTTTTCGCGGATCACTGGCGCCAGCAGCATCAGTTTGCTGCCGTCTTCCATGGCCAGCACCTGATCCACCATCTGGCTGATGGTCTGGGCGGCCAGCGGGGCTTCATGCTCCGGGCAGCGGGGCTCGCCCACCCGGGCGAACAGCAGGCGCAGATAGTCGTAGATTTCGGTGATGGTACCGACGGTGGATCGCGGGTTATGACTGGTGGATTTCTGCTCGATGGAGATAGCCGGGCTGAGCCCTTCGATGTGGTCCACATCGGGTTTTTCCATCATCGACAGGAACTGGCGGGCATAGGTGGAGAGGGACTCCACATAGCGGCGCTGGCCTTCTGCGTAGAGCGTGTCAAAGGCCAGTGAGGATTTCCCTGAACCGGACAGACCGGTGATCACCACCAGCTTGTCCCGGGGAATATCCAGGTCCACGTTCTTCAGGTTATGAGTCCGTGCACCGCGAACCAGTATGGTATCCATCAACTACCCCTGACTACTGTCAAAATGAACAGGGCAGTATAGGCGAATTCGTGTGAAGGGCAAAAGAATGTGGTCGCTGACCGCAACACGCACCTTGCTGCACGCAAGGCGTGCAGCAAGGTGCGTGTTGTATGAAACGTTGCTAGAGGTTTTCCTGTGCCCAGTTCACCGCTTGCAGGCGATTGGACGCATTGATTTTCTTGAAGATGTTATAGATATGCGTCTTGATGGTGTGCGGGCTCAGATTCAGGCTGGTGGCGATTTCCGAGTTCTTGGCGCCGGTGGCCATCACTTTCAGCACCTCCACTTCCCGGTCGGTGAGGTTCACCTCGCTGCGGGAGAAGGTCTTGTTGAAGGTGCGGCTTTTCATCAGATAAGCCTGCAACACGGCGCGGGGGAACCACAACTCGCCGTCGAAAATGGCCTTGATGCCTTTGCTCAGCAGTGCCTGGGGGCAGTCATGCTGGAAGCCGCCGTTGACCATGGGCAGGCCAGCCAGTCGGGACAGGGAGTCGTCGCTGTCCACATTGAACAGGGCGATCAGAACGTCGTTGTCCACTTCCTGATCTGCTTCCAGGAGATGGGCGATGACCTCATTCACATCCACACTGTGGTAATCCACCAGAAACAGGTTCTGGTCAAATTCCCGCAGGGTCTCCACTGAGATGGTCTCAACTGAGGGAATGCTCTTGGTAGCCACTTCTTCCTTGACGAGAAATTCGGTGAGCAGGGCGTTTTGCAGTTGCTGGCTGCCTACTACGTAAACTTGCTTAGTTTGTTGTGGGCTGTTCATCGATGCCGTCCATGATGTCTCAGGCGGAGCCTAAGAAAAAAAACTGATCAGCATGTGAATTTATCACCGCTTTGACCGGGGTTCAATTTACCATTGCCCGGTTTTACTGATTTCACGATTCCCGGGCCTCAAAGTGGGGCACTGTGTCCTGGTCCGGCCCCGTGGGGAATCTGATACACTGCCCGCCTTTTTGTAGCGGCCGTGACTTTCGGCCACCCGTTTTGGAGCAACAAGCGTTCATGTCGGCATCTTCCTCCCGTGTCCTACAGCGGACAGAGCTGAAAACCACCGGCTATCTGGCGACCATCTTTGCGCTGCGGATGTTCGGCCTGTTCATGATTTTGCCGATTTTCGCGGTCTACGGGCAATCGCTGGAAGGCGCGACACCGCTGCTGATCGGTACCGCCATCGGCGCCTACGGGCTGATGCAGGCCCTGCTGCAGATTCCATTTGGCATGCTTTCCGACCGTTTCGGCCGGCGACCGTTGTTGCTGATCGGCCTGCTGCTGTTTGTGGCGGGGGGGGTGGTGGCGGCCATGAGTGACCATATCCATGGTGTCATTGCCGGGCGTGCCCTGCAGGGCTCCGGCGCCATTGCCAGTGTGATCATGGCGCTGATCGGTGATGTGGTCAGTGAAAAGCATCGCACCCGGGCCATGGCGCTGATCGGCATGTCCGTGGGTGGTTCCTTTGTGCTGGCCCTGATTCTCGGCCCGTTACTGGCCAGCTGGCTGGGCCTGTCCGGCCTGTTCTGGATGACCTCGGTGATGGGCGTCTTTGCCTTGCTGGTGGCCCTGGTGGTACCGGCTCCCAGGGCATTGCAGGGGGAGGCCTTGCCCGTGGGCGTGCGCTTCCGTCGGGTGCTCGCCAATAAAACATTGCTGCGATTCGACCTGGGCATTTTTACCCTGCACCTGATCATGACAGCTTCTTTTGTGGTGGTGCCGGCCCTGCTCAGCGAACGGCTCGGGCTGGGGCTGCGCAGCCACAGCCTGATCTACCTGGGCGTGCTGGTGGCCGGGTTTGTGGCCATGGTGCCGCTGATTATCCGCGCCGAACGGCGTGGTGCGGTGCCGGTGAAGCGATTGGCTGTGGTATTGCTGGCGGTGTCACAGATCCTGTTGGCCCTGGCCGGTGCCGAGCTGTGGCACTTTGTGCTGGCGCTGCTGGTGTTTTTTGCGGCGTTCAACCTGCTTGAAGCCCTGCTGCCTTCGCTGGTGGGCCGGGCGGCGCCGGCGGGGACTCGGGGCACGGCCATGGGGGTATACTCCACCAGCCAGTTCCTGGGTGTCTTTGTCGGCGGGCAGCTGGGTGGGGCGTTGTACCAGTGGGTGGGCGCCGAGGCGGTGTTCTACGGTTGTGCGGTGCTGGCGGCGATTTGGCTGGTGGTGCTGACGGGGCTGCGGGAGCTGCCGAAACTCGATAACCGGGTGCTGATGCTGGCCCCGGGCCAAGACTGGCAGAAACTGGCCCGTGAGCTGCAGACGGTGCCCGGTGTGGTGGAAACCGTCATCGTCGAGGAGCAGGCCCTGGCTCTGCTCAAGGTCGATGCCGGGGAACTGGATGAGGCCCGGCTTGCGGGACTCGCCGGAGCCGGGCAAAGCTGACACAATGTTTGGCTTGATCTGACATGCATTTGAGAAACCGGTGATTTACCTGACAGGGCATTGCCGGCTACAACAGTACTGACCTAGAGAGTCACGGAGAGAAACATGGCGCGCGGCGTTAACAAGGTAATTCTGATTGGTAACCTGGGGGCAGACCCGGAAACCCGTTTCATGCCCAGCGGTGGCGCGGTCACCAATGTTCGTCTGGCTACCAGTGAAACCTGGAAGGACAAGCAGAGCGGGCAGATGCAGGAACGCACTGAATGGCACCGGGTGGTATTTTTCAACAAGCTGGGTGAAATTGCCGGTGAGTACCTGAAGAAGGGCTCCAAGGTCTATATCGAAGGCTCCATTCGTACCCGCAAGTGGCAGGGGCAGGATGGTCAGGATCGCTACACTACCGAAATCGTGGCCAACGAAATGCAGATGCTGGATGGCCGTGGTGACGGCGGCGGTGGCCAGGGTGGCGGCTATGCGCCTCAGGGTAACCAGGGTGGTTACCAGAACCAGAACGAGAATTACGGTGGCGGCAGTGCCGCGCCGCAGCAGAATCAGAACCAGAACCCCGGTCAGAATCAAAATCAGGGCGGCTTCAGTGGCCCGGCAGATGATTTTGACGACGATATCCCGTTCTGAGAACCGCCATGCCTCGTACTTTGACGCTGGCACTGGTCTTTATTGCCAGTCTGCTGGTCTTTTTGATTGTCAGCATGCCCGCTGCCGTGGTGGTGGAGCGAGTGCCCGCCGTGCGGCTGGGCGGCGCTGTGCTCACTCTGTCCGAACCTCGTGGCCGTTGGTGGCAGGGGCAGGCACGCTGGCGCTGGAAGCAACTGCAGGGCTCGCTGGACTGGACCCTGGACTGGCATGGCCTGGTGCCTGGCGCGCAACTGGCCTTGCGCAGTGATCAGGGCCAGCAGGCAAACCTGTCTGGCTGGGTCGGCGCAGACTGGGGTGACTGGCAGGTTGAGCAGGCGCGCTTGTCCCTGCCGGTGGCGTTGGTGGCGGAACATGTCCCCCAGGGCGGTGCCGATGGCCGCGTCGATGCGGTGCTGATGGCGCTGCAAATTGCCGATGATACTATCCAGCAACTACAGGGCACCCTGGATTACAGTGGTGGCCGGGTGACCTGGGGGAACAATGGCTCAGCCTTGGTGCCGGAATTACAAGGCCGTTTGAGCATGGAAGGTCCGGTGCCCACACTGCGGGTGGCTGATCCTGAGGGGGAGCGCCTGCTTCAGGCGCGAATCAGCGACGGTCGTTTCCATCTGGAAGTCATGCGCGCCTGGCCTTTGTTGCTGGGCGTCAGCCAGGGTGGCAGCCCGGATGATGTGGTATTCCAGATGTCCCAGCCATTCTCGCTGACGCGGGGGTAGCGACAGTCGGTACAGGTTTGCCTGGCTGGCTGGGCCGAGAACATGAAATAACTGTTCCGGTAACACTATATTGCAATAATTTGCCTTAAAATCCGGTATCTTCAGTCCGGCAATAACGATAAAGGAAGAGCGGACAGTTATGTCGCAGTGGGCAGCGTGGGGTCAGTATCAGCAGTGGAGCAAGCCGGTGCGCTGGTTAGTTGCCGTTTTGCTGGTGATTGCTTTGGCCTTTGTGCTGGCCCAGACCTTCTGGCTGTTGTGGTACGGACCCAACGAGCCGATCCCCTCCAACAGCAAGACCCGCCTGCAGGTCGCTTCCGCCGGGCAGACTGTGAGCCTGAGCCAATCCCAGGTGGACAGCTGGCAATTGTTCGGAAGCTTCGAGCAGGTAGCCCCCCAGTCTGACAAGCCCACTGACGCTCCGGAAACCCGCCTGCGTCTGGAACTACTTGGCGTGTTCCAGACCGCTGATACCGAAAAAGCGTCCGCCATCATTGCCGAAAAGGGCAAGGAAGGTGAGTTGTACCGTATCGGCGACAGTATCCCCGGTAATGCCAGCCTGGAAGAGGTGTACCCGGACCGGGTGATCCTGCGCCGGGCTGGACGCCTGGAAACCCTGCGCTGGTCGGACAGCTCCCTGGGCGGGGTCAGTCAGGTTTCCCGGCAGCCAGCGGTGGAACGTGAGCCCCAGCAATCGCAGATTGCGGAAGGTAGCGAGGAAGACATGCAGCGTCAACGCAAGGCCATTATTGGTCAGTTGGGGTTGCAGCCGGTGGCTCAGGGGGATAACCAGGGCTATCAGTTGGGCAAGCGGGCCCCCAAGCAGTTGATCAGTCAGGTCGGCTTGCAAAGCAGTGATGTCATCCTTTCGGTCAACGGCCATTCGCTGGGGACGGAGGAAGGTGATATGGCTGCGTTGCGCTCATTCCAGGAAACCCGGCAGGCCAGTATTGTGGTACAGCGGGGTAATCAGCAATTCACCGTGAATTATCCGCCATAGTGAGTGGTTTTATGATGTCCTTTTTCAAAGCCTCGGCACGTCGAACACTGATTGTGGTGCTGTTGTCGGTAACGGCTTTTTCCGCCCATGCCCAGGTTGCGGCCAGTGAAGACGGCAAGAGCTGGACGGTGAATATCCGCAATGCGGATATCCAGGCGTTTATTAGCCAGATTGCCGACATGACCGGCAAGAACTTCGTGGTCGACCCCCGCGTTCGTGCCCGGGACGTTACCGTCGTGTCCACCAAGGCGCTGTCTGCCGCAGAGGTCTACGAGCTGTTCCTTTCCGTGTTACAGGTGCATGGCTACGCGGCGGTGCCGTCCGGTGACATTATCAAGATCGTTCCCAACACCACCGCCAAGCAAAGCAACCTGCCGCTGGTAGGCAAGAATGAATCTGGAGGCGAAGCGTTGGTGACCCGGGTGATTCCGGTGGAAAACTCGCCAGTGGAAGAGCTGGTACCGGTACTGCGTCCGCTGGTGCCCCAGTACGGCCACCTGGCCGCCGTGGGCTCGGCCAATGCCCTGATCATCAGTGATCACATGGACAATATTCGCCGTATGGAAGCGATCATTGCCAGTCTGGACAATGCCGAGTCTGAGGACGTGCAGGTGATCAAGCTGGAGCATGCCTTTGCCGGCGACATGGTGAAAATGCTGGAAAGCCTGACGCCGCAGACCGGCGGCCGTCGCGGCAAGACCAAGGACGGGGGTGTGACGGTGGTAGCGGATGAACGCACCAACCGGCTGATCATCAAGGGTGACCGGATTACCCGCCAGCGCATGGCACAGATGATTGGCAACCTGGACACCCCTGCCAGTGCCACAGGCGGCGTGCAGGTGGTGCGCCTCAGTCATGGTGACGCGGAAGCGCTGGCCGAGCTGCTGAAGAATTTTGCCGAGGGCGCCTCGGCGGCCAAGCCGGGTGCAGATGGCAAGACCGCAGCGGCATCCATTACCGGTGACAAGGTTTCCATCCAGGCCGACAAGTCTCTCAACGCCTTGGTGATCCGCGCAGAGCCGGCGATGATGAAGGAAATTATGTCGGTGATCAGCCAGCTGGATGTGCGCCGGGCGCAGATTCTTATCGAGGCTGCCATCGTGGAAGTGTCCGGTGATACCGGCAAGGCACTGGGCTTTCAGTATGTGGGCGGCAGTGACGAAAGCGGCGTCGGCGCCATCAACTTCGGTAACGCGGGGCTTACCATTAACTCCATCGTTCAGGCCTTGGCTACCGATGATCCGTCAGGCCTGGCCCTGGGCGACGGCATTACCATGGGTTTCGGGGAGCAGGACTCCAACGGGGATCTGAAGTGGGGGGCGCTGATCCAGGCACTGTCCACGTCCACCGACGTAAATCTGCTTTCCACCCCCAGCATTCTTACTCTGGATAACCAGGAAGCCTCCATCGTGGTGGGGGAGAACGTGCCCTTCATTACCGGCACTAGTACCAGTACCGGCTCCGGCGTGTCCAATCCGTTCCAGACCATTCAGCGTGAAGATGTGGGCCTGAGTCTTAAGGTGACTCCCCATGTGGCAGGGCTCTCCACCATCCGCCTGGAATTGGAGCAGGAAAATTCCCAGGTGAAGGATTCTGTCGGTGAAGCCGCGGACATCGTTACCACCACTCGCAAGCTGGAAAGTACGGTGCTGGCGGACGATGGCGAGACCATTGCCCTGGGCGGCCTGATTCGCGACAACATCACCAAGACGGTACGTAAAGTGCCGATCCTGGGTGACATCCCGCTGCTGGGTATCCTGTTCCGCTCGACCAGTAACTCGCGAGAGAAGAGTAACCTGATGGTCTTTCTGCGGCCCACTATCCTGCCGGATAACGAACGGCTGCTGAGCATGACCCGGCAGAAATATATGGGTATTACTGCCTTGCAGTTCGAGCTGAATCGAAAGGGGGAGCTGGAGCAGGTAGTGCGCAACCCGCTGCCGGTGAGTCTTGAGAAAGTATTCCAGGGCCGCAGTAACGTATCAGCGGAATATCGTGATGCCTATGAAGCCGAGCAAAACGATTCCCCGAAGAACGTTGAGGTTGAGGATGCTGACAGCGAGGAGGAATAATTCCCTCACCGCTAACAAGTCATAAAAAAACGCGCCTGTCATGGCGCGTTTTTTTTATGACTGTTTATCGACAGCCAGTCGTTTGCGCGGCGCCATGTTTCGGGGGGCTGCCTAGTCGTCTTGCAGGTTGCGTAAGTTAGCCAGCACCCGCCGGCTGCGCTCCAGCTTCTTGTTCAGCTCTTCATTGTCCGGGTAGAGGGGGGCTACCTGCTTCCAGATCCGATAGGCTTCGCGGTATTGGCCGCGGGCGTACAGGGCCTCGCCAGTATTCATCTCTTCGCTAAAACGGCGTCGCGCCCATTGCTCCAGGCGCTCTCGATGGTCAACCAGAACCGGATTGTTCTGATGCTGTTTGAGGAAGTGGCGGGCGGCCAGCAAGGATTCCAGCTGACCATTTCGCTGGTAACGAGCCATCAGTTGTTCCGCTTCTGTGAGCAGGCCGCGATTGTGCCGGGCCCGGGCCCGCTGGCTGGCGTCATTGAGAATCTGTTGTGCTTTGGCCAGTTGCGCAGACGGAGGCTGATCCGGTGCCAGTCGGTGAGCTGCACTCAGCAGGTCGCGCGCTAGCAGCCATTGCTGACGCTGGGCAAAGTACTCCCCCAGCCGGGTCAGATCCTCAACCACCACAAAGCGCTCGTTCGCCAGTTGTTGTCGTTCCTGTTTGGCGCGGGGCAGGTGAAAGCCGCTTAATTTGTCTGTCAGGCCGGTACTTTCCTGTAGGGCCAGAGCCTGGGCCCGGCGCCGTTCAGCCAGTAGTTGGTTGAACTGATATTCTTCCAGGCTGGTCAGGGCAGTAAGCAGTTCGTCCAGGGCAGAGGGGTCCACTACCTTGTCGCGATGGGCCTCAATAAGGGTATGGGCCTGTTGCCAGCGCTGTTTACGGCTCATCGCCTCGGCTTCAAGAATCAGGCGCTGACGGTACTGGTCGCTGGCCAGAATGATGCCCGGGTACTGCTCTTGCAGCAGGGCATACTGGTCGTGATCCGGGTGTGTATCTTCAATGATGGCCGCTGCGCTGGCGTAATTATCTTCCGCCAGGGCCTCGCTGACCCGCCGTTCCGGGTCGCCGAGGGTGGCGCAGCCGCCGAGCAGGGCTGCCATTACCAGGCCGGCCTTACGCACGTTGCGACTCCGTATTCAGTTTTGCCAGGAACTGGGCGATGCGCTGTTCCATCAGGGTTTCTGACAGGGCGTGCACGCCATCAATGCGGAACGTGCCCACCGGTTCGGCCTTGCCGCGGATGCGCATGGCGCCGTATTCAGTGGCGCGTACCCGTGACGCGATGTTGGGGTTGGCCAGCAGTGGCGAGGCAGCAATGATCTCATTGCCGCCGGCCATGTTGGACAGGCGCGAGGCCAGGTTGACGGTATCTCCGACCACGGTGTACTGCATGCGCTCACGGGAGCCCAGGTTGCCGGCCAGCATGGCTCCGGAATTGATACCGATACGGAATTCCACCGTGGTATGGCCCTGGGCGCGACGCTGCTCGTTCAGTCGTTCTACCATTCGCTGGATCATGACCGCGCAGCACAGCCCATGGAACAGGTGCTCGTCATCCTTCTCGGGCACTCCGAAGACAATCATGGCGCAGTCGCCCATGTACTTGTCGATGGTGCCACGGTAGAAGGTGGTGGCGGTGGTGATGGCATCGAAATAGACATTGAGTATGTCGGCAATGGCATCCGGGGGCAGGGTCTCTGACAGCCGGGTGAAGCCGACAATATCGGCAAACACCACGGTGGCATGGACATCGCGGCCACCCAGCTGCACCTGGTCCAGGTCTGCCATCATGTTGTGTGCCACAGACGGGCTGACAAAACGCTTCAGTACCTGCTCCACCTGATCTTTTTCCAGCATGCCGTGGGCCATGGTGTTGTAGGCCTCGATGAGGCCGCCGATTTCGTCATTGCGGCGATCCTGGATCCGGTAATTCAGATCGCCACGACGCATGGCGCTGGTGGCCGCCAGTAGATCGTGAATAGGACGGGCCAGCCGCCGGCTGATCAGGAAAGAGGCGATGATGGCGATCACGCTCATGATCAGCGTGGCATTAATCATGGTGCCCTGTACTGACTCCCGGGCGGCCATGATCGGACGGTCGGACAGGGAAATGGCGGTGTAACCGGCGACGGTGTCGCTCACATCCACGGCAGCGTAGTAAGTGGTGATGGGTTCACCCTGCAGCTCCCAGTGCTTGATCTGTTCCTGAAGCGGGTTGGCGGCCAGAGGTAATATGCCGGCCTTGTCGACCAGGTTGCCACTGCGGTCGAATAAGGCAGCGCCGTGCACGCTGTCGCTGCGGGTCAGGTTATTGAGCTGGACCTTGAGCAGGAAGGTGTCATCGGCCAGCAGGGGTTCGCGCACGGTATTGGCCAGTTGCAGGGCAATGGCTTCACCGAAGGTGTCTGCCTGATCGCGCATGCGGTCCAGTTGATTGTTGAGCAGCAGGGAACCGAGAATGGTCATGCCGCACAGAATCAGCAGGGAAATAGACAAGCCCAGCTTCCAGGCCACCGGGAAGTATTCCGGCACATAGGGAGCCAGCCACTCGCCAATGCGGCTGGGCTTCGTGGGGCGGGCTTGTCCTTGCGGCTCGGTCACGATGCTTCCCTGTTTGAGTCGTAACGGTCACTTTGCGCGCTTGTCAGCGGCGGATCATGCTGTCAGATTCACAGGTCAATCCGGGCAATCTTGGTGGGCCCGGAGTGGCGCTGCCTCGGCTAGGACCGCCGATACGGCGCAGAGTTCTTGTTGGTTTTACACCTGCGCCGACATCACAACAATGAGCAGACGAATATGCTAACAATAGCACTTTCGTCGTGTCGGGTAAGTAGTTGTCTACGGAGACCGGCTGAATCGGAATCGGGAAGAGTGAGTATGGCATTTATGCGTGAGCGGCAGCTGGCTGCCAATGGTCTGGATTTTTTCGTGGCGGAGGCCGGGGAACCGGGAAACCCTCTGGTGTTGTGTCTGCATGGCTTTCCGGAATGTTGGGCCTCCTGGCGCTACCAGTTGCCGGTACTGGCCCAGTCCGGTTACCACGCGGTGGCGCCGGATCTGCGCGGTTATGGTTATACCGGTGGCCCGGCGGAGGTGGATGCCTACCGGCAAAGCGTGCTGGCGGAGGACGTGGTCGCCCTGATCAGGGCGCTCGGCCATGAGTCGGCCATCCTGATTGGCCACGACTGGGGGTGTGCGCTGACCTGGCAGGTGGCGCGCCGCTATCCAGAAATGATTCGTGCGGTGGTGGGCATGTCGGTCCCCTATGGCGGGCCGGCCCCGGAGGCCCCCACCGTGTCCATGCAGCGGCTGTTCGAGGACCGCTTCTTCTACATGCTCTACTTCCAGCAGCCGCAATTGCCGGAGCAGGAGCTGGAAGCAGATGTACCCATCAGTCTGCGCAAGATCTTCCACAGCCTGTCAGCGGATGGTATCGCTGATTTCCGGGCACACCCGGATGACACTGGTTTCCTGCAATCCATGTCTACCCCTGCCGAGCAGCCGCGCTGGATGCGTGAAGAGGATCTGGCCTATTACGTGGAACGTTTCCAGCACAGCGGCTTTACCGGGCCGATCAATTGGTATCGGGCCATGGATGCGTCCTGGGAAGAAAGCCGTGACGACGATAACTGGCAGCTTCCCATGCCCACGCTGTTTATCGGTGGCATGCAGGACCCGGTGATCGTGTTTGGTCAAAAAGCCCTGCAGCGGATGCCCGACTATATTCCGGATCTGCGCACGGTGATGCTGGACCAGTGTGGGCACTGGATCCAGATGGAGCAGGCCGCCGAGGTTAACCGTGAAATGATCGCATTCCTGGAGGAAGTGGATGGCAAAGGCTGAGCAACCCAGCAATTTTCACCGGGTGGCCGAATTTCATCGCGCTTTTTCCCTGCCGGTGGAACCGCAGCCGGTGGTGCCGGACGATGCCACCATCCGTTTGCGTCTGGCCCTGCTGCTAGAAGAGTTTCATGAACTGGCCGAAGCTACCTGCCAGCAGCCCGATGCGGATCAACAGACCTTTCTGGATACTCTGGCGACGGCCAGGGAACAACTGGCTTCGCTCAAGTCATTTCGCGTGGATATGGTAGAGGTGGCCGATGCGCTGACCGATATCAATTATGTGACCTATGGTGCCGGGCATACCTTTGGCATAGACCTGAATGCCACCTGCGAGGAAGTGCATCGCAGCAATATGAGCAAGCTGGGCGCTGACGGCAAACCGGTGAAGGATGCTCGTGGCAAGGTCCTCAAGGGGCCAGCCTACTCGCCGCCGGCGTTGGCTCCGGTGCTGGCCCGTCAGAGCGGTAATGACCCGAAATAATGAGTGAGGCTCGTTTTGCCCTGTGGGTTTGCGTTGCCAGCCACTTTCCGGCGAGTCGTTGGAGCGTTTTCAAAAGCGAACGGCTCAGACTAGATCTGCAGAGCCATCCCCGCAGGCAATCGGTCCGTCAGAATTTCAAACGCCCCGCCATGGGCGCTGTGCAGCATCCGTTCCGGTTGCCCGCGCCGGGACAGGCTAACGGTGACGCTGGCCAGTTTGCTGTTCAGACAGATCTTGTTGCCGCCGGGCGGGTTGTAATAGGTCAGGGCAGCTACCCTGTCTGCCACCGTGGTCATGTTGATGCTTAAGCGAGCATCGCCGTTACCGGTCTGCAGGGCCCACTGGAAAGGGCGGTAGTCCGCATTAGCGCGCAGGGCACGCGACAGGCTGTTGAACAGCAGGGTTTCCCCGTCCAGTCGCAGGGCCGCAATGGACAGTTGTGGGCTGTACAGCGGGCCTACCTTCACCTGGGCGGTGGCGCATTCGAGAAAGGCGTCCGGGGCATTGTCGAAGCCCACCACCTGGCCCCAGGCATAGCGGTCGGTATGCTGGCTTCCCCAGTTATGGTTTTCGCTCCCTGGCCATTGGTCCAGCACGATGGTTTCCCCATTCAGCGTCAGGGTGCCACTGAGGCGGATATGGGGACGGCTGACCAGGGATTTGGCCTTGGGCAGGGGGCGCAGGTAGAAGCTCTCAGGCAGAAACAGCAGTGGGGATTCCCCGTCATCGTAGTGCAGATCCCAGCTCAGTTGTTCGCTGTCCCGGCGCAGTTGCCCCTGCAGGGCACCTGGCTGCAGATGGTTATCGTCGGCGTCCACCTGCATCTGTGAGGTGCTGAAACGGCAGCTTTCCAGGGGGAACTCTTCCTTGAACGCGTGGGTGCATTGCCGGGCACCATCACTCCATACCGCCCACACTTCGCCGAGGGCAGGGCGCCGGTCCCGGGCGCGGAACAGGGTATAGCGAATCCAGATGGCCTGGGGTTTATGCGGGTGGTTGGCGCGCACAAACCAGGATTCGTAGTGGCCGCCTTTGGCGGGTGCCTGCAGGCCGTAGTAGGGAATCATGCGTGGCTCCTGGGTCTGGCCGATTAGCGGGGCGAGCTGACGCTATGATCTTGCTGGTAAGCCTGTTGTTCGTCCACCAGGCGCAGGGCGGTGAACGGGAAGGCCAGCATGCTTTCCCGGTAGGCCACTTCCGCCTGGCCGATGGCCTGCTGGTTCCGGTAGACCGTCATCGGGCAGGTGATCAGCGAGGCGAGCAGGCCGTTGCGACCATATTGCTTCTTGCCTTCCATGCGAAGCATGCCCTGCTCCGGGTGGTTGAAGGTGAGCCAGTAATGGGGGCCGTTCAGATGAATGGTCAGTTCCCCTTCGCAGGCGAAGTCCTCGCCGTCCAGGTTGACAGTGCCGCGAAAGTAACGCGGGGCGCTGACGCTGAAGATGCGGGTGGTAAAGGCGCGAATCTGGAAGGCGAAGGGTTGTTGGTGGCCCTGACTGTCCAGTTGCAGCCAGCCGCTCATGCGTTCCTTGAGTAACAGGCCCAAAGTCATGCGCATTCTCCTTGTGGTGGTGTGTGGGTGGAATCCATATCGTCGAGCAGTTCCCGGGCAAGGATGTCGGCGGCCCGGCTGGCCATGGCCATGATGGTGACCTGGGGGTTGGCGCCCAGGCTGGTGGGCACGCTGGCGCCATCCATCACATACAGGCCCGGGTTATCGAATACCTGGTGATTGCTGTCGCAGACGCCCTGTCGGGGAGAGGCGGCAATGCGGGCAGTGCCCAATGGGTGATAGGCGCTGATCAGGAAATCGGTGGGTTTCAGGGGGGAGCGCAGAAAGCGCGTCAGCTCGGCGCGGTTGTGAATGCGCACGATGCGGTTAAGGCCGGGGATTAAAACCTGCTCGGCACCGGCATCCAGATACCAGCATGCCAGGGCATGGATGCCGCGTTTAAACAGCGTAAAGTCCTGCCGGTTCATATGATAGCGGATCAGCGGCAGGCCCCGATGGGGGCCCCGGCGCACCCGTCCTTCGCTGGTATCGCGGATCATGAAGCCGAAGTAGGCGGTGTGCGGATAGTCTTCGGTAAAGCGCACCCAGTCCCGCCCGAACAGGGGGTTGAGAAGGCTGTGCCCGGCCAGGGGGATAGTGCCGCCTTCGAACATCAGGCCCTGTTCCTCCCAGTCCGATACCCCGTAGCCCTGGGGAATGCTGCGACCGTTGGCCAGATCCTGTTGCGGAAAAAGGGCATTGACCACCCCCGCCGGGTGCAGGGTCAGATGGCGACCCAGATGGCGATTGCGCACGCCTTGCTGTTGCAGGAACATGGGGGTGAACAGGCTGCCCATGGCAACAATGGTGCGCTGGCTGGTGAGTCGCAGGGTTACCGGGTGCCCGGCGGCATTGGTGCCGCTGGCGGTGACGCCGGTAATGCGGCTGCCTTGGCGATGCAGTCGTTCGGCCCGGAAACCACTGAACAGGAAGGCGCCCCGTTCCAGAGCCCGGGGAATGTAGCTCACGTTGGTGGATTGCTTGGCATCCGTGGGGCAGCCGAACTGGCACAGCCCCTGCCCGTCACAGCCCTGGGCATTGCGCATCAGTGGCTGGCGTTGCAAAAACCCGTTGGCGGCGGCGCCCTGGTCGATGATGTCGCCAATAGGGCCGACGGTCTCTGCCGTTGCCTGTTGCACACAGAGCATGCGCTCCACGCCCTCGAACCAGGGTGCCAGGCTCTGCTCGGTGAAATCATGCAGCCCCTGCTCCCGCCAGCGGGCCAGCACTGATGGCGGGGTGCGCATGCAGGTGCCGGAATTGATGGTGGTGGTGCCGCCCACATTGCAGCCCACTGGTACCGGGATGATGGCGTTGCCGGTGGCCACGGTGGCGCCCCAGCTGCGGTAGAGCTTGGGGATCACCTCGGTGAGTTTGCCTGTGAAATGGCTGCGGTCGTAATACTGGCCTTCCTCGATAATCACCACTGCCAGGCCGCGACAGGCCAGCTCGTAGGCCGCTGCGGCGCCACCGGCGCCGCTGCCCAGAATCACCACATCCGCTTCCAGGGTCAGGTCCTCCTTGCAGTCCCGGGCGGCGGTGATCTGCTGTTGCCAGCGAAAGGTTTCGGTCTGGGCGGGCAGTTGTACTGGTTCCCGGCAGCCGGTGGCTTGCTCCACCCGATCATCCAGTACATAGGCGGCCTTGAAGGGCAGGGCCAGCAGGCGCAGCAGTTTGCCGGACACCGTCGTAGCGGCCAGTTTGTCGAGAAAGCGGGCCTGGCGGGCCGCGCTGGCTCGATGGAAGGCCTGGCCTCGTACCAGTCGATGGCGGTTGTTCAGCCACAGTAAACCGGCTTTCAGGCTGCGCTGCAGGGCCGGGTGGCCGGCCAGTTGCGCATCCATCTTGCCGAGCAGGGCATCGGTATCCGCTGCCGGTAGTGTTTCCCCTGCGGGAAAAAGCGCGCGGCACAGGGCGATGGCGGTGGGGTGATGGCGAAGCGTGAGTTGTCCCATGGCTTCAGTGTAGTCAGCTTGGGAATGCGTGCTTGTCTTCACTGACAGCTGCAGATTGTGGCTACGGGCAAAAACCTTGATGTCGATCAAGGCGAGGAAAGGGGCAAGGAGAGAGGATAGCAGCGGGATATGATCCCGCTGCGTATGCTTCCGGTTGTCTCCGGAAACTCTTTGGCCCCGGTCTCCGGGGCCTTTCTTTATTTACGGCACGCATTCATGCAACTGGTGAGGTGCGTGCTCTGCGTAGTGTCTCCTGCCTGTTACCAGTGGATTCCTTTGAAGAGGCGTGAAAAGGCTGCCTGTTCGCGGCGAATTTTCTTCGGTGAGCTTTCCTTGTCGCCCAGGGCCGCGGAGGAATCCGAGAACAGCTTGTAGCCGGTATTCATGATGGTCTCGGTGACCTTGGGCGTCAGGAAGTGCATCACCTGACCCATCACGCCAAGGTTGGTGGCGATGCGCTTGGGCTGGCGCACGATGGCATCGCAGATCATATCCGCTGCCTGGGCCGGGCTGATGGTAGGCACATGATTATAGATCTTGGTGGGCGCGATCATCGGGGTGCGTACCAACGGCATGTTGATGGTGGTAAAGCGAATGCCCTCATGGGCCAGTTCGCTGGAGGCGCAACGGGTGAATGCATCCAATGCCGCTTTCGACGCCACATAGGCGGAGAAACGCGGCGCATTGGTCAGTACGCCGATGCTGGAAATGTTGATCACGTGGCCGCCACCACGCTCAATCATGCCCGGCATCAGCTGCATGATCAGTCTCAGTGCACCGAAGTAATTGAGCTGCATGGTACGTTCGTAATCGTGGAAGCGTTCAAAGGAATGCACCACGGAACGACGGATGGAGCGACCGGCATTGTTGACCAGCACATCCACATGGCCATGGTCTGCAGTCACTTGCTGGATCAGATCATCCACGCTGCTCAGATCTGACACGTCGCAGCTGTAGGCCTGGGCCGTGCCGCCCAGCTGGTCGATTTCGTGCAGGGTCTCTTCCAGTTTTTCGGCAGTACGGGCAATCACCAGCACGGTGGCGCCGGCACGGGCCAGCTTCAGTGCGGTGGCCTTGCCGATGCCGGAGGTGGCGCCGGTAACCATCACTACCTTGCCTTCCACTCGCTCCGGCAGGGTGGGCAGGGGCTGCAATTCATCCTTGCGGTCGCCGCGATCCGGGTCCAGATGGTTTTCCCAGAAATCCCACAGCTGCTGGATATAGCCTTCCAGGTCCGGTACCTGGATGTTGCTGTCGGCCAGAGCCTCCCGGGCCCGACGGTTGTCGTACTCGGTGGGGAAGGTAAGAAACTGCAGCGCAGACGGGGGAATATCCAGGTTCTCCAGCACTGTGTTGACCACCAGCTTGGGGGTCATGGCGCTGACGCCTTTCTTGACGAAGCCGGGGACCACATTGAACAGGCTGTTATCCAGTTTCACCGGCCAGCGCGGGGCTTGAGCGGCACCGGCAATAATGTCCATCAGCTCGCCCAGGTTGTAGCTACGATCAGCGGTGAGATGGAAACACTGGCCATCGTGGTCCGGCTGGTGGGCAATGTGGTCCAGGGAGTCAGCGACAAAGTCTACCGGCACCACGTTGAAGTGGCCGCCTTCCACACCGATCAACGGCATCCAGTTGGGAAGCACATCCTTGAGCTTCTGGATCAGTTTGAACATGTAGTAGGGGCCGTCGACCTTGTCCATTTCGCCGGTCTCGGAATGGCCGACCACCATGGAGGGCCGGTAGATGCGCCACGGCAATTTGCTCTCCTGACGCACCAGTGCCTCGGACTCGTGCTTGGTGAGCAAGTAAGGGTCGTTAAGGCCCGTTGCTTCTTCGAACATGTCCTCGGTAAAGGTGCCGTTATAAAG
>NZ_DEXN01000024.1:35916-37674 GCF_002364155.1 Alcanivorax sp. UBA3183
CCTTCGATGTTGGTGTAGCGCTGGGTGTTTTCGTCAGCGGTCAGGTCATAGATGGCGGCCAGATGAAAGAAGTGATCCACCTGACCGGTCAGGTCATCCTGATCCCGCTTGCTGACACCCAGCAGTTTTTCGTTGATATCGCCCTGGATGGCCACCAGACGATCGGCATCCACACCCAGGCGACGGCGCAGAGCGTCCAGCTTGTATTCCGAGCCGGAGCGAACCAGGGCAAATACCCGGCTGTCCTCGCGCTTGAGCAGGCGACCAACCAGAAAACGACCAATAAAGCCGGTGGCACCGGTGACGAAGTAGTTCATTGCTTTCCCCTTTTGCTTCCCTGCTGCTCGCTGTAAGCGGGCAGTCTGTGTTGTAGCGCTAGTTGATGATGCGCCGTGAGATCGGTAAGAGCCAAATTTCTTGCCTTACAACTGTAAGGCTAATTCTCTTTCAGCTAACACTTGTTTGTCAAAGATTATTATGTAATCAGTATGTAGTTGCGCGATGAGCGGTATCCATGGGAATATTTAACTAACACTCGTTAGTGACAATGTTATGGCTGAAACCACACGACAGCGCCAGAAACGACAAACCCGGGAGCGCATTCTGGAAGCGGCCCGTACCCTGATGGCCGGCGGCCGGGGTCTGGATAGTCTGGGCCTGCGGGAAGTGGCCCGGGAGTCCGGGCTTGCCGCTACCTCGCTCTACAATCATTTTCCGGACATGGATGCTCTGGGGTTGGCACTGATCGACTCCTGCTGTTTCCGGCTGCGCTCGGCCATGGAATACGAACGGCGCAGCATGATCGAAATCGGCCCGGCCCGGGCGGTGAAAGAGCTGGTCGGGCGCTTTGTGCGCTACCTGAACGACTATGAAAACGACTTCCGCCTGTTGGTGCAGCAGCGGTTGGGCAGCCATGACCGTTACCGGATGCGTATCCAGCGTGAACTGCAGCTACTGGTGGACGAGCTGGCCGAAGACGTGCGCCAGGCGGTGGCGTCCCAGGGGCGAGAACCGGTGCCGGCGGAGCAGGAAGCGGAAGCCGCCATTGCCATCATGTTCGGCGCTGGCATTTCCATGCTCGATAACACGGTAACCGCGCGCAGGGTGCTGGCGGACCATGCCTGCCTGCAGCTGGAAATGATGGCCCTGGGGGGGCGAATGATGGCTCAGGGCACGCGTCTTTAACTGCCTTCACCGGCTCTTTGAGGAGTGTAAAAAACAGGCAAATGTGACGTGATTCGTGGGTTTTTGACAAAAAATGCATAAAACTACTGACTCACATTCGCTTGATTGCCACAGGAGGTGGCGATGTCATTTGATCCCAGGGATCCCTACGACGCGGCAGCCCTGTATGACATGTGGCTCAATTGCAGCCGCTGTCCTGCCACCTTTGATTTCGAGCCCGGTGGTGACATCAATCTGGATTACTACCACCGCATCGGGCAGCAGGCGCGCCGCGACAAATGGGCGGTACTGCCTGCCCGCAGCAAAGGGGATGAGCTGGTGTTCAATGTGCTCTGCCCGGCCTGTGCGCGGCGTCTTGGCGTGGCTGGCTGCGATGGCCGCATGGAGCTTGCGGCCCCGGTGATTGACCAGATCTGTCAGGCCATGCGTGAGGCTTCCGGCGAAGCGGCCTGAGCGTTTCTGTCATCGTCGCCCTTTTCGTGTCTGGTTAGACTGGCGGGTAATTCTGAGGAGTTACCCATGAACGCCGATTCCCTATCCCTTTATCACGCTATGACTGAGCGCCGTTCCGTG
>NZ_DEXN01000024.1:37730-46674 GCF_002364155.1 Alcanivorax sp. UBA3183
TGAGCGCCGTTCCGTGCGCGGTTTTCTCGACAAGCCTGTATCGCAATCAGAGCTTGAAGCGATTTTCTCACTGGCCCAGCACGCCCCTTCCAATTGCAATATCCAGCCCTGGCAGGTATGGGTGGCCAGTGGCGAAACCCGTAACGCTTTGCGCGAGCGTTTGGTGGACAAGGTCAGCCGGGGCGTCCCCTTTGCGCCGGACTATGAAAGCCTGCCTCGCTTCCAGGGGATCTATCGGGAGCGACAGGTGGATTGCGCCATGGCCCTCTACGGCAACATGGGCATCGCCCGGGAAGACCGGGAGGGTCGCCGCCGCGCGGAGCTGCGCAACTTCGAACTGTTCGATGCCCCCCATGTGGCCTTTGTCGGCATGGAGCGGGATTTCGGCGTTACCGTGGCCCTGGACGTGGGCATGTACGTGCAGTCTCTGCTGCTGGCCATGACCGCTCATGGGGTGGGTGCCTGTGCCCAGGGCAGCATGCGCTACTATCCGGATGATGTGCGTGAGCTGCTGGGCATTCCGGACAGCACCGCCATCGTGCTGGGCATCAGTTTCGGCTACGAAAACGCCGATGTGGCGGCCAACCGCACCCGGGTGGGGCGAGTGCCGCTGGGCGACTCGGTACGCTTCTGCGGTGGGGCCTGAGCGGACAGCAGGAGCGGGTTTGTGGTACAATGATCGTTTTCCCAGCGCAATGGACCCCCATGATCATCGTCAAAGGCTCTTTCCCCGTGAAACAAGACCAGCAACCAGAGGCGCTGGAGCTGGTGCAGGCGTTGGCGAAATCCTCCCGGGGCGAACACGGCTGTCTGGCTTACGAGGTATACCTGCAGGCGGATGAGCCGCGGGTGATCGTGGTCTGGCAGCAGTGGAGCGATCTGGATGCGCTGGAAATCCATTTTGGTTCCGAGCATGTGGATGCCTTTCTGGATGCGATCCCGGACATGATCGATGGCGATGTAACGTCCGCGCGCTTTGATGTAAGCAGCCTGGACGGTGAGCCTATTGTTGAAGAGGTGGCCGAGATCGCTCCGTTGGTGCTGGCGGACAATATTACCCTGCACTGAGCGTCGCGCCCCAGGTAACCTGCCGCATGCTTCATGCGTGCAGATGTCATTCCCGCCCCGCGCTTCCTGCGCTACCCTCTGGGTTCTGTTGCAGGAGCCTCCATGAAAACCCGTATTGATTCCGTCGAAGAGATTACTCGCAGTTTTGCCGGGCAGGGCTATATCTGTAGTGAACAGATTGCCCTGGCGATCTATCTTGCTGCGCAGTTGCACAAGCCGGTGCTGGTGGAGGGCCCGCCCGGGGTAGGCAAAACTGAACTGGCCAAAGCGGCGGCGGCGTTTCTTGAGGCGCCACTGATCCGCTTGCAGTGCTACGAAGGGCTGGATGAAAGCCGGGCCTTGTACGAGTGGAAGTATGGCAAGCAGCTGCTCTATACCCAATTGTTGCGTGACAAACTGGGGGGCATGCTTGCTGATACGGACAGTCTGGAAGCCAGCATGGAGCGGCTGGGGGATCTGGGCGAAGCCTTCTACAGCGATACCTTTCTGGAGCCGCGCCCCCTGTTGCATGCCCTGCGTAGTGACGAGCCGGCGGTGCTGCTCATTGATGAAATCGACAAGGCTGACCAGGAGTTCGAAGCCTTCCTGCTGGAGCTACTGTCCGACTTCCAGATTTCCATCCCCGAACTGGGGACGGTGAAAGCCAAGCACCAGCCGTTGGTGCTGCTCACCAGTAACGACCAGCGGGAGCTGTCCGATGCGCTCAAGCGTCGTTGCCTGCATCTCTATATTCCCTACCCGGCGGCGGAACTGGAAGCGCAGATCGTCGCCACCCGGGTGCCGGATCTGGATGCGCGCCTGCGGGAACAGCTGGTGGCGTTTATCCAGCATCTGCGCGAACAGGACATGAAAAAACTGCCGGCCATTTCTGAAACCCTGGACTGGGCCCGGGCGCTGGTGCTGTTGCACGCGGACAGTCTGGAGCATGCCCAGGTGGCCGATACCCTCAATCTGGTGCTGAAGACCGAGCAGGATGTGACGTTGGCCCGGGAATTGTTGCCCGCCTGGCTGCGCAAGCTCGGTAAGCGCTAGGATTCAGGAACCGCTGATGCCAACTCGTCGCTTATCCGAATTTGTTCAGGCCCTGCGTGGGGCCGGGTTGCGGATTTCTCCGGATGAAGCCAGCCAGGCCATGGATGCGGCGGCCCTGGTGGGCTATGCCCGGCGGCAACGCTTTCATGATGCGCTGGCCGTTACCCTGGTCAAACAGCAACAGGACAGGCCCGCCTTTGAAGAAACCTTTGCCCGTTTCTTCGCGGCCGAGGATTCCGGTGTCGATCCGTCCGGGGACATGGAGCCGGCGATGCCGGCTCCCGCCGCCGATCCGGCTTCTGCGCAGACCCCTGAGGAACAGCAGGCAGAAGCCCTGCTGGCCAGTACGCCGGAGCAGCTGCAGCAACGTATGGCGCAAGCCGCTGCCGAGATGGACTTCACGCAGATGGAAGTGATTACCCAGCAAGGGCTGTATTCCCGCCGTTTGCTGATGAACATGGGAATGGGGGCAGTGGATGACCGGGTGTTGCAGCTGGATCAGGGCAACCCGAGTCAGCAGGCACGGGCGGAGCAGTTGCGGCAGTGGCGAGCCCGGGTCCGTGAGCAGGCGGCTGGTCAGGTGCGGCGCCAGTTTCTGTTGCACGGTGTCGGCAAGGGCCGTGCCCTGCGTGAGCAGACCCTGCGGGCGGTGCCATTTCGTGATCTGCGCGAGTTTCGTGACGTGCAGGCGCTGGTGCGCAAGATGGCTCGGCGACTGGCCAGCCTGCATCAGCGACGCATGAAAACCAGCCGGCGGGGAATGCTGGATGCCCGTCGTACCATGGTGGCGAGCATCCGCCATGACGGCGTGCCAGCCAAACTGTTCTGGCGCCGTCGACCGCCCCGCAAGACGCGGGTGATGGTGATCTGTGATGTGTCCAGTTCGGTCAGCGATGCCGCCCGCTTTCTGCTGCAGTTTCTCTACGCCATGAACGACGTGTTGCCACGGGTGCGCAGCTTTGCCTTTGCGTCACGCTTTGACGAAATTACCGATGATTTTTCCCGTTATTCCCCCGAGGTGGCGGTGGGGCAGGTACTGGATCGTCTGTCGGGTAGTGGCACTGATTATGCAGAGATGTTCCGGGCCTTTCAGGCGCGTTGCGAAAGGGAGCTGGATGCTCACACCACGGTGATCATTCTCGGTGATGCGCGTAACAATTACCTGCCCGATGGTGCTGAAACGCTGCAGGCCATCCGCCGCCGGGTCAAACAGGTCTGGTGGCTGAACCCGGAATCCCGGGGGCGCTGGAACAGCGGTGATGCGGTGATGGATCGCTACTTGCCTCACTGCCGCCTGGCCCGCCAGTGTGCCACCCTCAATGACCTGGAGCGGGTGGTGGATAGTTTGCTGGGGGCGTTGGATTAAGACGCCGCGGACCAGTCCGCGCAAATCGCTTGTCCCGCACTTAACGCAGAGGACGCCAGGCGTTATCGCGAACCCTTGCCCGGGTCGCGCAGTACCTGCTTCAGCGTCGCTAACAGGCGTGCCTTGTTGATGGGCTTGGCCAGGTGGGCCACCATGCCTGCGTCGTGGCAGGCGTGGATCTTGTCCGGCACCGCGTGGGCGGTCAGGGCCACAATCGGAATCCAGGGCAGGCGACCTTCCTGTTGCAGTTTGATAATCGAGCGTGAGGTTTCGAAACCATCCATGTCCGGCATTTCGCAGTCCATCAGAATCAGATCAAACGACTGCTGAGTAGACATCAACACGGCAATGGCCTCCATGCCACTTTCCGCTACTTCCGTTTCATAGCCCAGTTTCTGGCATAGCCCTTCGGCGACCATCAGGTTGATATGGTTGTCATCCACGATCAGCAGTCGGCCGCCGGAGAGGCTGGGCAAGTCGCTGTCCTCACTTTGTGGCAGGTAGCCAGTATCGTTATGGGTGCCGGGTAGCGGCAGGCGGAACCAGAACCGTGAGCCTTCATTCTGCCGGCTGAAGACCCCGATTTCGCCGCCCATGATTTCCACCAGTTGTCGGCAAATTGCCAGCCCCAGCCCGGTGCCACCGTAGCGTCTGCTGGTGGAGCTGTCGCCTTGATGGAAATGATCAAACAGATGCTTGAGTTGCTCAGGGGCAATGCCGATACCGGAATCGGAGACTTCAAAGTAGACATAGTCCGGGTTGTTTTCATCCCGTTCAGCCATGACCGTGATAACACCGTTACTGGTGAATTTCACCGCATTGCCGATCAGGTTGACCAGAATCTGCCGCAGCCGCACCGGATCGCCCAGGCAGCGCTCACCCAGGTTGCGGTCAAGCTCGGTTTGCAGGGTATTGGAATGCACATGGGCCTTATGCTGAAACAGGGCCAGGGATTCGCTGACAAGATCTTCCAGGCTGAAGCTGGTCTGCTCAATGGGCATCTTGCCCGCTTCGATGCGCGAGTAATCGAGGATGTCGTTGATCAGGTTGAGCAGGCTGTTACCGGATTGCTCGATCACATTCAGATTGTGCTGCTGGTCGTCGTCCAGCGGCGTGCCCTTGAGCATATCCACGGTGCCGATGATGCCGTTCAGCGGGGTGCGAATCTCATGGCTCATTACCGCCAGGAATTCGCTGCGCGCACTCAATGCGCTGTTCAGTTCCCGGGTGCGTTCATCCACGCGTTGTTCCAGCACCTCATTGGCCTCGCGCTGAATGCGGGCATTCTCGCTCTTCAATACCGTCATCCTGTGAGCCAGCGCGAAGGACAGCAGAACGGCTTCGGTGAAGGTGCCCAGCTGCATGGCATTTTCCAGTAGCCAGCCCCCTTCCATCAGCTGAAAGGTTTTCAGTACGTAAAGCACCGTGGCGGTGGCGACGGCGGTAAAGGCGAGCAGGAAATAACGTGCCGGGCTATAGCCCTTGAAGATCAGCCACAGGGACAGGGCGATGGCCACAAAAGGCCAGGGCATGACCACGGCGGTAGTGGCTTGAATGGAAAAATGAAAGTTCAGGAACGTCAGCGGCGTGGCGACCAGTAGAGCCATGGCGCTGAACAGCAACAGGCGGTGAATGCGCGGCGCCCGTTTCTTCAGCTCCAGAAACTGGCTGGCGAACAGCATGGAAAACGCCAGTGTCATCAGATTCAGCACCGGCAGGGAGTAATGGTTCCACAGGGTGGCGTCGGGCCATAGCCATTGGTAGCTCAGCCCTTCCCGGGTAAAGAGGTTAAGGCCGAAGGTGCCGAGGTAAAGCACATAAAGCAGATAACTGGGATCGCGGATGGACAGGAAGATCAGCAGATTGAACAGACACATGGCGACGATGGCGCCAAAATAGAGGCCGTAGAAAAGCGAAAACCGGTTGTCATGGGCGTTGAAGGCTGCCGGTGTCATCAGCGTGGCTGGCAGCTCGATCACGTTATTGCCCTGGGCGCGAAACAGCAGGTAATGCTCACTGTTCGTGGCCAGTGTCAGCGGTGTCACCAGGTGGTAGTGGGACAGTTCTCGGCTATGGAAGGGCACCCGGTCACCCATGCGGGTGTGCTTGATTTGGTTGCCGTCCTTGTCAAAGACGTAGATGTCCAGGTAATCCAGATGGGGGCGCCCCACACGCAAAAACCAGTAGGGCAACGCGCTGTTGTTTTCCACGGAGATGAGGAGCCACTGAAACCCGTCGCGAAACCCCAGGGAAGGATATGGCGTGTCCAGTTGCTGCCCCTGGCCGGCGAGCAGGGCCTGTAATGCCAGGGTCGGGCTGAGGGCGTGATTTTGATCAGTCAGCCACTGCATGCCGGCCGCAGCGTCGTAGCTATCGCGGTCATCCGACAGAGTAAGAGCGTGGCTGTGCAAAGATAGAAAAAATGCGCAAATAAACGCGGCCAGTCGCCCTGCGAAGACGGTTCCCTTTGTCATTCCCGATCCTGTTATCGCTGTTATCTGGATGCGGCATGCTTTCGACACATTTTACAGAGTTTACCGGATTACCCGGAACTGTGCGTCGGACAGCGTCTCGAAACTTGTGATTACACGCAAAAGGAGAGTTGTATGAAAGTGATGATGCGTAATGTTCTGGTGGCGTCCTGCTCCCTGATCGCTGCCTCGGGTGCTTTTGCGGCTGGCCCATACGTTGGTGGTAACTACAGCCAGATTCAGTATGACAACGAGGAAATAGACAGCGATACCCTGAAAATTGATGCGGCCACGATTCGTGCCGGTTTCGAGTTTACCGACTTCCTGGCGCTCGAGGCGCGGGGTGGCATGGGTTTCGACAAGGATTCGCGAGGCATTGTCGATTTCGAGATGGATCACCTTTACGGCGGCTACGTGAAACTGGGTGCGCCGGTGGGTGAAACCCTGCGCCCCTATGTGATCGGTGGCTACAGCAAGGTCAAGGGTGAAGTCTCCGCCAGCGGTTCGGTGGCGGGGGTCAATTATGCCTTCAGTGACACAGAGACTTTCGAGGATGAATCCTGGGGTGCCGGGCTTGATTTCAACCTGACCGATACGCTGGGTGCCAATCTGGAATACATGCGTTATGTGGATACCGATGAGGAAGAAATTTCCGGGGTCAGCGTCGGGTTGCGTTCCGCATTTTAAGGCGGAGCCGGGCGCCGTCAGCGGTCCGGCGTCGCTTCCAATGCCCTTTCCAGGTTAGGCCGGAACGCGGTATTGACGCCCAGTTTCATCATCGTCCAGTAGTGGCCGCTGACCACTCGCTCAATCAGCAGGCTGCGTGAGGACGGCTGGAATTTCAGCATCTGATCCAGGGGCGTGCGTTTTACCTGGCGGAGGATGTCGGTGTGCAGTTCCGAGCGGCCAAAATCGTAGGGCTTGTCATCGAAGGCACGTAGCAGCAAGGCAATCCAGGTGGCATAGAACTGGCCGTTGACCTGGGTATCTTTTTTGCGAGCGCCCAGTTGCAGAAGCAGGGTATCCAAGTGATCCCACTGTTCATTCAGTGCGCTGCGCACAATATTCCGTAGCAGGTCAGCATCCTGGGGGGGCAACCGTTTTACCGCACCGAAATCGTAAATCACGATGGTGCCATCCGGGCGAAAGGCAAAGTTGCCCGGGTGCGGATCACAGTGGACTGCCCGTAACTGGAAAATCTGCTGGCCCAGGGCGTCGAAAAGGCGCTCGCCAAGCAGGTTGCGGGTAGCCTGATCAAAGCCGTGATCGTCATCTACCTGGTCCAGCGCAATGCCGGTTTCCTGGCTTAGGGTCAGTACCTTTTCGCTGGATAACTCATCGAACACCTGCGGGATGACCAGCCAGGGCTGGTCATGATGGAAATCCCGGAAGTGTTTCAGATTGCCCGCTTCCTGTCGGTAGTCCAGCTCTTCATGGAGCTGGTTGCGGATTTCCCGGAACACCGCATCGAGGGCGGCCTCGTCAACCTTGAGCAGGCTGCCCAGGCGCAGGATGCGACGCAGGTGTTTCATGTCGGAATCAATGGATTCCTTCACTGCCGGGTACTGAACCTTGACGACCACGTTGTCGCCATCATGGGTCGTGGCGCGGTGTACCTGGCCGATGGAGGCGGCGGCAAACGGCGTTTCCTCAAAATCGGCAAACAGCTGATCCAGGGTGCCGCCAAGCTCCCGCTCCAGTTGGCGGCGAATCACATGGAAGGGCATGGGCGCCGAGGCGTTCTGCAATACCTTGAGCTGATCGCTGATTTCCTTGGGTAGAATGTCCTGCATCTGCGAGGCGATCTGCCCCACCTTCATCACCGCGCCTTTCATCTCCCCGAGGGTGGCAGCCACCTCCCGACCGATATGCTGAAGCAGTTTTTCCCGGTCTGCGGCCTTGGCAATGTCGGACTGGAACAGCCCTTTGACCTGATGGCCGGCGACGCGGGTGGCAATGGAGGTGGTCATGCCGGTCAGCCGGAACAGGCGGCCGGTGGCAGTGGTGGGGCGCTTGCGACGACGGTCGTCAGCCATGGAGTCCTCGGGTAACGCTGTGGGATAGTCATTCTCGGCACGTTGTGACCGAGTCAGCAGGTGCTATCAGACTCTAGCGCTTGTCCGGCAGGGTGTACATGGTGGGATGAAGCCATAAAGAGGAGGGTGAGGGGTGGTTTTTCGCTAAATAGCAGGCAAAAGAAAGGGGCCCAAATCAGGCCCCAAAGGAGAGTACAACAGAATCAGGGAAACAGAATCAGCTACGTTTTTCCCCGGCAGAAACCAGTTCGTTGAACAGTTTCTCGCCTTCTTCACGTGCGGAGGCTACGGCGCCCAGGCCGGCCAGCACGAATTCGTTGGTTTCTTCAGCTTTCTCGCCGCGCTCTTTCTTGCCGGCTTCTACCAGTTTCTCGTACAGGGCCTGACGCTTTTCCGGAGCGGTGTCCAGCAGCTGACGGGCAGCCAGCAGGGCGCCACGGCTGGCCAGCAGGGCCTTGGGCTTGCCTTCGGCGTCTTCACCAAAAGCTTCGGTGCCGGCTTCAACATACTTGTTCAGCAGCTCTTCAGAGCCTTCTTCAGCCTTCTCGTAAGCACCCAGGCCGGCCAGATACAGTTTGTTGCCCAGTTCTTTGGCACGGTTTACCAGAGTTTCGCTTTGTTCGCGCAGATCTTTCAGCTCGCCCATGATCAATGATTCCTTTACGTTGTCCGGTGTAAAAAAGAATTTGTTGCAGCGGCCACGTGCGCTGCGTGGGATAAAGAGTAAGGATTCAGGGAGAAGAGAGGGCGGCTAACTGTCCAACAATTGGACATCTACTCAGAGGGAAGGAACCTTCAGGATGTGATATCCATCAAAGTCAGTACGCCAAACTCCGCATGGTCGTGCTTTATTCTCATGCGTACACTGGCTAAAAAGACTGTACCGGCAAGAGAGAACATAATGATAGAAAAATTCATCGCCAAAGTGCCCTCGCGGATCTGGGCTGATGGTCGACCGGCTCGTGCCCGCC
>NZ_DEXN01000024.1:46728-89252 GCF_002364155.1 Alcanivorax sp. UBA3183
GGGCTGATGGTCGCCCGGCTCGTGCCCGCCAGTGGGAAGCGGAATTCAACGTGGCCTCCTGGGTCCGTATTGCCGGGGCCGCAGGCAAGGTGCAGTTGGTAGTGCGTTACATGGACAGCAAGGCCGACCGGGCTGTGCTGGTGGATACTGCTGACGTTGGGGGCGAGGGTAGTGCCCTGTTGTCCGGGAGTATTCGCCTGAAGCTGACCGCGGATGTGGAGCAGGTGCAGATCTCCCTGCGGCTCAGCGAGCCGGCCATGACCCATGTGGTGGAAGAGCTGTTCATGCAGCGTCGTGGCGCCGCACTGAAATCGTCCGATAAGCTGATTTCCAACTACTGATCAGACAGGAAGATGGATAAGTTGGCTGCTCCGGGCCGATGGCCGTGGCGGCCTTGTGCTGTGTTGGCTGTAGCCAAAAAATAAACGCGTCAGCCCTGCCGGCTGACGCGCTGCGGAAAATCCAGCCTGCCCTCCAGGTCGTCCTGTTCCGTGGACGCCGTGCCGTCACGGTTCACCAGGGACTCCGGCAAGCTCTGAAAATCCAGACCGGTGAGCCGGTTCAGGTTTTCCAGTGCCGTTGTCGGGCGCAGTTTTCGTAATTTCAGAATCTTGCTCATGGCATGTTCTCTCTCGCTTGGAGTTAGCAAAGCGAGAACCGTGCCAGCATTGTGAAAATATTTTTATTGTTTTTGCTCAAAGGGTTACGGAGGAAATGTGAAAAAAGTCACGGTGAAATGGGCGGAACCCGGCAGCAAGTGACAATTTTGGTAACCCTCCTTTCCTGTCAATCCAGAAAGAAATCCGGCAATAGCTTGTCATCGTCCAGATCCGGGTCCACCCGATAGCCGCTGAGATCGCTGATGCCGGCATCGCGTAGTACCTCCTCATCAATAAAGAAGTGCCCGCTAGCGTCGGCTACCGGTCTGGTGAGGATGGCCCAGGCCGCATCGGCCATGATCGATGGCTGGCGAGCAGCCTTGACGGTGGGCGCGCCGCCCAGCTGGTTCTGTACTGCAGCGGTATTGATGACGGTTTTCGGCCACAGGGCATTTACCGCTACCTTGCCGGCGTATTCGTCGGCCATCCCCAGTACACACAGGCTCATGCCGTACTTGGCCATGGTGTAGGCCACGTGGCGGCCAAACCAGTGGGGTGCCATGTTCAGTGGCGGGGCCAGGTTGAGGATGTGCGGGTTGGCGGCTTTCTTCAGATGGGGCAGGCACAGCTTGCTGGCCATGAAGGTGCCGCGACTGTTGATCTGATGCATCAGGTCGTAGGACTTCATGGTGGTGGCTTCGGTGCCGGTCAGGGAGATGGCACTGGCATTGTTGACCAGAATGTCGATGCCGCCAAAGGTGTCTACGGCCTGGTCCACGGCGGCCTGCAGCTGTTCCTCGTAGCGAATATCCCCCACGCAGGGCAGGGCTGTGCCACCCGCCTCGCGGATTTCCTCGGCCGCGGTATAGATGGTGCCCGGTAGTTTGGGGTGGGGCTCTGTGGTTTTCGCAAACAGGACGACGTTGGCGCCGTCACGGGCCGCGCGCAAGGCAATCGCCTTGCCGATGCCACGGCTGGCGCCGGTGATAAACAGGGTTTTGCCTTTGAGGTTGGCGGTGGACATGGTGCTCTCCCGGGGTTGGCGCCATCAAGTGAACGAGAGTTACTTGTCAGCGGCAGGGCGTAACGTTATGGTTGCTTCTTTCGGTCATTTGGGGCCATAGACGGCATCAGCAGGAAACAGCCATGACAATACTAAAAATGGACCCTGCGGAGTACTCGGTCTCCGCCGAATACCTGGCCCTTTTTCTGGATGTGATGTCCAGACGGGGCATTGCCAATGAGGTATTGCTGTCCGACACCGCCATTGAGCCCGGTTGCTGGCGCGATCCAAAGGCGCGGGTAACCGCCCAGGATTTTGAAAGGGTCGTGATGCGCGGTATCCAGCTTAGCGGTGAACCCTGGCTGGGCTGGGAGTTGGGCGCCGCCATGACGATTTCCTCCCACGGGTTTCTTGGTTATGCCGCCATGAGCAGTGCCACCCTCGGCGAGGCCATGGAGCTGGCGGTGAAATACTTCCGTACCCGCAGCACCCTGGTACAGCTGGATATTTTCACCGATGGCGACATGGCGGTGATGCAGATCGATGAGTTGCTGGCGCTGGGTGGGTTGGCGCCGGTAATGATGGAAAGCCTGTTCGCCAGTTTTCACTTCATGGGCCAGAAGTTGTTGCCGGACATGGAGATTATTGGCGAGCTGCGTTTTACCTACCCGGAACCGGAGTACTTTGCGCGCATGCGCCCGGTGATGCCGGTGCCGGTATATTTCGATTGTGCCTACAATCAAATGCGCTTTCCGGTGGAACGTCTGGACTATGAGCTGCAGTTTGCCGACCCGCGCCTGGCACGCATGGCAGCGGACCAGTGTGAGCAGGAGATGGCCTCCATCAAGGCGCCGCCAGCCCTGCTTGGCCAGGTACGGCGGATCATTCTGGGCGGCGGTGGGCGCTTTCCCGGGGTGGAAGAGGTGGCCAGTGAGCTACATATGTCTTCACGGACCCTAAAGCGCAAGCTGCAGCAATTGGGTACCAGTTATCAGGAGGTGCTGGATGGTTTGCGCAAGGGCCTGGCGGTGGAGTACCTGACCCAGACAGATAAGACCGTGGACGAGATCGCCATGAGTCTGGGCTATTCTGATGCCTCCAATTTTGCCCGGGCGTTTCGGCGCTGGACCCTGCGCAGCCCTTCAGATTATCGATAAGAGACGCTGCATGTTTCACGCAGGGAGTTGCGTGAAGCGTGTTGCGCGTTGTTGTCCATCAAGGAGACATCATGGCCACACTGCATCCCCGTCTTGCTGCTGATACCCGTGACCTGGGGGAAACCGACTTGTGCTGGCTGCGCTGGATGAATGACCGGCGCTTTGCCTGGCTGATCGTGGTGCCCAAGCGTGATGGTCTGCGCGAATGGCATCATTTGCCCAGTACGGAGCAGCAGTTGCTACTGCAACAGGTCAATGGCCTGGCGGCGGAGCTGGAGCGGGTGACCGGGGCGGACAAGATCAATATCGGCGCCCTGGGCAATATGGTGCCGCAACTGCATATTCATATCATCGCCCGCTTTGAGGGAGATCCCTGCTGGCCCGGTCCGGTCTGGGGACAGGGCCAGCCTGAACCCTGGGCAGAAGGGGAGGCGCCGCAGTGGCTGCAGGGGCTGATCATCGCGGAGGTGGGCTAGCTTATGGCGGGACTGGTACCGGTGACCGTGCAATGCCCCCATTGCTGGGAGCCCATCGAGGTGCTGATTGATACGTCGGTGGCGGAGCAGGAATACGTGGAAGACTGTCAGGTGTGCTGCCAGCCGTTGCTGTTTACGGTGGCGGTACCGTTCGACAGTGAAGAGCCGCAAGTAGATGTGCGGCCGGAGAATGAATAGCCCGCCCCTGTGAGGTTGACCCGGCGTTGCCGTAGGAGCGTCGCTGGCGGCGCGATAGCCAGGAGCATGTTGCCCTGAGCTGTTTCGAAGCCGCTGTAGGAGCTCCTCTCGAGGGGCGAGCCACGCGTCAGCGTGGAAATTCCCCGCGGGCGATCAGGAGTATCAGGGCTTTACAGGTTCCATTGCTGGCCTGCCTCGCTATGCTCAGTTCGCCCCTCGAGAGGAGCTCCTACAGCAGCGTTGTAGAAAGTGTTTTGCGGCGCTGGTTATCGCGTTGTCCGCGACGCTCAGTGGAGTAGTGGGTATCAGGCGTCCTTGCGATCAATATGCCCCAGCTCCCGCTCCGGGCAGACCACATCCCGCACCCGTCGCTTCAACTCGGTAATGTCCGGAAAACCGCCATCTGCCTCGCGTTCCCAGATCGGCTGGCCATTAGCTTCGATGCGGAATGCTCCGCCTGTGCCCGGTTGCAGGGCCACTTCATCCAGTTCGTCGCTGAAGGTGGTCAGCAATTCCTGCGCGTACCAGGCGCTGCGCAGCAGCCAGTTGCACTGGCTGCAGTAGTGAATGGCGACGCGGTTGCCTGGCATCAGGGCGTGTAGTTACCCGCCAGGAAGGCCAGCATTTCCGGATCCTTGAGCAGGCGGTTGATGGCGCCGCTGAGGATGTCGTTGACCATCTGTTGGTTGCGGTTGGCCGAGGGGGTCAGAGGCAGGTCATGAACTACGCTGCTTTTGTAGGTGCCGGTGTGAAGCACGTCGCCGCGGCTGGCTTCGGCCAGCAGGGTGAGAGTCAGGGTCACTTCATTGACCACTGAGCCTTCTTCGGGCACATAGTCCAGCTGTTCCAGGCGAACCTCCAGGCGAGTGGCATCTTCGCCGGGGTTGAAGGCATTGAAGCCCTGGGTTTGCAGCCCTTTGCGAATGGCATCTTCGATAGCGCTTTTTACATCATTGGCGGGGCGCACCAAGGCGGTGTTTTTATACACGCCGCCGCGGGTGCCGAAGGCTTCCTGGTCACGGGAATCCACCGCCAGAACCTGCACGGGCTGATTCTGGCCAACATTGGTGGCCTCCACATCGGCAACCGGTTTGACGTCAATCATCTGCGGGCTGAGGGCGCAGCCGGCAAAGGTGGCACTCAGGGCAAGAACTAGCACAGCGCGTAACATAAGGACTCCTTGGTGACAGGTTCAGCCAACACGCGGCGCATCAATATTTCGTGCAGCGTGTTGCCTGTTGCGGTTTTCAATAGGTCCGCTTGAGAGATTCTTCCGCCAGGGTGAACAGGGTCTCCTTGTAAGGGGAGGCCGGCACCGCGGCGATGGCGTCCAGGGCCAGGCGCGTATGCTCGGCGGCCTTGTCCACCGTATATTGCAGACCACCGCTGGCCTGAACGGTTTCAATAATATGCTGCAGATGGTCCAGGCCGCCGTTGCGAATGGCATCCTTGATCAGTGTGGCCTGCTCCGCACTGCCGTTGGCGATGGTGTAGATCAGCGGCAGGGTGGGTTTGCCCTCGGCCAGGTCGTCGCCCACGTTCTTGCCCAGCTCGTTGGCTTCGCCCTGGTAGTCCAGCACATCGTCGATAAGCTGAAAGGCAATGCCCAGATGGCGGCCGTAGGCGGCGAAGGCATCCACGAAGTCAGTGTTTTCGTCGGCCCCCAGAACGGCGCCGGTTTCCGCCGCCGATTCAAACATCTTGGCGGTCTTGTGATGAATCACCCGCATGTAGTTGTCTTCGCTGGTGTTGGGGTCGCGCACATTGATCAGCTGCAGCACCTCACCCTCGGAGATGGTATTGGTGCTCTGGGAGAAAATATCCAGCAACCGAGAATGCCTGAGGCCCACCATTAGCTGCAGGGCGCGGGAAATCAGGAAATCGCCCACCAGGACGCTGGCGGCATTGCCCCATACCGCATTGACCGTGGGCCGTCCGCGGCGCAAGTTGGACTCATCCACCACATCATCGTGGAGCAGAGTCGCGGTATGCAGGAACTCGATAATGGCGGCCACATCCACATGGCGCTCGCCATGATAGCCCGAGGCGCGGGCACACAGGATGGACACCAGCGGACGCAGGCGTTTGCCACCGGACTGGACGATATAATCCCCCACCTCGCGGATCAGCGGGACATTGGAATCCAGGTGGTGGTTGATAAACTGGTTCACCGCCGCGAAGTCATCTTCGACGACAGCATAAATGGCCTTGAAATCCATGCACTTGTGTCCAGACAGAAGGTGGGCGCAACAGCGGGCAATGCTAGCAGTGGCTGGCGGCTAGTCAAGGAAAGCCCATTCCCTGTGAAGGCCGCGGCAGCGGGCAGAATCAGGGCTTGTTCAGGGGCGGTGTTTCACGTACACTTCGCGACCCAATTTCATCCTCTGCCTGGCCTGCAAGTGACGATGCTTCTGAACTGGAGTCGTCCGCCTGAGTGGAGTCGTGCTGGAGCACATGCATGTACGCAGTAATCAAAACCGGTGGCAAGCAGTATCGCGTTGAAGAAGGCGATGTTGTGCGCATCGAGAAAATTGAAGTGGCCACCGGCGAATCCGTGGATTTCGACCAGGTGCTGCTGGTTGCCAACGGCGATGACGTGAAAGTCGGCCAGCCGATGCTGGATGGCGCCAAGGTAACCGCTGAAGTGCTGGAGCAGGGCCGTCACAAGAAAATCAAGATTGTGAAGTTCCGTCGTCGCAAGCACTCCCGCAAGCAACAAGGTCATCGCCAGTGGTACACGGCGGTGAAAATCACCGGGATCCAGGGCTGATCCTTAGACATTTGAAGAGAGGATTGAGACATGGCACATAAGAAAGCCGGTGGTAGTACTCGTAACGGTCGCGATTCGGAAAGTAAACGCCTTGGCGTAAAGCGCTTTGGCGGTCAATTGGTCAGCGCAGGCGAAATCATCGTTCGTCAGCGTGGCACCAAATTCCACGCTGGTGGTAACACCGGCATGGGCAAAGACCACACCATCTTTGCCAAGGAAACCGGTCGCGTTAAGTTTGAAACCAAGGGTCCGCTGAGCCGCAAGTTTGTGGTGATCGAGCCCGTGGCCTGATCCGCAAGGGTCGGTAAGAACCTGTTCGCGCTCTATACGCAGCAGCGTTGCCACTAAAAAAGCCGCCAGGCAAGGCGTGAACCGCAGGGCCTGACGGGTCAAGTTCAAGGTTCACAACACGGCATGGCGGCTTTTTTAGTGGCAACCCGAAGGGCCGGGCCCCTTTTGCCGCCAGCCCGCGATTGCGCTTGCTTATGTAGAATGACTACACGGCACAATCGCAATCACGACCTGGCGACAAAATTGACTCCGGCGCTGCTGCGTATAGAGCGCGAACAGGTTCTCAAAGCCCCGCGAGGCTCCTGCCCGCGGGGCTTTTTTGTGTCAGGCTGCTTGCAAGCGGCGTGGGCAATAGCACGCGAACAGATCCAGGACATTGTGGTGAGTGGCCCGTGTGCTGCCCTACAATGGCATCCATCCAGTAATAGAGTGTCCCCCAATGCAATTTGTCGATGAAGCCACCATTGAAGTTCACGCCGGTAAAGGCGGTGATGGCTGTCTGAGTTTCCGGCGCGAAAAATACGTGGAATTCGGCGGTCCGGATGGTGGCGACGGCGGCGCCGGTGGCAGTGTGCTGGTGAAGGCGGATACCAATCTGAATACTCTGGTGGATTACCGCTACGACCGCAATTTCAAAGCCCGTAACGGCGAGGGCGGCAAGGGGCGGCAGATGACCGGTAAATCCGCTGATGACGTGGTGTTGCTGGTGCCGGTGGGTACTACCATCGTCGATGTGGATACCGATGAGGTGCTGGCGGATCTGACCGATCCGGAGAAGCCGGTAATGATCGCCCTGGGCGGTCGCGGCGGGCTCGGTAATATTCATTTCAAGAGCAGCACCAACCAGGCCCCGCGCAAGATTACCAAGGGCAAGCCGGGTGAATCCCGTCGCCTGCGCCTGGAATTGAAAGTGCTGGCGGATGTGGGGCTGCTGGGCATGCCCAATGCCGGCAAGAGCACCCTGATCCGGGCCATTTCTGCCGCCAAACCCAAGGTGGCGGATTATCCGTTTACCACCCTGGTGCCCAATCTTGGCGTGGTGAAGGCGGATCGCCATCGCAGTTTTGTGGTGGCTGATATTCCCGGCCTGATCGAAGGGGCCGCAGAGGGTGCAGGTTTGGGGATTCGTTTCCTCAAGCATCTGGCGCGTACCCGCCTGTTGCTGCATGTGGTGGATCTGGCGCCCATGGATGGCAGCAGTCCGGCCGATCACATTGATGCCATTGCCGACGAGCTGGACCGTTTTTCTCCGGCTCTGGCCGAACAGGAGCGCTGGCTGGTGTTCAACAAGATTGATCTACTGGCGGATGATGAAGCGCAGACGCAGGCGGATGCCATCGTTGAGGAGCTGGGCTGGCAGGGGCCGGTGTTCCGCATTTCCGCTGCTGCGGGTGTGGGCTGCGAAGACCTGGTCTACGCCCTGATGAATGCTATTGAAGACCGTCGCCGGCTGGAACAGGAAGATCCGGATTATGCCGCCGCGCAGCAGGATCTGCGGGCTCGTCTGGAAGAAGAAGCCCGCGAGAAGGTGCAGGAGCTCAAGGCGGATGCACGCCGGGCCCGCCAGAATGATGATGACGACGACGATGATGACCACGATGTGGAAGTGGTTTACGAACCCTGATCAAGCGTGACTAAGGAGTGGGTGTGGCGGACCGCCAGCGTTGGGTAATCAAGATAGGCAGTGCCCTGCTGACTAATGACGGCAAGGGGCTGGATTGTGCGTTGATGCAGTCCTGGGTGGACCGCATGGTGGCGCTGCGTGAGCAGGGCATCGAAGTGGTGATTGTGTCCTCCGGCGCCGTGGCGGAAGGAATGACCCGGCTGGGTTGGACCTCCCGTCCGGATTCCGTGCACGAGCTGCAGGCCGCTGCTGCGGTGGGCCAGATGGGGCTGGTGCAGGCCTGGGAGTCGCGCTTTCAGAAGCACAATCTGCACACCGCCCAGGTGCTCCTTACCCACGATGACTTGTCCGATCGCAAACGCTACCTCAATGCCCGCTCCACGCTGCTGACCCTGCTGGGCTTTTCGGTGGTGCCGGTGGTGAACGAGAACGATACCGTGGTCACCGATGAAATCCGCTTTGGCGACAACGATACCCTGGCGGCTCTGGTGGCGAATCTGATCGAGGCGGACCGGCTGGTGATTCTCACCGACCAAGATGGGCTCTTCGACGCCGACCCACGTAGCAATCCCCAGGCAGCATTGATCCGCGAGGCACGGGCGTCGGACCCGGATATTGCCCGAGTGGCTGGCGGTGGCGGATTATTGGGGCGTGGAGGCATGGCCACCAAGGTGCGTGCCGCCAAGCTGGCTGCCCGCTCTGGGGCGTCGACGACCATTGCCTCCGGGCGCAGCCCGCAGGTGTTGGCAGAGCTGGCCCAGGGGCAGGGGCCGGGCACCACATTGTTGCCGGATACCTCGCCCATGAATGCCCGCAAGCAGTGGCTGGCCGGGCATCTGCAGATGCGTGGCCGTGTGGTGCTGGATGCCGGTGCGGTGCGCCGTATCCGCGATGGCGGCTCCAGCCTGCTGCCGGTGGGTGTGGTGGATGTGTTCGGCCAGTTCTCACGGGGGGAAATGGTGGCCTGTGAGAGCGAGCAGGGCGAGCGTATCGGCTGTGGCCTGGCCAACTATGACGCTGCCGACGCACGCCGCATCTGTAGAAAGAAAAGTACCGAGATTGCCGATGTGCTGGGCTACATGAATGAAGAGGAACTGATCCACCGGGATAATATGGTGGTGTTCGACGTCGGCTGATGTGGGAAGCGAGTCTCGAGTTTTCGAGTTTCGAGAAGCGAAAGGCAAAACCGGTTTGGCCCTTCGAAACTCGCTTCTCGCAACTCGTCACTGATTTCCAGGCATAAAAAAACCGGCCAATGGCCGGTTTTTTAACGCGAACGCGTCAGAATCAGGCAGCCATGGCCTTGATCTTGGCGTTCAGGCGGCTCTTGTGGCGAGCTGCCTTGTTCGGGTGAAACTTGCCCTTGCGGGTGGCTTTATCCAGCACAGACACCGCCTGGGTATAAGCTTCCTGAGCGCTGCCTTGGTCGCCGGACGCAATAGCCGCGTTCACCTTTTTCAGGTATGTGCGCACCATGGAGCGCATCGCTGCGTTGTGCTGACGGCGGTTTTCCGCCTGACGCGCACGCTTGCGTGCTTGCGGTGAGTTAGCCAAGGTCCTGCTCCTATACTTTTAAATTCGAAGGTCAAATTCGGGTTGTGACACTGGCCGCTGGGGCCGACCCTACCTGTTGTGATCAAAAAACACGCGGGTCATGGTCTAAAGACGCGCAACTATGCCGATCCGACGGCCCGATGTCAATGGGCTGTGGGGGCGGAAATCATCATTCTGGCGGTTTGGGCGACCTTTGTTTACTCTTGCCCGGTTTGCTGGAGGCATCATGACCGAACCCACAGAAAAGACCCCGAAAAAAGCCGGTTTAATGGCCTCCACCGCCCTGGTGGCGACCATGACCATGCTGTCGCGGGTGCTCGGGCTGGTCCGGGATGTGGTGATCGCCCGTATGCTGGGGGCTTCCGCCGGGGCCGATGCCTTCTTCGTGGCCCTGAAAATCCCCAATTTTTTCCGTCGCCTGTTTGCCGAAGGGGCCTTTAACCAGGCGTTTGTGCCGGTGCTCAGCGAGTATCGAAGCAAAGGCAGCATGGCGGCCACCAAGCTGTTGGTGGACCGGGTGGCCGGCACCCTGGGAACCGTGGTGGCGTTGATCACGCTGGTGGGGATGCTGGCGGCGGCGGGGGTGGTGTGGCTGTTTGCTCCCGGTTTTGGCGATGATCCGGTGAAACGGGCGCTGACCGTGGAAATGCTGCGGCTGACCTTCCCCTATCTGTTCTTTATTTCCCTGACCGCCTTTGCCGGCGGCATTCTCAATTCCTGGAACCGCTTTGCGGTGCCGGCCTTTACCCCGGTGCTGTTGAACCTGAGTCTGATCGGCTGCGCCCTGTTCCTGGCGCCGCAGTTTGCCGAAGATCGCATGGCGGTGGCGCTGGCCTGGGGGGTGTTGATCGCCGGGGTGGCGCAGCTGCTGTTCCAGTTGCCGTTCCTGGCGCGGTTGAACCTGATGCCGGTGCCGCGCATGGGCTGGTCGGATCCGGGGGTGCGCAAGATCATGACATTGATGATTCCGGCCCTGTTCGGGGCGTCGGTCTATCAGCTCAACTCCCTGGTCAATACGGTGCTGGCGTCACTGCTGGAAACCGGTTCGGTGACCTGGCTCTATTATACGGACCGGCTGATCGAGCTGCCGTTGGGCATTTTCGCGGTGGCCATTGGCACGGTGATCCTGCCCAGCCTGTCCAGCAAACATGTGGATGCGTCCAGCGAGGCGTTTTCCCGTACTCTGGATTGGGCTATCCGCATGGTGCTGCTGATTGGTCTGCCGGCGGCGCTGGCGTTGGCAGTATTGGCCGAGCCGCTGCTGTCCACCCTGTTCCAGTACGGTGAATTCACTGCCTTTGATGTGGCGAAAACGGCGGAATCCCTGCGCGCTTACAGTACCGGCCTGTTGGCGGCCATGCTGATCAAGGTGCTGGCGCCAGGCTTCTATGCCCGTCAGGACACCCGCACCCCGGTGAAGATCGGTGTGATTGCCATGCTGGCGAATATGGCGTTCGGCGCCATGCTGGTGTGGGAGTGGCACCATGTGGGGCTGGCGACGGCCATGGCGCTGTCCGCCTGGCTTAATGCCGGGCTGTTGTATCTTGGGCTGCGTCGGGCCGGGGTTTATCAGCCGCTCAAGGGCTGGTTGTTACTCTGGGGGCGGATGGTGTTTGCTGGTATTGCCATGGCGGCGGTCACCTACTGGTTGTCGTTGCAGACCCAGGCCTGGACCGAGGCAGGTGTCTGGAACCGGATCGGCTGGCTCAGCCTGATTGTCGCTTCCGGGCTGGCTATCTATGGCACCAGTCTGCTGGTATTGGGGTTGCGCCCCCGGCACTTGCGTCGCTAATTTCCGGCAAGAGGTGCAAAGGGCGTTGTCTTTACTCCCTGTGAGCACCATGTCTTTGGCGGTTAACCGTTTTTCCCGCCGGCAGGTCACGGGCGCATACAAAACCATCGACGAGCCTGTATAATCGGGCGTCTTTTGAGACGAGGATGAGATGCGACTGATTCGCGGCATTCACAATCTGCGCGACAGGCATCGCGGCTGCGTGGCCACCATCGGCAATTTCGATGGGGTGCATCAGGGGCATCAGCGGATTCTGGATCAGGTGATCGCAGAAGCCCGCCGCCGTGGACTGAAGGCCACGGTGATGCTGTTCGAGCCGCAACCTCAGGAATTTTTTGCTCCGCAGCAGGCGCCGGCCCGGCTCATGTCCCTGCGCGACAAGCTGATTGCCCTGCGTAACGCCGGGGTGGATCAGGTGCTGTGCGTGCGATTTGACGAGCGTTTCCGCTCTTTGACCGCTGAAGCCTTTGTGCAATCCCTGTTGGTGGATGGGCTAGGGGTGGAATACCTGGTGGTGGGTGATGATTTCCGTTTCGGTTGTGGTCGCGACGGGGATTTCGCCTACCTGCAGCAGGCTGGCGGGCAGTTCGGTTTCGCTGTGACAGATACCGCCACCTGCGAAATCCATGGCGAGCGGGTGTCCAGCACCCGGGTGCGAGCGGCGCTCAGCGCCGGCGATTTTGCCCTGGCGGAAACCTTACTGGGTCGCCCCTTTGCCATCAGTGGTCGGGTGCGTCATGGCGACAAGATCGGTCGCACCCTGGATTTGCCCACGGTGAATCTGGCGCTGAAGCGTCTGCACTCGCCGCTGGCAGGGGTGTTTGCCGTGACGGTGACTGGCGCCGGGCTCACGGACCAGGCCGGTGCTGCCAATATGGGCGACCGGCCGACGGTAAACGGCACGGAAAATCGCCTGGAAGTGCATCTGTTGGATTATCGTGAAGAGAGTAACGATGCCGGGGCCGGCAAGGACAGCCTGTACGACAAGCATTTGACGGTTGCCTTTCGCCATTATGTGCGGGCGGAAGAGAAATTCGCGGATCTGGATCAGCTCAAGACTGCCATCTGGCAGGACGTGAAAGCGGTCCGGGACTACTTTGAAAAGACGGGATTATCTAAGACGGGACTATGACGGACTACAAGGCAACGCTTAATCTTCCCCAAACCGACTTTCCCATGAAAGCCGGCTTGTCCCAGCGCGAACCGGCGCGTCTGAAAGAGTGGCAGCAAAAGCAGCTCTACCAGAAGATCCGTGAGGCCTTTGCCGGCCGTCCCAAGTTCATTCTTCACGATGGCCCGCCGTACGCCAACGGCGACATTCATATTGGCCATGCGGTGAACAAGATCCTCAAGGACATGATCGTCAAGTCCCGTACCCTGGCCGGCTTTGATGCCCCCTATGTGCCGGGCTGGGACTGCCATGGCCTTCCCATCGAACTGATGGTGGAAAAGAAGGTCGGCAAGGCCGGGCACAAAGTCGATGCGAGTACTTTCCGCAAGAAGTGCCGTGAATACGCCAGCAAGCAGGTGAATGGCCAGAAGGCGGACTTCATGCGCCTGGGCGTGTTCGGCGACTGGGACAATCCCTACCTGACCATGGATTACGCCTTCGAGGCGAACATCATCCGTTCCCTGGGCAAGATCGTCGACAACGGCCACCTGCAGCAGGGCTTCAAGCCGGTGCACTGGTGTCTGGACTGCGCCTCCGCCCTGGCGGAAGCGGAAGTGGAATACTACGACAAGGTGTCCCCGGCCATTGATGTGGAGTTTAGTGTGGTGGATGTGGCGGACTTTACTGCCCGTTCCGGCATCAAGGCCACCGCTCCGGCGCTGGTCATCTGGACTACCACTCCCTGGACCATCCCGGCTAACCGGGCGGTGGCGGTGCATCCGCAGCTGGACTATGTGCTGCTCAGCGGCGAGTTGGATGGCCAGCATCTTGAGCTGTTGGTGGCCGAGGCGCTGGCGGACGATCTGGTGGAGCGCTGGGGCATGGAGAGCGTAACCCGCTCAACCACAGTGAAAGGCGAAAAGCTGGAAGCATTGTCTCTGCAGCATCCGTTCCTGGGTGCGCAGGTGCCGGTGATTCTCGGTGAGCACGTGACCACCGATGCCGGTACCGGCCTGGTGCACACCGCTCCCGGCCACGGTGCCGATGACTTTGTGGTGGGCCAGCAATACGATCTGGACCCGATCAGCCCGGTGCTGGACAGCGGCCTGTTTCGTGACGACCTGCCAGTAGTGGGCGGAGTGCATGTCAGCAAGGCCAACGAGCCGGTGATCGAGGCACTGCAGGAAAGCGGTGCCTTGGTGAAGCTGGCAAAAATCGAGCACAGCTACCCGCATTGCTGGCGCCACAAGACGCCACTGATCTTCCGTGCCACCGCCCAGTGGTTTGTCTCCATGGACCAGGCCGGGCTGCTGCCCCGTGCCCGTCAGGAAATCGACAAGGTGCAGTGGCTGCCGGAGTGGGGCAAGGCCCGCATCGAAGGCATGCTCACCGACCGCCCGGACTGGTGTATCTCCCGCCAGCGTACCTGGGGCGTGCCCATTGCGCTGTTCGTGAACAAGGAAACCGGCGAGCTGCACCCGGACACCCCGGCCCTGATCGAACAGGTCGCCCAGCGGGTGGAGCAGAAAGGCATTGATGCCTGGTTCGATCTGGCGCCCGCCGAGTTGCTGGGCGAGCAGGCCGACCAGTACAGCAAGGTGACCGATACTCTGGATGTGTGGTTCGATTCCGGTGTCACTCATTACTGCGTACTGGACCAACGTCCGCAGCTGAACACCCCGGCGGACCTGTATCTGGAAGGGTCCGACCAGCATCGTGGCTGGTTCCAGTCTTCGCTGCTGACCAGCCTGGCGGTTCGCGATGCAGCACCTTACAAGACCGTCCTGACCCATGGTTTCACCGTGGATGAGCAGGGCCGCAAGATGTCCAAGTCCGTCGGCAATGTGATCGCGCCCCAGGAAGTGTGGAACGATCTGGGCGCCGATATCCTGCGTCTGTGGGTGGCAGCCACCGATTATCGTGGCGAGATGTCCGTGTCCAAGGACATCCTCAAGCAGATGGGCGATAGCTATCGTCGTATCCGTAACACCAGCCGTTTCCTGCTCTCCAACCTGAGCGGTTTCGACCCGGCCAGCGATGCGTTGCAGCCGGAGCAGATGCTGGCGTTGGATCGCTACATTGTCGATCGCGCCCTGCAACTGCAGGAAGAGATTCAGGGGCTTTACGACGGCTACCATTTCCATCAGGTCTACCAGAAGTTGCACAACTTCTGTGCCCTGGATCTGGGCGGCTTCTACCTGGATATCATCAAGGATCGCCAGTACACCACCCAGGCGGATTCCGTGGCGCGGCGCTCCTGCCAGACAGCCCTTTATCATATCGCCCAGGCGCTGGTGCGCTGGATGGCGCCGGTACTCAGCTTCACCGCCGAGGAAATCTACGAAAACCTGCCCGGCGAGCGTCTCGATTCGGTGTTCCTGGCGGAATGGTACGACGGCCTTTTCGGTCTTACCGATGCGGACATGGATCGTAATTTCTGGCAGCAGATGCAGGATGTGAAGCAGGCGGTGAACAAGGCCATCGAGAATGCCCGTCGCGACAAGCTGATCAAGGGCGGCCTCAGTGCCGAGGTGGTGCTCTATGTGGATGACCAGCAGCAGACGCTGTTGAACCGTCTGGGCGATGAGCTGCGTTTCGTCACCATTACCTCTGCGGCCACCCTCAAGCCTCTGGGGGAGGCGCCTGCCGAGCTGGAAGACACGGCGGTGAGCGGGTTGAAGGTGCAGGTGCTGGCCAGTGAGTACGGCAAGTGCGCGCGCTGCTGGCACCACCAGCCGGATGTCGGCTCCCATGCCGCGCATCCGGAGTTGTGTGGCCGTTGCGTGACGAACGTGGACGGCGAGGGTGAGGTGCGACGTTATGCCTAAAACGCCAGATATCTCATCTTCTGAAAGCAGCAAACGGCTGCTGCCAGGGCAACTAATTTGGTTGTGGCTCACCGGTGTGGTGATTGCCCTGGATCAGATCACCAAGCATATGGTGGTGGCCCGGTTTGATCTCTACGAGCGGCTGGAAGTGATGCCGTTCTTCAATCTGACCCTGGCTTATAACCCCGGTGCCGCATTCAGCTTTCTGGCGGATGCGGGGGGCTGGCAGCGCTGGTTCTTTACCGCCATTGCCCTGGGTGCTTCGGTACTGATCCTGGTCTGGCTGACCCGGCTCACCGCTGCAGAGAAACTGCAGGGCGTCGCGTTGGCGCTGATTCTGGGCGGGGCCCTGGGCAATTTCTACGACCGGCTGGTGCTGGGGCATGTGGTGGACTTTCTGGATTTCTACTGGGGTAACAGCCACTTCCCGGCCTTCAATATCGCCGACAGCGCTATCACCATTGGTGCCGGTCTGATTCTGCTGGATATGCTCCTGGGAGCCAAAAAGCATGACTGAGATTCTCCGGGCGGGCCCGGACACCCGTATCACTCTGCATTTTGCGGTGCGCCTGATGGATGGCACCGAGCTGGATTCCACCTTCGGCGGTGACCCGGCGGCCTTCGTCTGGGGTGACGAATCCCTGCTGCCGGGCTTTGAAAATGCCTTGCGCGGCCTTAAAGCCGGCGATCGCCGTAGCGTTTTCCTGGAGGCGAACAAGGCCTTCGGCGATTACAACGACGACAATGTGCAGCACTTCACCCGTAGTACCTTTGCCCAGTACGACACCCTGGAGCAGGGCATGGTGCTGAGCTTTGCGGATGCGGCTGGCGGCGAACTGCCTGGCGTGATCAGCAAGGTGGAGGATGAGTGGGTCTATGTGGATTTCAATCACCCTCTGGCCGGCCGAGACCTGACCTTCGAGGTAGAGATTATCGCCGTGGAGCGTTACGCTCCGGAGCAGCCCGTTACCCTGAACTGATTGCAGTCCGCGGCATCAGTGTCGTTGCAACGGTCGCAGAAGCGGCCCTGTACCCGTTACAATACCGGTACCAGTCAAGCAGGATCTCCTATGCAAATCCGACTCGCCAACCCCCGTGGCTTCTGTGCCGGGGTGGATCGCGCCATCGATATCGTCAACCGGGCACTGGAAGTGTTCGGGCCGCCGATCTATGTGCGCCACGAGGTGGTCCACAACCGCTATGTGGTGGACGATCTGCGTCAGCGCGGGGCGGTGTTTGTGGAGGAGCTCCACGAAGTGCCGGATGATGCCATTGTTATCTTCAGTGCCCATGGTGTTTCCAAGGCGGTGCAGCAGGAGGCGGAGCGCCGCCAGTTGAAGGTGTTCGATGCCACCTGCCCGCTGGTCACCAAGGTGCATATGGAAGTGATTCGCTACGCTCGCGAAGGCCGCGAGAGCATTCTGATTGGCCATGCCGGTCACCCGGAAGTGGAAGGCACCATGGGCCAGTACGACAAGTCCTATGGTGGTGATATCTACCTGGTGGAAGATGAGGCGGACGTGGCGACGATTCAGGTTCGTGACCCGGACACCCTGGCCTTCGTGACCCAGACCACCCTCAGTGTGGACGATACCGCGAAAGTGATCGATGCCCTGCGCGCCCGCTTTCCGAACATCCTCGGCCCCAAGCGTGAAGACATCTGCTACGCCACCACTAATCGTCAGGATGCCGTGCGCCAGCTGGCGCTGGAATGCGGGCTGGTGCTGGTGGTGGGTTCTGTGAACAGTTCCAACTCCAACCGTCTGCGGGAGCTGGCCGAACGCTGCGGCGCTGAAGCCCACCTACTCGACGACCCCTCCCAGATCGACCCTGCCTGGCTCAAGGGCAAGACCGCCGTCGGCGTCACCGCCGGCGCCAGCGCCCCCGAAGAGCTGGTCCAGCAGGTCATCGCCACCCTCAAATCCCTGGGCGGCTTTGACCCCGAGGAAATCCCCGGTCGCGAAGAGAACATCCGTTTCTCCATGCCCAAGGCGCTGCGCTCCTGATTCTGGCTGGGAAAACGTATTGGTTTCCTTTAGGGCCCCCCCTCCGCCTTTTGTCTGTTTAAAATGATAATTTTGCACCCGTCTAGGTTTTGCTGCCTCCTGGCCCCCGGGATAGTGCAGTAATGCTTTCCACTAAGGTAAAAGTTGCATTGGTGTACGATTAAAGTGTGAGTGCCGTCACACCCTAAAGTACCAAAATCCATTATTTTTCAGCAGCTTATACCGTCCAAGGTGGTCGACAGTCCGTTTGTCCTCGGTTGATTGATGGCGCCTATGGAATTGCTAAGCTGAACTCAACGCAATTCTCAAGCCCAGACAACCGGACTGAAATGATGACAAAAAAAAGCAGGCAGCGAGGCTTCTCACTGGTCGAAATGATGGTTGCGATCATCATCCTCGTAGTGCTGGGGTCCATTGCCGTTCCCGCTTTCCGCAACGTTGGTGCAGGTAATTCACTGCGTGGTGCGGCCAGTGAGCTGGTTGCTGCTCTTGGGACTGCTCGTACTCAGGCAGTAAACCTCAGAGTAAACGTCCAATTATCTGCGGTTAGTGGTGGGGACTGGAGTCAGGGCTGGCTTATTTCATATCCGGCCGGTGCCCCGGAGGAGGACCAAAGCTTTGCCATTTCACCGGATGTAACCGTGACGCGTTCCGGCTCTGGCAGTTTGACTTTCCAGCCAGATGGTTTTGTCAATCAGGCTGACAGCTTCATTGTCTGCGACTCTGTGCGAACAGGAGAGACGGGTCGAAAGATTTCTGTTTCTAAGGTCGGGCGAATGAGTAATGAGGATATCACGTGTTCCTGAAAAAAATGGTAGTTAAAGCTGCGCAGCGCGGTGTCGGTCTTGTTGAAGTCCTTGTGGCTCTCTTGGTGCTTGCAATCGGCGTTCTGGGCTACGCCGGGATGCAACTTTCAGCGTTAAAAGGTGCTGAACTGGCAAATAACCGAGCTCAGGCAACACTGATTGCACAGGATGCGCTGGAACGTTTGCAGGTAAATCCAAATTTGCCGGCTTACATAGCGGCGGCCTGGCCTACAACGCCAGCAGCTGTTGGCTCAGCGCCCAATGCCTATGCAACCTGCACCGGGGTTGGTGCAGGTTGCAGTAGCGCTCAGATGGTTTCCTGGGATGTTAATCAATTATCTTGGATGGCTGGGAATTTGTTGCCAGAAGGATTGGTTGCCATTCAATCCTGCCCTAATAGTGGCCTGAATTGTGTTGTTGTCAGTTGGGATGGGATGAAGCCTTCAGAGTGCGTAAAGGCAGGAGGGGAGGTTAATACCGATACGGATTCTTTCTGTGCGGTTATCGAGGTGCTCCGCTAATGAAAACGATGAAAAAACAGTCAGGCTTCAGTTTTGTTGAATTAATGGTGGCAATGGTTGTTGGATTGGTTGTGACCGGTGCAGCACTTCAATTGCTGATAACCAATAACAGAACTTTTGCCCTGCAGCAGGCAACGTCGCGTGTACAGGAAAATGGCCAGCTTGTTATGCGCTTTCTTGTGAGGGATGTGCGGCGCACAGGCCTTGATCAGAACGTAGCTGCGGCCGTGCCTAACGGGGTGTTGTTTGTTCCTGCCGCAGGCTTGCCTGCTTCAAGTGATGGTGCCACAGACCGTATAACTATTGCCTATCACGGTACGACGGATTGTGAAGGCGGCGGCGGGGGGGGCATTGTTCAGGTCGTTAATAGCTACTATGTGTCAAATGATGGCTTGTTTTGTAATGGAAATCTTTCTGGAGGCGCGGGTATAGAGCTGGTTTCCGGGGTTGAAGGTTTTAAGGTTAAGTATGGAATTGATGAAAATCCGGATGGTGCTTTGGGAGTAACTACCTTTGTGGGAGCAGCAAATGCTAGTGGCTATATAACTCAAGCTCAATCAGATGCAGGTGTTCCTGGGGCTGTGGGAACTATTGTCGCTGCTAGGCTGGCGCTGCTGTTGAGCGAGCGGAGTGAAGCGTTGCCTGGTGGTGGAGAGCAAACATTCTATTTGCTGGGAAACAAAATTACCAAATCGGATACTGATGCAAAGGCTGTTCGTAGGATGTTTACAAGCACAGTTCAGTTGCGAAATGTTGATTGGGAAACGCTATGAAAAAAAATGCGATTTCGCGTGGATATAGTCAGCGTGGCGCAGCATTGATTGTTGCGCTGCTTATTCTTGTCGTGGTTTCTGTTCTGGGTGTTTCTGCAATGAAGACAAGTATGTTTGCGGCCAAGGTGGCAACAGGAACGCAGGCAGATGCCATGGTTTTTGAGGCTGCGGAAAGCTCAGTGGCAGATATGTACAACACTATAAACAATATGGATGAAGTCGCATTGACGGCGTTTTTGGTTGATCAGGTTGTGGCGAGACGGTGTTTGCTGAATTCAGGTGGAAGAGATGGTGCCTGCAGCAGCGGTGATTCGATGGATGCCAGAAAAGTTATTACAGCATCTGCTGGTGCATCTGAAGACGGGTATGAACTGATTTCCGGGAACCAAGTTAGTGCAACCGGTAATTCAGCAACATTCGTGGACTACTCAATTAACGTACAGGGTGACGCTGTTATGGACGGCTTTAATATTAACGATCGTCATCTACAGCAACTATTGAAGACTGGAATCCTTCCAGGCTCAGAAATGTAGCGGGGGACATTATGAAAAACGACATGTCTATCTTAAAAGGAATGGCGCTTTTGCTTGTGCTGGTTTTGTCTCCGGCATGGTTGTTCGCCGATGACACTGAGATATTCTTTGCGCCTGCAGAAGTTGGCAATAGTGAAAATGAAACTATTGCCAATGTAATGGTGCTGCTTGATACCTCTGGCAGTATGCGCAGTTGTGCTGAAAGTAGCGCCAGCTGGTGCTCAGATGTTGAAAATCGCCGTATCAACATGCTCGAAGATGCAATGCATCTTCTGATCGACTCGGTACCAGAAAAAGTCAACATGGGTATTGGGCGGTTTCGTCACGGCTACAATTGTGCAGATGATCGCTACACCTGCGGTGGCTATGTATTAATGCCGGTAACCCAGGTAAACGATAATTCCAAGCGCGCGCTTAAAGAGGCAGTTTCAAGCCTGAATAGTGCTGGTGATAATGCTTCTGGATCTAATACTGGAGCTCCATATGGTAGTACTCCAACTGCTGAAAGTTACTGGGAGATGGGGCGTTACATGCTGGGAGCACCCCCAGGCTCAGCGGAGTATGGTAATAGCGGTAATGACGACAATACTCGCTCTGTATGTACCGAGTTTGAAGAAACCGAAGAATGCGAGATTGTTGATGAGTATGGTTGGGAAGATATCTCCGATAGGTGTAACCGTAATCGCCCTGATTGCCGACGAATTTGTACTTCTCCTTGGGGATGGTGCTGGGGTAACAGTGGCTACACTTACCAGGAATATAAACTTATAGGGCAAAAAAAAGAGTGTGAGATTACTAACGCGTGTGTAAATAGTCAGGATATTGTGGGCTCTGATGGCCGTTATGTGTCACCGATTAACTTAGAGAACCAGTGCGAGTCTAACCATATCGTCATCTTCACTGATGGTGACCCAAACGATATCAACTTACCTGATCATAATTTTTATGCCTGTAATGGTTCTGGGAAATCGGACTCTTATGAGTGTCAGGCGGCGATCTCTCAGTATTTAAACAGTGAAAGCAATTATATTGGCCGATCTATAAAAACCTATAACGTTGGTTTGTATATGGGTCAGAATAGAGGGGATATGGAAAAAGTCTCTTCTGACGGCTCTGAAGGCACCTATACGGCTGATACTTCAGATGCGCTAGCTAGTGCCTTTCTTAAAGTGTTTGATCTGATTGATGAGGATTCTCGGACGTTGTCCGCCCCTGGTGTAGCGGTAAACCAATTAAACCGGTTTGAGCATCTTGACCAGCTTTATTATGCGGTTATTCAGCCTGCTTCCAGTAGTTTCTGGGAAGGAAACCTGAAGCGCTATCGTCTTTCGGGGGATAATGTCACAGATGTTTCCGGTAATGATGCTATCGATGATGAGACAGGCTACTTCAAAGAGACCGCAAGAAGCTGGTGGAGTGATGAAGCTGACGGGCCAGATGCTACCCAGGGTGGCGCTCGGCAGGCTAACGGTGAAGGCTTCCTGCGCACCTTGTATTATAACGAAGGCAGCGCAATGACGACTTTGCCTTGGGGTTCTGTTGGAAGTGGTGCGTATGATAATGAGTTTTTCGGCCTTCCAGAGAATGCCAGTGACGAAAAGTTGGAGCAGCTTGCCAGTAAGCTAAAAGTGCTTTGGGGTGATCCGATGCACAGTGTTCCGGTTTTGGTTGATTACAGTGGCGACAATGTGGTCTTTGTTTCCACCAATGGTGGCATGTTGCACGCAATAGATGCCAAAACGGGAAAAGAGATTTACTCATTTATGCCCAAAGAGTTTCTCTCCAGATCCAACCTTTTTACAACTGATCGCCCGTCATTGGATCAAAATAACAATCGTCAAATATATGGTTTGGACGGTAGCTGGGTCGCACTGAAAAAAGATGGCAAAAAGCTCCTTTTTGGAGGAATGCGGCGAGGCGGAAACAGTTACTATGCTCTCGACGTTACATCAAGAACGTCACCAAAACTGCTCTGGAAAAAAACGATCACGGATAGCGGATATTCGGATTTGGGTCAAACCTGGTCTACACCGACCCCAGCAAGAATTGGAACAAAAACGGTTCTGATTTTTGGCGGCGGCTATGACACCAGCCATGATGCAAGCGGTGGAATGAGAAGCAACGGTGACGATGCTGGCAATGTTGTCTATATTGTAGATGCCTTAACGGGTGATGTGCTGTGGTCCGAAGATTTGGCATATTCCGTACCGAGCAGTATAGCTGTCGTTGATAAAAACGCAGACGGTTCTTCTGACCATCTTTATTTTGGTGATACGGGCGGCCATTTGTATCGCGTTGATATTGATGAGGATAATATTGGAGCAAGCAAGGTGCATGTTTTGGCGGACTTGGGCGGGAGTTATGCGAACAACCGCCGTTTTTATGAAGCTCCCGCAGTAGCTTATGTGGAGCACAAGGGCGAAAAACAGCTTTATCTGACAATTGGGTCTGGCTATAGAGCTCACCCTCTGGACAAAAATACGAATGAAGCTTTTTTTGTTATTCGTGACGACAGCGCTTACAAGGACTCTGCTCCAGAAAAAGAGCTGGAAATTGGTGATTTGGTCAATGTAGGTGTAGGGAATCCCGTGAAAGGGGATTCGCCGGGCTGGTTCTACTATCTTGATGTTGCACCTGGTGAAAAAGTGATGTCATCACCGGTGGTATATGACAATACCGTTTTCTTCTCTACATATTCCCCGGTTGGCGGTACGAATGAAGATAGTCCATGCGCGGTTAGCCTTGGAAGTGCCTATTTGCATACGGTCAATCTCATTACGGGTGATCCTGCAAAAATCAACAATGATGGCTCTGTAGCTAGTGATCGTCAGGAAGAGTTGCTGCAACAGGTGCCGCCGCCGACGCCGGTTCTATTTATGGACGAAGACAAGATCAAGGTGGTTGTCGGTACTGAGGTGCCTGCAGAGGGTACGCCGCGAGATCAAAGGCTTCGCAAAACGCAATGGCGCCAGTTAGAGCCTAATGAAGCGAATGTAATCCCTGTTTCTAAAAAGTAGCGGAGTGGCCATGAGTGCCTATAACTATTCTCAAAATGAGCGCCGCTCAAAAGCGGCCGCTGCCGGCTTTACTTTGATCGAGATACTCATAGTGGTTGTGATAATCTCGATATTGCTGGCAATCGCGTACCCTGCATATACAACGTATGTACAGGATGCGCGTCAAGAGGCCGGTAGGGCTGTGCTCCTGGACTGGGCTTCTGCTCTGGAGGGGTATCGTGGAAAGCACTTCTCTTATAATGGTGCCAGCTCTATGACTGGCACACTTGTGCCCGAGTCGGTTGGACACAAGCATTATAATTTCACAATTTCTGTACCCTCGGACCATAAATACACGATCAAGGCGACGCCTTATAGTGCGATGATGAGTGGTACAGAAACGATGGTGCTGGATAGTCAGGGTAATGCTTGTGCCGCTGTCGGGGGTTGTACCCCTTCTAGCGGCAGTAGTTGGTAGACGGTAAACAGGAATAGTCCAGACATTTCTGGACTATTCCTTTTTTTTAGATTTTATGGCAGTCAGTTCCCGCTTTCTCAATACGGGTTCTTCCAATCCAGTTCATAATTATTTTTCTTCCTTTGTTGCCATTGCAAATCAGGAAATGCCCGTTCTGGAATCGGGTTGCCCCTCTGTTTCTATAGCGTAAATGTGTGCCTCTGAATCGTTTCCATTCCAGCCAGGTGTCGCTTGGTAATTTTACATAATGATGTATTTCGCTTTTTTCTAGTGCATTGTTCATGTTCGTATCTCGCCCCTCTATCAATATTGTGGTTCTTTTGAAGCTACTGCATCCCCGCTCTCCATCGCAGATGAGTCGGTTCCCATCCGTCATAGCATTGGCTCTGGCCTCTCTGATTAATCCAGCTACACTGTTGGTGGCAGCTATAACCCGATATTCTTGAATCATTGGGAGGCCAATATTGTGCGCAATCATTGCCAGCACAGAAAGTGTGCTTAATGCCGTAAGGCACTCAAGTAAAGTAAAGCCTGTTTTTTTCATGGTTCTTTATCCGAAACATCGATATGGCCGGGTAGAACTTGTTTTATATATGCAAGATGTCATGAGCTGAAATGAGAGAAGTCGTAATTGTTGGTGGTGGTATTGTCGGTTTATTGGGTGCGTTCGAGCTCACAAAGCGTGAGATCTCCGCCACAGTGATTGATGAATCAGAAGGCGGGTTGGCGTCCTGGGCAGGTGGAGGAATTCTCTCGCCACTTTATGCGTGGCGCTACTCTGATGCGATGAATCGCCTGACCTTCGATGCCATGGCCCGCTACAGAGAACTCTTTAGTGAACTTGTCGGACGCTGTCTGGAGTGGTCTGATTTGCATCAAGGTGGTTTGTGGGTGCATGTGGACACTAAGGAAATGAACACGGTAAAAGACTGGGCTGGTAAATGGGGGGTGCTATCAGAGACGCTTTCTGGAAGCGTTTTGTTGCCGTCTTTTCCTTTTTCAGAGGGTGTCTTCTTTCCTGATTTGGGCAATGTCAGAAACCCGCGCTTGTTAAAAGCTTTGAGAAGCTATCTGACGTCCAAAGGGGTCTCGTTTATAAAGGATAAGGTGGTTTCACTTTTGCCAAAGCAAAAAGGTGCGGCACTGGAAACTCAGAATGGATTGGTTTTGAATGCAGAGAATGTGATTGTCTGTGCAGGGGTAGGGAGCAGCAAGCTTCTTTCAATGTTGGGTGTGTCTTTGCCAATGTTTCCGGTAAAGGGAGAAATGCTGCTTTATTATCTCACGCCAGGTAGAGTGCCTTCAGTTATGCTAACTCAATCAGGCTATCTGATCCCTCGTGCGGATGGTGCTGTGCTGGTTGGCTCTACGTTGATTAGAGGAGATTACACTACCTACCCGACTGTGCCCGGGCGCTATCAGCTTGAGGCAGTGGCGGCAAATCTTCTCCCGGAATTAGCGAGCCGTACACCCGCCCATCATTGGGCAGGCGTACGCCCCGGGAGTGAGGTGGATCACCCATATATTGGCGCCGTGCCGGGGTGCAATGGGGTCTTTGCTGCAGCAGGCCATTATCGTAATGGTTTGGTGTCTGCTCCGGCCACGGCAGAGCTTCTCGTGCAGATGGTGTGTGGAGAACGACCAACTATTGACCCTGCTCCCTACTCGCTTTCTCCTGGGCTTCGATCAAGGTCCAGTTTCTTCAATCGGTAACGTAAAGACCGGAATGTCATGCCCAGTTTTTTTGCTGCAGCTGTTCTGTTCCAGTGCGTTGCATCCAGAGCCTTGAGAATTTCCTGCCTCTCGATGTCTTGAAGAAATTCTTCGAGAGGCTGGCCTAATGGACGCTCTGGAGAGGTACAGGTTTCCAGTGTCGTTGCCGTGGCGGCTTTCGGGAGTGTGTCCGTTTGCAGCCTTAGATGCTCTTCCTGGATTTCTTTCCCATCACATAAAGTCAGGGCTCTTTCCAGAGTATTTTCCAGCTCCCTGACATTGCCTGGGTAGGTATATTGTTCCAGGGTTTTCATGGCAGAGGCGCTGACGATTGGCGGGGCGATTTCCCAGGCTTCGCTGAGGCGCTTGAGAATGTGGCCGACCAGAGCAGGAATATCTTCCTGGCGTTCGCGCAACGGGGGGACGTGCGCCTCGATGACATTCAGCCGATAGAAAAGATCTTGCCGGAAGCGCCCTTCCGCCATTTCTTGAGCCAGATCCTTGTGGGTAGCGCAGAGGATACGAAGATTGACCTGAAACTCCCGGGGCTCACCCACCGGGCGAACGGATTTTTCCTGAATGGCTCGCAACAGTTTAACTTGCATGTGCAAGGGCAGGTCGGCCACTTCATCCAGAAAAAGGGTGCCGCCATCGGCTTCGCGGAATAGCCCCTTGCGGTCTTCCACGGCCCCGGTGAATGCCCCTTTGCGATGGCCAAAGAATTCGCTTTCCATCAACTCCGACGGAATGGCCCCGCAGTTGACGGCGACAAAGGGTTTTTCCCGTCGAGAACCCAGGTTGTGTATCAGGCGGGCAATACGCTCCTTGCCGCTGCCGGATTCGCCGCTGATGTAGATTGGCGCCTGGCTGCGTGCCAGTTTGCGGACCTGGGCTTTCAGGGCGCGCATGCTCGGCGCTTCCCCGATCAGGTTGTCCTCTTCCTCGTGGTGGTCTTCCACTTCGTTGATGTCCAGCCCGTCTTCAATCAGCTGGCGAAGTCGATCCAGTGACACAGGCTTGGCAATAAAGTCATAGGCCCCGTACTTCATGGCATCGGTGGCGGTTTCCATGCTGCCATAAGCCGTAATGACGGCGGTGGGCATTTCCGGGCAATGCCTGGCAATAAACTGCAGCAGCTCGAGCCCGGTGCCATCACCCAGATTCATATCCGTCAGACAAAGGTTGAATCTGCCATCGGCAAGGGCCGCTTTGGCTGCGCCAAGCGATTCGGCAGCTGTGGCCTTGAGCTTCATGCGCCCAAGGGTGATGACAAGCAGTTCGCGCAGATCGGCTTCGTCGTCTACAACCAGTACGTGTGGGGTGTCAGCACTCATAATAATATCGTGTTATTGAAATTGTCGGTGCGGGTGGGCAAAGGTTATCACAAAGCTGGCCCCGTTCGGGGTGTCTTCCAGATCCAGGGCTGCCTGGTTGGCTTGGCAAAGCTCCCGGCAAAGATAAAGCCCCAGCCCATTGCCGTCATTGGCTGTTGTGTAGAAGGGCTCAAAAAGGTGCCGGGCGGTCTCGGCGGGTATGCCATTGCCGTTATCCCGGATTCTGAGCCAGGGGAGACCCGTTTGTTCATGACTGCCGCATTCCAGGTCAACCTTGCACTCTTCGCCTCCATGCTGAAAGGCATTGCGGATAAGGTTGTCGACGACCTGGGTCAACTGGTTGCGATCAAAGCGTACTTCTACATCGGACTGGCAGGCTTTTTTCAGGCTGTTGTTCGCGTAGCCCCGCAACGCCCATTGCTCACATAATTCGTTGAGAAAAGGCGCAAGGCCAAAGCGCTCGGCCTGTCCTTTGCCCCGGCGAGAGAGATCGAGCACGTCGTGAATGATGCCATTCACGCGGCCCACATGGTTGCGGATGATGCCGAGTAAATGCTGATCCTCCTCGCTGGCATTGCCGTCCAGGAGCAGCTCGGTGGCATGGTTGATCGCGCTTAACGGGTTGCGAATCTCATGGGCCAGGGTGGCGGACAGTCGTCCCAGTGATGCCAGGTTCATCTGTTGCGCTTCCTGAGCGACTCGGGCGCTGTCTTCAAGAAATAATAGAGTGAGTAGCTCATGGTCCGTCTCCAGCGGGGCAAACCGGGGACTGAGTACCGGCGACTGTTCCGAGGTTCTCAGCGTAGCGAGGGGCAGTAGAGGGTTGTCTTGCCAGCGTTGATAGCGGCTAACCAATTGTTTGGGTAACTGGTTGCCTAGCATGGGGGTGCCAAACAGGCTATTGGCTGCCTGGTTGGCCATCAGAATCCGGAAGGATTCATCAAACACCACCACGCCAGTGCGCATGCGCTGCACAATTTGCTGGTTAAGGGCTTCCAGGCGTTCGATGGCGACACGCTGTCGCTCAGCAATGCGCTCGCTTTGCTGCAGACGTTGGGTTATTTGCTGGATGATCAGCGACACCATGAAAAAGGCGATACCCAGCAGGCCGGATTCGGTTAGCAGGAAAGGGGAATCCGACATGGCCTGAATGGAAAAGTAGAACTGCTCGAACATCATGGCCAGGGTGGCCAGGGCGGCGATCAAAAAACCGAGACGTCCGCGTAGCAGGATGTTGCCGGCGGCCACTGTAACCAGAAGCAGTACCGCCAAGCCGCCCTCAAGACCACCGTTGGCGTGGACAACCAGGGAGAGCATGGTCAAATCGGTAATCAGCGAGGCGGGCTGAGCCCAGGCCGGATAGGCGCGTTTTTCGGCGCGAAAGTCCAGGGTGGCTGATGCCAGCGTGAGCCCCAGATAGACAAAAAGCGTGGTTTCAAACAATAACGGCAGATGGGTGCCGATAAGGGGCTGTTCCGGCCCAAAGTGGAGCAGCATCAGACTGCAAGCAATGGCAATCCGATAGACATTATAAATACGGGCGGGCGTCCATCCCTGGCTAGCGGTCATTGTGTTCCAGATACAGGCGTTGGTGCTTCTGGGAGCAAAAGTGCAGCCCATTGTGAGTGAAGGCTTCCGGGGCAGGAACGTGCACGCCACACTGGGCGCATTTGAGCATGGCCTGGGCGTCCTGACCGTTACCAGAGTCGGAACTGTCGCGACGGTTTGCCTGCGAGAGCAGGTTTTTCACTACCCGCCAGGCCAGGTAGACCAGGGCGGCAATAACCAGCAGGCGAATCAGGCCCATCTTGTTCTCCTTGTTTGTCATGATGCGTTCATCGATTGCCGGCTAAAGAGTACAATCAGCGCTCACTTGAGGAAAGGCCGGTTAATCATGCGGATTATTATGGCCCAGCAGAATGCGCTGGTGGGCGACATTGAGGGCAATGCCCAGCGGGTGATCGATGCGGCAGACGAGGCTCGCCGTCTGTTGGGCGCTGATCTGGTACTGTTTCCGGAATTGATGCTGACGGGGTATCCGCCAGAGGATCTGCTGTTGCGTCCCAGTCTCAACAGCCGTGTGGATGCCGCGCTGGAGACCATTGGTGAGAAGATCACGGTACCGGTGGTGATTGGCTACCCTGCCGTGCGCAATGGCCAGCGTCGCAACGCCGCCGGGGTAGTATTTCCTGGCGAAAACCGCCCTCGCCATGAATATTTCAAGCAACATCTACCCAATTACCGTGTGTTCGACGAAAAACGCTATTTTCAACCGGGTTCCGAGGCCTGCACCTTTGAGCTGGATGGCTGGACCCTGGGCCTGACGATCTGCGAGGACATCTGGCATAGCGGGCCCGCATCCCAGCTGCAGCAACAAGATGTGGATCTGGTTCTGAACCTGAATGCGTCGCCGTTCCGGGCCAACAAGTTTCAGGAGCGCCTGGAGCAGGTAGAAGCCCGCAGCCGCGAAACCGGCCTGCCGATTCTCTATTGCAACCTGGTAGGTGGCCAGGACGAGCTGGTTTTTGATGGTGCATCGTTTGTTTGTGACAGCCAGGGGCGCCGTTGTGTACAGGCTGCCAGCTTTACCGAGGCGTTGGTCCCGGTGGACCTGCAGTGCAGTGACGGACACTGCGAGCCGGTGGGGGAGCAGCTTCCGCTCCCCGGGCTGGAAGAAAGCCTCTATCAGGCGCTGGTGCTGGCAACCCGGGATTACGTGAACAAGAACGGTTTCAAGGGGGCGCTGCTGGGCTTGTCGGGTGGGATCGATTCGGCCCTGACTCTGGCGGTGGCCGTGGATGCCCTCGGTCCGGATCGGGTAGAAGCGGTGATGATGCCATTCCGCTATACCTCAGCCATGAGCCTGGAGGATGCCGAGAAGCAGGCCCTGACTCTGCGGGTCCATTACCGCGTGCTGCCCATCGAGTCTGCTTTCAATGGGTTTATGGATATTCTCAGTGAGTCATTTGCCGGGCAGGAGAAAGATACTACCGAGGAAAACCTGCAGGCGCGCTGCCGTGGGGTCCTGCTGATGGCGCTATCCAACAAAAACGGGTCTGTGGTGCTGACAACCGGCAACAAGAGTGAGATGGCAGTGGGTTATGCCACGCTCTACGGGGATATGGCAGGTGGCTTCTCGGTGCTGAAGGATGTGTTCAAGACCATGGTTTACCGCCTGGCCACGTGGCGCAACCAGCAGGCCGGCGTGGAAATTATCCCGGAACGGGTTATCACACGCCCGCCATCGGCGGAACTGGCACCCGACCAAGTGGACAGTGATTCCTTGCCGGGTTACGACGAACTGGATGCGATTCTCGAGCGCTATGTGGAGCAGGACATGAGCGCCGAAGCGGTAATCCGTGACGGTTTTGATCGCGAGAATGTCTACCGGGTCGTCAAGCTCACCGATCGCAACGAATACAAGCGCCGGCAGGCTGCGGTGGGTCCCCGCGTCAGCCGCCGGGCTTTCGGCAAGGATCGCCGTTACCCAATCACCAATGGCTGGCGACCGGGGGACTGAGAGCAGTTACAAGCTACAAGGAAAAGCAAAGTCAAAAAAAAGGTGGCTCCGAATATTAGTCGGTGCCACCCTTTTTTAGCTAGAAGCTAGAAGCTAGAAGCTAGAAGCTAGAAGCTTACAGAAGGTCAAACGTCAGCAAGCTCAGCAGCCCGTCATCCTCGTCCGGCCACCAGGCCAGATCGACTTGCTTGTCGTTGTCCAGAAATTTGCTGTCCGGCCAGTTCAGCGCCAGTACATCACGACTTTTCTCTGCCAGTTCCGGTTGCTTCAGGCGCTGGTAGCCTTTCGCCATGATGGCGAGGGCTTCGGGTACGGCAGGGGTCTGCTGGTAGTGCTTGACCACATACTGGGCCCGGTTGATGGAAGCGATGATGGCGCCGCGGCGCGCATAGTAGCGGGCCACATGGAGTTCCTGGCGGGCCAGCTGGTTACGAATGTGGACCATGCGTGAGCGGGCATCCGGCGCGTATTCACTGTCCGGGAAGCGGTTCACCAGGCGCTCGAAATCCCGAAACGCGTCCTTGGCGGCGCCCATGTCCTTGCTGGACTTGTCGGAGCTCACCATATTGTCGAACAGGCCCTTCTCCATATTGAAGTTGGCCAACCCGCGCATGTACAGCGCGTAGTCCATGCGCGGATGTGCCGGGTAATTGCGCATGAAACGCTGGGCCGCGACCACGGTGGCCGGGTAATCCACCGCCCGATACTGCGCGTAGATCAGATCCAGAGCTGCCTGCTCGGCAAAATCACCGTAGGGAAAGCGGGCTTCCAGCTCCTTGAGCTGATCGATAGCGGTCAGGTAATTCCTGGATTCCAGCGACTCGCTGGCTTCCCGGTACTGGTCCACCTCGGTAAGCTCCGGGCGCTCCTTGTTGCTGGCACAGCCGGCGAGTAGCAGCAGGCCAAGCAATGGCCATAAAAGACGTGGCATTCTTTCCTCGTTAAACGGTTACAATGACGGGCTAGGTATTTAGATACGGCATTTAAACACAGGTTGCACTATGGGACATCTTGGCGGCGAGAAAATTCAGCGCAGTGAGCAGGTCCGCGCAGATCAGACGGGACAGCGGGTCGACCAGGCCGCTGCCGAGCTGTTCGAGGGGTTTTCCCGCTCGCGGCTGCAGGGCTGGATCAAGGACGGGGTGCTGACGGTCAATGGTGCCAAGGTCAGGCCCAAGGACAAGCTGGTCGGCAATGAGAGCCTGACCCTGGAAGTGGAGATCGCGCCGGAACTGGACGATCAGCCCCAGTCCATTGAGCTTGATGTGGTCTACCAGGATGACGACCTGATCGTGATCAATAAACCCACCGGTTTGGTGGTGCACCCGGCAGCAGGGCATGCGGATGGCACCTTGCTGAATGGCCTGCTGCATCTCGACGAGCGTCTTAGCAGTCTGCCTCGAGCGGGTATCGTCCATCGGCTCGACCGGGATACCACCGGCCTGATGGTGGTGGCTCGCTCACTGGAAGCCCACCAGAGCCTGGTGGCCCAGCTGCAGGACAAAAGCTTGTTCCGTCAGTACGAAGCCATTGCTGTGGGGGTGATGACCGGCGGTGGCAAGGTGGATGCGCCCATGGGGCGCCACCCGGTGGATCGCAAGAAGCAGGCGGTGGTGAAAACCGGGGGCAAGAACGCGGTTACCCATTACCGCGTACTGGACCGTTACCGGGCCCACACTCGCATCAAGGTGCAGCTGGAAACCGGCCGTACCCATCAGATTCGGGTGCATATGGCCCATCGTAATTACCCCCTGGTGGGCGATCCGCTCTATGGCGGTCGTCTCAAACAGCCCGCTGGCGCCAGCGAAGCCCTGCGTGAGGCTCTGCGGCGTTTCCCCCGTCAGGCTCTGCATGCCCGCAAACTTGGCTTGATTCACCCGGCCACGGGCGAATACTGTGAATTCGAGGCACCGCTACCTGAGGATATGCAGGGGCTCATTCAGGTGCTGGAAGAAGACGCTAACTCGCAGAGCTGAAATCGCCGCAGGCGATATCCGCCACAAAGCAATAAATGGCGGATGTGCCTAGGGTATGTCTGCGTGACCCAATCAGGGCTGTACCAATGACTTTACCTAGCCGCTCCAAATGGATCTGGCCAGACTGGCAGCCGCACCCCCACGTGCGTGTGGCTGTGACCACCCGGGCCGGCAGCCATTCCCCGTCCCCCTGGAATGGCTTCAACCTGGGCATGAACTGCGGGGATCAGACTGCGCGTGTGGAGCAGGCGAGGCATCACGTGGAAAAGCTGCTGCAGGCAGATCATCCGGTGGCCTGGCTGAAACAAGTCCACGGCAAGCGAGTGATTCGGGCGGGTGAATCCGATAACGAGGCGGATGGCGCCTGGACCGACCAGCAGCGCTGGCCTTGTGTGGTGCTTACCGCAGACTGCCTTCCGGTGCTGCTGGCGCGTACCGATGGCAGCGCTGTGGCAGCAGTGCATGCGGGCTGGCGTGGCCTGCAGGCGGGTATTGTCGCTGAAGGGGTGAAGAGTATTGCCCCGGCTGGCGAGCCTGTCAGTGCTTGGCTGGGCCCGGCTATCTGCGGGAAATGCTACCAGGTGGGCGACGAGGTTTACCGGGCCTTTGTGGCTGCCCACACTGATTTCAAAGGCGCCTTTCAGGCAGATGCCTCGCCCGGCCATTGGCGCTTTTCCGTCGCTCAGGCTGCCATGATAGAACTGGCTCGTCTGGGCGTAGAGGATGTTCAGGGTGGCGAGCTCTGTACCGCCTGTGATCTCACGCGCTTCTATTCCTTCCGCAAGGAAGGTGACACGGGCCGGTTTGCTTCTCTGATCTGGCTCGACGAAGAAGGCAATTGATAATTGAGAATGGATAATTGATAGCTGCGCGAGACAGGCTATCCGTTGTCTGGCGCTATGAGGCCGCGTCCAGTGATTGGGTGCGGCCTTTTTGCTGGAAGAACTCCGCTGCGCTTTTATTGAGCGTTATCAATTATCCATTCTCAATTATCCATTAGCCTTGAATCTGGCTCAATCGGACCCATTAAAAGGTCAGATGATTGATAACCGGTGATCGTGACTGGCTTGCCGACAGGGGGCCGGAATGCGGATCACAACCGGATAGGAGTGCCCAAATGCGAATGGATAAACTCACTGCCCGCCTGCAGCAAGCGCTGTCAGACGCGCAATCCCTGGCCGTGGGGCAGGGCAATAGCACGATTGAACCGGTCCACCTGATGCTGGCGCTGATGCAGCAGCAGGGTGGGGCGGCCCGCCCTTTGCTGGAAAAAACCGGCGCTAACAGTGGTGATGTGATCACCGCCTTGAATATGGCCGTGGATAAGCTGCCCACGGTGAGTGATTTCAATGGTGATGTGCAGATGGGGCAAGCCACAGGTCGCCTTCTTAACATGGCCGACCGCGAGGCCCAGCAGCGTGGTGACCAGTATCTGTCCACGGAAGTGGTATTGCTTGCAGCCTGTGACGATAACGGCGAGCTGGGCAAGCTGATGAAGCACGCCGGAGTCACCAAAAAGGTGCTGGCGGCGAAGATCGCCGAGGTGCGAGGTGGAGAGGCTGTGGACGACCCCAATGCGGAAGACAAGCGCGAGGCGCTGGACAAGTACACGGTGAATCTCACCGAACGGGCCGAGTCAGGCAAGCTGGACCCGGTGATCGGCCGTGACGACGAAATCCGCCGTACTATCCAGGTGTTGCAGCGCCGTACCAAGAACAATCCGGTACTTATTGGCGAGCCCGGGGTGGGCAAGACCGCCATCGTGGAAGGCCTGGCCCAGCGGATCGTCAACGGCGAAGTGCCGGAAGGTCTGAAGGACAAGCAGGTGTTGTCCCTGGACATGGCGGCACTGATTGCTGGCGCCAAATACCGGGGCGAATTCGAGGAGCGGCTCAAGGCTGTCCTCAACGAACTGTCCAAGCAGGAAGGTCGCATCATCCTGTTTATTGATGAGCTGCATACCATGGTCGGTGCCGGCAAGGGTGAAGGCTCCATGGATGCCGGCAATATGCTCAAGCCGGCACTGGCTCGCGGCGAGCTGCACTGCGTGGGTGCGACGACGCTGGATGAATACCGCAAGTACATCGAAAAGGACGCGGCCCTGGAACGCCGTTTCCAGAAGGTGCAGGTGGATGAGCCCACGGTGGAAGACACCATCGCCATCCTGCGTGGCCTCAAAGAACGCTATGAGGTCCACCACGGTGTAGACATCAGTGATGGCGCCATCATCGCGGCGGCAAGGCTCAGCCATCGCTACATTACCGATCGGCAATTGCCGGATAAGGCCATTGACCTGATTGATGAGGCAGGCAGTCGCATCCGCATGGAAATTGATTCCATGCCGGAGGAAATGGATCGACTGGACCGCCGCCTTATCCAGCTCAAGATGGAGCGCGAGGCACTGCGCAAGGAAGAGGATGAGGCCAGCAGGAAACGTCTGGAAAAGCTGGAAGACGATATCGACGAACTGGAAAAGCAATATGCGGATCTGGAGGAAATCTGGCAGGCCGAGAAAGCCGCGCTGCAGGGTGCTCAGGAGTACAAGGCAGAACTGGAGCAGGCCCGCGTCGAGCTGGAGCAGGCCCGCCGTGCCGGGGATCTGAGTCGCATGTCAGAGCTGCAGTATGGGGTGATTCCTGAACTGGAGAAAAAGGTTCAGGCTGCCCAGGATCAGGAAGAGCAGCACTCCCAGACCGAAAATCAGTTGCTGCGCAACAAGGTGACCGACGAGGAAATCGCCGAGGTGGTATCCAAGTGGACCGGAATTCCTGTTGCCAAGATGCTGGAAGGCGAGAAGGACAAGCTGCTGCGCATGGAAGAGGCCCTGCACCAGCGGGTAGTGGGTCAGGCGGAAGCGGTGGAAGCAGTGGCCAATGCGGTGCGCCGTTCCCGGGCTGGCCTGTCTGATCCCAATCGTCCCAATGGCAGTTTCCTGTTCCTCGGGCCCACCGGGGTGGGCAAGACCGAGCTCTGCAAGGCGCTGGCGAACTTCCTCTTCGATACCGAAGAGGCGATGGTGCGCATCGACATGTCCGAGTTCATGGAGAAGCACTCCGTGGCGCGGCTGGTGGGCGCCCCCCCGGGTTATGTGGGTTACGAAGAAGGCGGTTACCTGACCGAGGCCGTGCGCCGCAAGCCTTACTCTGTAGTGTTGCTGGATGAAGTGGAAAAGGCGCATCCGGATGTGTTCAACATCCTGTTGCAGGTGCTGGACGATGGCCGTCTCACGGATGGCCAGGGCCGCACCGTGGACTTCCGCAACACCGTGGTGGTGATGACTTCGAATCTGGGCTCCGACCTGATCCAGAAACTGGCCGGAGACAACGATTATGAGGCCATGAAAGCGGCGGTCATGGAGGTAGTGGGCAATCACTTCCGTCCGGAGTTCATCAACCGGGTGGACGAGACCGTAGTGTTCCATCCGCTGGCCAAGGATCAGCTCAAGGGAATTGCTGCCATTCAGCTGGATTATCTGCGCAAGCGGCTGGCTGAGCGAGACATTCGCCTCGAGTTAAGCGATGCGGCCCTGGATAAACTGGTGGAAGCCGGCTTCGACCCGGTCTACGGTGCCCGACCGCTGAAGCGGGCCATACAGCAGCAGCTGGAAAACCCGCTCGCTCAGTCCCTGCTCAGAGGGGAGTTTGGCCAGGGAGACACCATCTCGATAGATGTGGATGGAGACCGCTTCAGTTTTACGCGGTGAGGTGAGAGTGCAGGGAGCCCTGTCAAACAGGGCCCCTGTATCCTTAATTCCGGGTGCAGTTTTCCAATGCCTTCTGGCTATTCTGGATCATCTTTTCTCTTTCTTCCTGGTCCAGGACTTCCATTTCTCCGGTTTCCGGATTCTTCCTACGAACAATGGGTTTGTTTTTCAGAGTTTCGAGATTCTTGCGGTGTTGCTCGCAGCGCTCCTGAGCGAGTTCATCCGGTTCTGATTTCAGGCGAGTTTCCTCTTCCGCTGCCTTTGCGGCTTCCTCTTTGGCGTTTTCGCGAGCGTTTCGTCTCTCATCCAGGGCTTCCAGCTCACGATCCTGATCCGAGCTGGCATTGGCGCGGGTGTTCACTTCTGAGGAGGTCGTGCCCTGCGGCGGGTTGGCACCGTAGTGAGTCACCCCCTGATCATCGACCCACTTATAAAACTTGGCTGCCGAGCTGGCGCTGGCGAGGATAAGCAGAAGGCTGCCAAGCAACAGGCTGAATTTGTTCATAATGTCGGTCTTCTTATTTGGGTTGTTTTCAACTCTCGTACTTTAGCATGACGGGTGAAGGGGATTTTCTGCAACCCAAACCCGACGGAGGGCTTTGATTCATCGCACATTTCTGACAAAATTAAACCTTTCCGGAGATCGGGACCCGCATTCGCTTACCGGCGTGTGTGAGGCCGGGACCCGGGGCACCGTTACCGCGATGTCCTGCCAGCAGTATCACTGCACTCTCGTCCCGCTGTGGGAGCCTCCGGAGGTTTCTCATTCCTATAAAGCGGGAGTAATCCCTCTTCAGGTCTGCATTGCCTCCGCGTTGCCCTCCCGGCCTGTGTTCGTGTCGGCCACCTCCGACAGGACCCCAGAGCACCCACATATGGTGCTTTATCCACAGGCAGCAAGTTGTAAACCCCGTCCCGCTGCATGGCAGTGGGTTGTATGCATTCTGATTTGAGGTAGCAACCGTGGAAATGTTATCCGGCGCGGAGATGGTGGTCCGTGCGCTGCAAGACGAGGGAGTGGAGTACATCTTCGGGTATCCCGGAGGGTCCGTACTGCACATTTATGATGCATTGTTCCAGCAGGACTCTGTCAGCCACATTCTGGTCCGTCACGAGCAGGCAGCCACTCATGCGGCCGATGGCTATGCCCGTGCTACCGGCAAACCGGGTGTGGTCATGGTGACCTCCGGCCCCGGTGCCACCAACGCTATTACCGGTCTTGCCACCGCCTTCATGGACTCCATTCCCATGATCGTGTTGTCTGGCCAGGTTCGCTCCGACTGGATTGGCGATGATGCCTTCCAGGAAACCGACATGATCGGTGTGTCCCGCCCGGTGGTGAAGCACAGCTTCATGGTCCGCGATGCCAAGGACATTCCCGAGATCATGAAGAAGGCGTTCTACATTGCCACCACCGGCCGTCCCGGCCCGGTCCTGATCGATATTCCCAAGGATCAGACCGCGCCGAATGTGAAGAACCCCTACGAATACCCGAAAAAGGTCAAGATGCGCTCCTACGCGCCGGTCAGCCGTGGTCATTCCGGCCAGATCCGCAAGGCGGTGGAAGAGCTGATGAAAGCCAAGCGTCCGGTGATCTATGCCGGCGGTGGTGTGATCCAGGGTGAGGGTAGCGAGCTACTCACCAAGCTGGCCCATCGGCTGAATTTTCCGGTGACCAATACTCTGATGGGATTGGGCTGTTTCCCGGGCACTGATCCGCAGAATGTGGGCATGCTGGGCATGCATGGCACCTATGAAGCCAACATGACCATGCATAGTTCCGACGTGATTCTTGCCGTGGGTGCCCGTCTGGATGACCGGGTCACCAACAACGTGAAGAAATTCTGCCCGGGCGCCAAGATCATCCACATCGATATCGATCCGGCGACGATTTCCAAGAACATCATGGCGCATATCCCCATCGTGGGGCCGGTGCATCAGGTGCTGGAAGAAATGCTGACGATGCTGGACGAACACGGTGGCGAGCCGGATCGCAAGGCTCTCGAGCGCTGGTGGGAAGAGATTGAAGGCTGGCGCAAGGTGCATGGCATGCGCTATGAGACCAATGAAAACGGTCCCATGAAGCCCCAGCAGGTGGTGCAGGCGTTGTACAAGGCCACCAAGGGTGATGCCTATGTGACCTCGGACGTGGGTCAGCACCAGATGTTTGCTGCCCAGTACTACCAGTACGACAAGCCTCGTCGCTGGATCAACTCCGGGGGGCTGGGGACCATGGGCTTCGGTCTGCCTGCCGCCATGGGCGTGCAGTTTGCATTCCCTGACGCCACAGTGGCCTGTGTGACCGGGGAGGGCTCCATCCAGATGAATATTCAGGAGCTGTCCACCTGCCTGCAATATGGTCTGCCGGTGAAGATCATCAACATCAACAATCAGGCCCTGGGCATGGTGCGTCAGTGGCAGGACATGCAATACGGTGGCCGTCATAGCCAGTCCTATATGGAATCTTTGCCTGACTTTGTGGCCCTGGCCGAGGCTTATGGACACGTGGGCATGAAAATCACCAAGTTCGAAGATCTGGAAGGCGCAATGGATGAAGCCTTTGCCCTTAAGGATCGTCTGGTGTTTATGGATATCTATGTCGACTCCACCGAGCACGTGTACCCGATGCAGATTGCAGACGGATCCATGCGTGATATGTGGCTGAGCAAGACGGAGCGGACCTGATGCGTCGAATTATCTCTATTCTGATGGAAAACGAGCCGGGCGCACTGAGCCGGGTGATTGGTCTGTTCTCCCAGCGTGGCTACAACATCGAAAGCCTGTCGGTGGCGCCCACCGAAGACAGCACCCTGTCACGGCTGACCCTGACCACCTTCGGTAATGATCTGAAGATCGAGCAGATCACCAAGCATCTCAACAAGCTGATCGAAGTGGTCAAGCTGGTGGATCTCACCGAGGGTGCTCACATTGAGCGCGAGCTGATGCTGATCAAGGTGAAAGCCACCGGCGCCCAGCGCGCTGAGGTGAAGCGCAGTGTGGATATCTTCCGTGGGCAGATCGTGGATGTGACCAGCACTGTCTACACCGTTCAGCTTACCGGTGCTTCCGACAAACTGGACGCCTTTATCGGTGCCATCGGGGAAACCCAGGTGCTGGAAGTCGTGCGTTCTGGCGTGTCCGGGATCTCCCGGGGCGAGAAGGTGCTGAGCCTGTAAAACGCTCGACGCCTGCTGCTGGGTGCGAGACGAAAAAGCCGCTCTTCGGAGCGGCTTTTTTTGTGTCTCTTGTTTTGTCTGTAGAAGCGTCGCGGGCGCCGCGATAATCGACCTCAGAGCAAAGGCATTTTCACCACAGAGGGCACCGAGAACACAGAGAAACCCCTTCCTTTTCCTCAGTAATCTCTGTGCCCTCTGTGGTAAATCGCTCTTGTTTGGGCTTTTGGCTATCGCTCCGCCTGTGCTGCCATCCCTTATTCCGGTAGTTGCGACCAGAATGCCTGAATCAGCGGCTCCTCCCGCCGGCGCTCCTGGGTAAACAGTCCTACCTCGTAGGGCGCTAGCGCAGGCTGTACATCCAGGGGGCGGGTGCGGCCGGCCAGCGGGCTGTTGTCCAGTACGATCTTCGGCACGATGCCCACCCCGAATCCCAGGCTGACCATGCTGACGATGGCCTCATTGCCTCCCACCTGGGCGTAGATGTGCGGCTTCACTCCCAGTTGTCGAAACCAGCGATCCACCCGCTCCCGGGCCAGGCCCTCCTCGGAAAGAATCATGGGAACCTCTTCCCAGGCCGTTTTGCTGGCGGTGCCGCTGAGCCGCTCAGCCAGCTGGGCCTGGCCGGCCTGAGCAATAAACAGCAGCGGGGAGCGGGCGATGGGGCGGAAGGCGATACCGGCGGGCAGGTGGTCCGGGCGGGCGCCGATGGCGATATCCTCCTCGCCATGCTGGATGCGCTGTACTGCCTGCGCCGGGTCACCGGTGTGCAGCTTCAGCTCGATGCGCGGGTACTGGTGGCGAAAGCTGCTGAGGATGTCGTAGAGGAAGCTGTAGCTGGCGGTCACCGAGCAGTACAGGCTCAGCTCCCCCTGCAGCACGCGCCGGTCTTCCTGCAGGGCATGACGCAGGTTGTCCCAGCGCGTCAGCGTGTCGCGGGCGTATTCCTGAAAACGCTGGCCTTCCCGGGTCAGGGTGACGCTGCGATTGTCCCGGTAGAACAGCGGCACGCCCAGCTCATCCTCCAGTTGCTGGATGGTGCGGCTGAGCGTGGACGGACTCACATGACACATGGTGCTGGTGCGGCCGAAGTGCAGGGTGTCCGCCAGGGTCAGGAACAGGCGCAGGGGTTTGCTATCCATGGCTCTCTCGTCGTTGCGATAATCGCAATGCTATGTTTCAAATATATCATTTTACGCAATGCGGCGGATAGCCTAGAGTGGCTGGCCTGTCCGGGCAGGCTCCCTGAGTGCCTGCCTGTCACCGATTTCCGTTATCTGAAAGAGCCAGAGCTATGAGCATGCAAGTGTATTACGACAAGGATTGCGATCTTTCCATCATCCAGGGCAAGAAAGTGGCCATCATTGGTTACGGCTCCCAGGGGCACGCCCACGCCTGCAACCTGAATGATTCCGGTGTAGACGTGACTGTCGGTCTGCGTGCCGGTTCTTCTTCCATCGCCAAGGCCGAAGCCCATGGCCTGAAAGTTAGCGATGTACCGGCTGCTGTGGCGGCTGCTGATGTGGTCATGATCCTGACCCCGGACGAATTCCAGTCCCAGCTGTACCGTGACGAAATCGAGCCGAACCTGAAAAAAGGCGCGACCCTGGCGTTCGCCCATGGTTTTGCCATCCATTACAACCAGATCGTGCCGCGCGCTGATCTGGACGTGATCATGATCGCTCCCAAAGCACCGGGTCACACCGTGCGCACCGAGTTCACCAAGGGCGGCGGTATTCCTGACCTGATCGCGATCTTCCAGGACGCGTCCGGCAATGCCAAGAACGTGGCTCTGTCCTATGCCTCTGGCGTTGGTGGTGGCCGTACCGGCATCATCGAGACCACCTTCAAGGACGAGACTGAAACCGACCTGTTCGGTGAGCAGGCGGTTCTGTGTGGCGGTGCAGTCGAGCTGGTGAAAGCCGGTTTCGAGACCCTGACCGAAGCGGGCTACGCGCCGGAAATGGCCTACTTCGAGTGTCTGCACGAACTGAAGCTGATCGTTGACCTGATGTACGAAGGCGGCATCGCCAACATGAACTACTCCATCTCCAACAATGCGGAGTACGGCGAGTACGTGACGGGCCCGGAAGTGATCAACGACGAATCCCGTGCGGCCATGCGCAATGCCCTGAAGCGTATCCAGAGCGGCGAGTACGCCAAGCAGTTCATCTCTGAAGGTGCCCTGAACTACCCTTCCATGACGGCAGCCCGTCGCAACAACGCGGCTCACCCTATCGAGCAGGTGGGTGAGAAGCTGCGCGGTATGATGCCGTGGATCCAGGCAAACCAGATCGTCGACAAGAGCAAGAACTAAGAGCTTGTTTCGATCATCAAAAAACGCGGCTTCGGCCGCGTTTTTTGTTTGCGGTCACTGCGTTAGACTAGTCACACCCAATTTGGATGGACCACCATGCAGGATAACGACAAGACAACCACCCCGGAGCAGCCCGACACCTTTGAGGTGGTGGAAGCCGAGCATCGTACCGGCGCCCGCCACAAGGGGGTTTACCTGCTGCCTAATCTGTTTACCACCGGCGCCCTGTTTGCCGGCTTCTATGCCATCGTGGCGGCCATGAACGGCCTGTTCGAGCATGCCGCTATCGGCATTATCGTGGCCGGCATCCTGGATGGCCTTGATGGTGGGGTGGCCCGACTCACCAATACCCAGAGCAAGTTTGGCGCAGAGTATGACTCCCTGTCCGACTGCGTGGCCTTCGGGGTGGCGCCGGGACTGGTGGCCTATTCCTGGGGGCTGTCCGAGCTGGGTAAGTTCGGCTGGATGGCTGCCTTTATCTATGTCGCCTGTGCTGCCTTGCGCCTGGCGCGCTTCAACGTGCAGGCGGAGAGCACTGACAAACGCTTCTTCATCGGCCTGCCAAGCCCCACAGGGGCCGGTCTGGTGGCGACCCTGGTGTGGCTGGGGGCCAGCCGTGGCATGGACGGTAACGACATCTCCTGGCTGGTAGCGCTGGTGGTCGCTGGTGCGGGCCTGCTGATGGTGTCCTCGGTGAAGTATCATTCCTTCAAGGAGCTTCATATCGGCCGGGTCCCATTCAAGGTATTGCTGGGGGTTATCGTGGCGTTTGCCATCGTGTTCCTGGATCCTCCCCTGGTGTTGCTCACTGTAGCTATCGTGTATGTGACGGTGGGGCTATTGATGAGTCTCTGGCGATTGCGTAAAGGGAGCTGATCTCCGCAAATCGTTGACGAAGGGCGCCATGACGGCGCCCTTTTTCGTTTCTGTGCTGGGGTGAATACCTGGGAAATGTCTTTTTTTGCGTATTATTGCCTTGGGGCTAAGAGAAAAAGGCTGAAATAGGCCGATTCCTTTCCTGTGGTCGGACTGAGGATGTATCGCTAAGCAAATGAATCTGCTCAAGAAACCACCGTATACGGGCCTTTTCGGTGGTTTTTTGCCCGTGATGCCTAAAAGGTGACCGTTTGATAAAAAAGTGATGAAAAAAGTGTTGACGGTCCCCGGGAAATCTCTAGAATGCGCCTCCACAGACACGGCGGACACGGCAACACGCCAAGGACGCAGTGAAAGAAGCCAAGGCTTCCAAGCTCTTTAACAATCAGGCAAGCA
>NZ_DEXN01000025.1:0-137 GCF_002364155.1 Alcanivorax sp. UBA3183
GTGCTGGCCGAGCATGACATGGCACAGCTGCATTTCTGGCGTGAGCAGTTCCTGGCGGAAACACTGGATGCCATGTGGCTGCCCAAGGCCGAGAGTCTTCTGCAGAAGCACCGGGACCAGGGCCATACCCTGATGAT
>NZ_DEXN01000025.1:269-1596 GCF_002364155.1 Alcanivorax sp. UBA3183
GACCAGGGCCATACCCTGATGATCATCACCGCCACCAACGATTTCGTCACTGCCCCGCTGGCAGACCGCCTGGGCGTGGATCACCTGATCGCCACCGTGGCCGAGTGCAAGCGCGAGCGCTATACCGGTAACGTGGCTGGCACACCCAGCTACCGGGACGGCAAGGTGGAACGGCTGGCAGAATGGCTGCGCGCCAACGACGAAACACTGGCCGGCAGCTGGTTCTACAGCGACTCCCACAACGATCTGCCGTTACTCAGAAAAGTGGACAACCCGGTGGCGGTGGATCCGGATGCGACCCTGGACCGGGAAGCACGGGAACAAGGCTGGCCAGTCATCAGCCTGCGCTGAGACTCATAAAAAGGGGAAGGGGAACCATGCGTTATTTTCTGGCCGCGCTGCTGGCACTGGTGTTAAGCGGCTGCGACAACAACACACCGGAACCGGAATCGGCGCCGGGCGAAGCCACTGATATGTCGGCCGCCGTGGCAGATATTCCCGCCACCGACTGGCAGAACAACGCGGACCAGACCTTCCAGAATGGTGCCGCCGCCTGGCAACAGGCTATGAACGATTTCGAACAGAACCGTGAGCAGGCGCAACTGGACGCGCTGCGTGAGCAGCTGGAAAGCTGGTATGCCGCCTTTGTGGATCACTACCTGCTCGCTGCCAGCCGGGCCTGCCAGCTCAATCAACAGGAATTGCTCAACCGCATGGATACCTGGCCGCTCTACCCCGGCTACCTGGATGCCCTGCCGGAATGGCCCGAGTCCGGGTTGATCAGTGATCCCTATCTGGAAATGACGCGTAAATCCCTGCGCACCCAGCACGGCGCCACCGATGCCAGCGAAGCCAGCCTGGGCTTTGCCGCCCTGTTTGTGGCACTCAATGGCACCGAAGAAACCCCCAAGGCACTGCCCCTGCTGGCCGGCGATGACGAGATCGCCCTGCGTCGGCGAGAGTATCTTCAGCTTGCCACCGAGCAGCTGCTGACCGATGCCAAACTGCTATCCGTGGAGGCGCCCCTTGATTCACAGGCCCTGAAATGCGGCCTGGAACACACCCTGGCTCGCGACGCCCGCAAAGCCAGCACCGACCTGGAAGCGGAAGGCCTGTTTATCCCGGCAACCGTGCGCGAAGTGAATGCGGAACGGTTGTTGAAGGGTGTGCGCAATATGGATCAGACCGCACTGGAAGCCTGGGCAGAAAAAGCGCCGGGCATTGAGGAGGCCCTAGCAGCATCGAAAAAAGAAGGCCCTGACGCGCTGGCAACCTGGCTGAATCAGCCCTGAAAGAGTAAAACCTTTGTAGGAGCGGCGCTTGAGCC
>NZ_DEXN01000025.1:1780-2064 GCF_002364155.1 Alcanivorax sp. UBA3183
GCTCAAGCGCCGCTCCTACAAATGCAATCAACACAGGGCAACACGCGGGCCCCAGTCACAAAAAAAGCCCGTCGGATTTTCACCCGGCGGGCTTTTTTTGTGCTGAACGCTACTTAGAAATTGTAGCGGCCGAACACACCGTAGGTATCACGGTCGCCACCGACAATAACGCGGGCGCCCAGATCCACCACCGGGGTCAGTTTAAACAGACCCTGGCCGTAAACACCCAGATCGTCGTCGTACAGATCCATATAGGTCAGGCCACCGGACAGTTCCAGCTGTTC
>NZ_DEXN01000025.1:2223-2585 GCF_002364155.1 Alcanivorax sp. UBA3183
CGGTCATCGTAGATGATGTCGGCGGATGTCACGAAGTCCAGGCCTCGCTGCAACGGCGTGTGAAAGCCGGCACCCGCGGAGAGCCGAGTACCATCCACATCGCCATCACGGAACGGACCGCGATCGTAATCACCATCAAAGAACCCCAGGCTACCACGCAGAAAAATATGCTCATCCAGAGCAAAGGAACCCTCTGCGGTCAGGGCATCCACGTCCACATCGTTGTCCAGATCCCACCGGTCATAGGCCAACTGCCCATAGGTGTAGGAAAAGCCGTTATCGCGAACCATGGAAGTCTGCTGCTCCGCCATGGCCGGTGCAGAAACAGCCAGGGCAATACCTGACACAAGCAAAGTTTTCTT
>NZ_DEXN01000025.1:2667-4012 GCF_002364155.1 Alcanivorax sp. UBA3183
CCTGACACAAGCAAAGTTTTCTTAAACATAGAAAAGGTCCTCTCAATATTGATAAACGGCATCAATGTGCTGGTACTTTAGTGGTGATATGGAGTCGCCGGCGCACGAACAGTTCCGCCTTTTTGACAGTTTTATAAAAATTTTCAATGCCGCCGGCAACTTATAGCACAGGGTTGACCTTGGGGTTACCCTGAAGTTTGACAATCTGTGACGACAGGAATGGTTACGCCCACACCGGCTAATAGGAGATCCTGATGCAGACACAGAGGTTCGATATTCAGGGCGCCAGCTGCCAGAGCTGCGTCCGCAAGATTCGCGAGGCGCTGTCCGCCATCGCAGGCATCGACGATGTGCAGGTGGATCTGGATGCCCAGCAGGTGACCGTCACCGGCACCGCCGACAGTGCCGACTTGCAGGCTGCCCTGGCCAAGGCGGGTTATGCCGTCGAAGACACGCCGCCTCACACTGCATCAGCATCGCCCGCCAGCACCGATCAGGAACAGCAGCTTGCCATTACCGGTGCCACCTGCGCCGCCTGCGTACGCACCATCGAAAACGCCCTGCGCAACACCGCGGGGGTCAACCAGGCACAGATGAACTTTGCCGACCGCACCGCCAGAGTCAGCGGCACGGCGGATACCCAATCCCTGATCGACGCAGTAGAGAAGGCGGGCTATGGCGCCAGCCCAGTGGACGACAACGATGATGATGGCGCCCGCGAACAACAGGAGCAGCAACACTATCGCCGCCTCCTGCGTCATACCTGGCTGGGCCTGGGGCTGGGCGTACCGCTGATGGCCTGGGGACTGCTGGGCGGCAACATGATGGTTCAACCCGGCGCCGCCAGTCAGTGGATCTGGCTGGCTATCGGCCTGCTGACCCTGGCGGTGCTGGCCACCGCCGGGCGCCATTTCTTTGTCGGTGCCTGGAAGGCGTTTCGCAATCACAACGCCAACATGGATACCCTGATTGCTCTGGGCACCGGTGCCGCCTGGCTCTACTCCATGGCCGTGGTACTGATTCCCGCGGCGCTCCCGGAAGCCGCCCGCCATGTGTACTTCGAAGCCAGTGCCATGATCATCGGCCTGATCAACCTGGGCCAGGCCCTGGAAGTGCGGGCCCGGGGCAAAACCAGCGAAGCGGTAAAACGGCTACTGGACCTGGGCGCCAAAACCGCCCGGGTGGTTCGCGACGGCCCGAATCACGAAAAAAGGGAGCAGGACATCCCGGTGGAGCAGGTGCAGACCGATGACATCCTGCGCGTACGCCCCGGGGAAAAAATTGCCGTGGACGGCATCGTCGAAGAAGGCGAAAGCCGCCTGGATGAGTCCATGCTCACCGGCGA
>NZ_DEXN01000025.1:4108-4528 GCF_002364155.1 Alcanivorax sp. UBA3183
CCCATGCCGGTGAGCAAGACCATCGGTGATACGGTCAGCGCCGGCACCCTGAACGAAGGAGGCACCCTGCTCTACCGGGCCACCGCCGTGGGCAAGGACACCGCCCTATCACGCATCGTGGCGCTGGTGAAAAAGGCCCAGGGCAGCAAGCCGCCCATCGGTCGCCTGGCCGACGACGTCTCCGCCGTCTTCGTTCCCACCATCATGCTGATCGCCGTGGTCGCTGCCATGGCCTGGTTCAATTTGGGGCCGGAGCCGCGTATCACCCACATGCTGATCAGCGCCACCACGGTACTGATCATTGCCTGCCCCTGCGCGCTGGGGCTGGCCACGCCCATGTCGGTGATGGTCGGCGTCGGCAAGGCCGCCGAGCACGGCATTCTGATTCGTGAAGGTGACGCCCTGCAGACTAGCAGCAAG
>NZ_DEXN01000025.1:4587-6772 GCF_002364155.1 Alcanivorax sp. UBA3183
TGGACACCATTGTCCTCGACAAGACCGGCACCATCACCGAAGGCAAACCGGCGCTCACCGATATTCTCTGCGCCGAGGGTCAGCAGGAAGACCACCTGCTGCAACTGGCCGCCAGCCTGGAAAGCGGCTCCGAGCATCCGCTGGCCCGCGCCATTCTAGAAGCCGCTCAACAACGTGACATCAGCCCGGACCGGGCCGACAATTTCCAGGCCCTCAACGGCAAGGGCGTCAGCGCCACCCTGAACGGCAAATCATACCGGCTCGGCAACCGCCGCTGGCTGGAAAGCGAAGGGATTACGGCCAACCTGGACAGCAGCTCGCTCACCGAGCGTGGCGCCACCCCCCTGTTCCTGGCTGAGGGAAATACCCTGCTGGGTATCCTCGGCGTGGCCGATCGCATCAAGGAAGACTCCCGGGACGCCATTGCCCGCCTGAAGGACCAGGGCCTCACTGTGGTGATGATTACCGGTGATATTCAGGCCAGTGCCGATGCCATCGCCAAACAGGTGGGCGTGGACCAGGTGATGGCGGAGGTGCTGCCCGAGGACAAGGCGAAAAAAGTGAAAGCGCTGCAGGATAAGGGCCGCATCGTGGCCATGGTTGGCGACGGCATCAACGATGCCCCGGCGCTGGCCCAGGCGGATGTGGGCTTTGCCATCGGCACTGGCACCGACGTGGCGATCGAATCCGCCGCCATCACCCTGATGGGCGGCTCCCTGCATGGTGTCGCCGATGCCATGGCGATCTCATCGGCCACGGTACGCAACATCAAGCAAAACCTGTTCGGTGCCTTTATCTACAACAGCCTTGGCGTGCCAGTGGCTGCCGGGGTGCTCTACCCCCTCACCGGCAGTCTGCTCAGCCCGGTGATTGCCGGCGCCGCCATGTCGCTCAGCTCGGTGACCGTGGTCAGCAATGCCAACCGGTTACGCCTGTTCAAACCCCAGCGAGGCAAGTCATGACACCAGAACAACTGGCCGCCCAGCTGCGCTGCCCCAGCGGCGATGACGGCGCTCAGGTCGCCGACAACATGAATCAGCATAACCAGCCGATCATCGCTGCCAGCTACCAGGCCCTGACGCCATCGGACGGTGACCATATCGTGGAAATAGGCCCCGGCACGGCGGGCCACCTGCCGGACCTTTTGGCCATGGCCGACGATCTGCACTATACCGGGCTGGACCTGTCACCGGACATGGTGACCCAGGCGCAGCAGCATCATAGCCATCTGGAGCGGGTACGTTTCCTGGCAGGCGATCTGCATGATGCGCCGCTGGCCCCCGGCAGCGCAGACCATGTTGTCGCCATCAATGTGGTCTACTTCTGGGATCCGCTGCTGCCGGCCTTGCGCGCCATCCGCACACTGCTGCGCCCTGGCGGCAAGCTTTGTCTGGGCCTGCGCGATAGACACAGCATGGCCACCCTGCCAGTGTTCCGGCACGGTTTTCTCACCTACGACGGCCCGGATCTGCAACAGGCCCTGAAGACGGCGGGCTTTGTCGACGTTCGCCAGCAGATCATTCCAGAGCAAAGTATCAACGTGATGGGCCAGGTCATGCACAAGACCGGCCTGGTCATCACCGCCCGCAACCCGGAGGTCGTACCATGACACTGCTGATCAATCTTGCCGGCCTGCTGCTGATGGTAGGGATCGTCTGGTGGTTCTGGCTGTCCAAATCCACAACACAGAGCCAGGAAGTCAGCGATCAGGTCGCCACCATCGTGGTCGCCGACGGCGTCTACAGCCCGGCCACCCTGCGCGCCAGGGCCGGGGAGACACTGACCCTGTACTTCGACCGTCGGGATCCTTCCCCCTGCGCCGAGCAGGTGGTGTTTCACGGGCTCGACGTGAGCGAGTTTCTGGAAACGGGTACCATCACCACCGTGACCCTGAACAACCCGCCCGCCGGCGAATACCGTTTCACCTGCCAGATGCAGATGTATCAAGGCAAGTTGATAGTCAGCTGACGCTGGCAGGCCGCACGCACAGAAGAGGAAACACAATGAAAGTATTTTCGGCACTTCTACTGGCTTTTTTGCTGGCCGCCTGTGGCGATGATGCCCCACCCCAGCCCCAGGCCACCGAAGCGGCCCCTGCGGCCCCTGAAGAAGCCAAAACCGCCAGCACCGACAAGGTGATGGAAGTGTACAAATCGCCCACCTGTGGCTGCTGTGGCGCCTGGGT
>NZ_DEXN01000025.1:6969-7179 GCF_002364155.1 Alcanivorax sp. UBA3183
TCATCGAAGGTCATGTGCCCGCCAGCGACGTGGACCGTCTGCTCGCCGAGCGACCCGATGCCAAAGGGCTTACCGTCCCCGGCATGCCTGTCGGTTCCCCCGGTATGGAAATGGGCGACCGCAAAGATGCCTATGATGTGCTGTTGTTCGATGAAGACGGCACCCAGGTCTTCAGCCACCATCCCGGCAACTGATCCCCCTGTAGGAGCA
>NZ_DEXN01000025.1:7291-11205 GCF_002364155.1 Alcanivorax sp. UBA3183
GAGCACCTCTCGAGGTGCGAACCCGAGCTCAGGCGAGGGAAATCTATCTGGTAACGTCAAACCTGTTAACCGGTTCGCACCTCAAGGGGTGCTCCTACAGGGGCTTCGTAGCCCCATTGCCTGCTCTTCAACCTGTCACACCAACCCGTTACAGTCTCTCCCTTTTGCGTGTAACGAGATACTGAATGCTCCCTCTTCACGACTGGCTACTGTTGGCCAGCGTCTGCGCCCTGGGTGCCATGGCGCCCGGCATCAGCCTGGCGGTGATCACCCGCCACACCCTCCATGGCGGTCCCCGAGCCGGGGCCATCGCCGGGGTTACCCATGCCCTGGGAATCGGTATCTGGGCCACCGCCACCGTCACCGGGCTGGCGGTACTGTTCCACCGCTACCCGTCACTGGAATTATTCTTCAGCCTGAGTGGCGCCTTGTTCCTGCTGTGGATGGCCTGGAAAAGCTGGCAGGCGGGCAAGCAACCGCTGGCGCCCATGGATAACTCCAGCCAATTCAACGTCCTGCATGGCGCTGCCCGCGACGGCTTTCTGGTGGCGTTCCTGAATCCGAAAGTGGCCCTGTTTTTCCTCGCCCTGTTCAGCCAGTTCCTGCAGACGGACATGGCCCAGGCCGCCCGCATCCAGATGGTGCTGACCTCCATGTTCATCGATGGCGGCTGGTATGTACTGGTGGCCGTATTGCTGGGCCGAAGCCGTTTTCTGCCGTGGCTGCGGGCCCACCATCACTGGGTGGAAAAAGGCACCGCCGTGTTGCTGGTCGTCATCGCCGCGAGTGTGGTGTGGCAGGCAGCGTGACGTCAGGCATCCTTTAATTTCCTCTTTGACCTTGGGGTAGCACCGAGGTTAATAATGGTTCCATGAAACAATATCTGCGCCTCGATTACCGGTCCTTGCTGGCCGGACTGCTTGCCACCCTGATGCTGGTGGTGACAAGCAGTGTGTCTGCGCAGGTTTCCTTGAGCCATCTGGATACCGCCCCCCAGCCCCATTGCCATCACCATGCTGACATGGCACAGCCCGACCATGGCGACAGCCAGCACTGCCCCCAGGATGACGGTTGCCAGTGCCTGACCCTGTGCCAGATCAGTGCCACCACCGTCGCCCTGTTCAGCGGGCAGGCGGATATCCCCGAGCGCCCCTGGCACCCCAGCCTGGAGACCGGCCTTCACGATGGCATCCACCACCTGCCGTTACGGCCACCGTCCCTGACTGTTTGAGTTCGCTGTTCCACTCAAACAATCAGGAGATCCATCATGAAAACCGCACCCCCGTTTTCCCTGCCACGACGCCGTTTCGTGCAGGGCCTGGCGCTCGGAGCCACTGGTCTGGGGCTGGGTCTGACATCCGCCCAGCTGCTGGCCCGTCAGGGCCACACCGGCGCCCCCACGCTTACCGGTGACACCTTCCACCTGACTCTGGGTGGCGCCGACGTCAACATCACCGGCAAGACCCGGCCGGCAACCACCATCAATGGCATCGTCCCCGGCCCCACACTGCGCTGGCGCGAAGGCGATACCGTCACCCTCAAGGTCACCAACCTGCTGCCGGAAACCAGCTCCATCCACTGGCATGGCCTGCTGCTGCCGTTTGAAATGGACGGCGTACCGGGGCTGTCATTTGATGGCATCAAACCGGGAGAAACCTTTACCTACCGCTTTCCGATCAAGCAGAACGGCACCTACTGGTATCACAGCCATTCCGGCTTTCAGGAACAGACCGGACTCTACGGTTCCATCATCATTGATCCGAAAAACCCGGAGCCCCATGCCGCGGACAGGGACCAGGTCATCGTGTTGTCAGACTGGAGTGACGAGGACCCGAACCACATCTTCGCCACCCTGAAAAAGCTCAGCCACTACTACAATTTCAACGAACGCACCGTGTTCGACACCCTGCGCGATTTCCGCGACAAGGGCGTGATCCAGACCCTCAAGGATCGCCATATGTGGAACACCATGCGCATGAGCGACCGGGACCTGGCCGACGTGACCGGTTACACCTACACCTACCTGATGAATGGCCAGAGCCCCAACGGCAACTGGACCTGCCAGTTCAATCCGGGTGAACGCCTCCGCCTGCGCTTCATCAACGCCAGCGCCATGACCTTTTTCGATATCCGCATTCCCGGCCTGGACATGACCGTGATCGCCATGGATGGCCAGCCGGTCAAACCGGTGCCCTTCCACGAGGTGCGCCTGGGCGTGGCTGAAACCCTGGATGTGATCGTGGAACCCAAAGCGGATCGGGCCTACACCCTGTTTGCCCAGAGTATCGACCGCAGCGGCTTTGCCCGTGGCACCCTGACACCCGACCCGACCATGGTCGCCCCGGTGCCGGAGATGGATCCGCCGCCGCTGTTGGGCCATACCGAGATGGGCATGGGTGCCATGCAACACGGCGACAGCCATACAGGCATGGACCATGACACCATGACGATGAGCAGCATGGACCATGGGCAGATGAATCACAGCATGAACGGCATGGATCACACCGACGCCGTTCCCTTCGCGGAAGATCCAGACAACCCGGACCTGCCGCCCAGAAACAGTGCCACCGAGCATGCTGCCACTGAATACGGCCCCGGCGTGGACATGCGCGCCATGGCCCCCGGCGCGATGCTCGCCGACCCGGGCATCGGCCTGCGCGACCGGGACTGGAAAGTACTCACCTATTCGGACATGGAAACTGAGGACGGCCCACCAGACAGCCTGCACCCGGACCGGGAAATTGTGCTGCACCTGACCGGCAACATGTCCCGCTACATGTGGAGCTTCAACAGTATTCCATTTGCCGATGCCGTACCGCTGGAGCTGTATCACAACGAACGGGTTCGCATCACCCTGGTCAACGACACCATGATGACCCACCCCATCCACCTGCATGGGCTGTGGAGTGATCTGGAAGTGGGCAATGGCAAGCTGCTGCGCAAACACACCGTCACCGTGAAACCCGGTGAGAAACTCAGCTACCTGGTGCGCGCCGATACCCTGGGCCGCTGGGCCTATCACTGCCACCTGCTCTACCACATGGACGCTGGCATGTTCCGGGAAGTCCGCGTGGTCGACGCTCCAACGGACGGCAACCACTCACACCATGGCGCTCACGGGGAGGACGCATGATGAAAACATCGACCTTTCTGTTCAGCGCCCTGACAGCCATGACCGCCGCCACGCCGGCCTGGTCCATGAGCGAACACCCGCCCCGCTTCAGCAAAGTGCTGGTGGACCAGCTTGAGCTGCGTGACAGTGACGAAGGCACGGTGCTGGGCTGGGATGCCAACGCCTGGTATGGCGGCGACCTGAACAAGCTTTACCTGTCCACGGAAGGCGAACGGCTGATGGACCCGGAACACCACGACGAAGACGCCGGCACGGAAAGCGCCGAAACACGACTCGCCTGGAGCCATGCCTTCGCCCCCTACTGGGACTGGCAACTGGGCTGGCGCCGGGACTGGCAACCGGACAATCCCAACCGGGACTGGGCCAGCCTGGGCATTCAGGGCCTGGCGCCCTACTGGTTCGAGCTCGACGCCCAGTTATTCCTGGGTGAAGACAACCTCAGCGAATTGCGTCTGGAAGTGGAATACGAGCTGATGTTGAGCCAGCGTCTGGCGCTGGTACCGGAGGTGGAAGCCAGCTTCTACGGCAAGGACGATGACGACCTGGGGATCGGCGACGGTCTGGTCGCCATTGAATCCGGCCTGCGGCTGCGCTACGAAATCCGCCGGGAGCTGGCCCCCTACATCGGCATTCATTGGGAAAAACAATACGGTGATACCGCCGACAGGACGCGGGCGGCGGGTGGTGATCCGGAGGAAGCATCGCTGGTGGCCGGGATCCATTTCTGATTCTGAAAAACCCGAAGGCAGCAATCTTGCGTAGGGTGCCACTGAGCCTGAGG
>NZ_DEXN01000025.1:11260-37598 GCF_002364155.1 Alcanivorax sp. UBA3183
CCTCAGGCTCAGTGGCACCCTACAGGACCCCTTATGCCGAGGTGTTGTCGTATTCCTCGTTTTCCAGAACCCGCAGTTCCTTGTTGTTCTGGATCTGGATATCCAGGTCACGCAGGCGGCCATCGCCGATACCGTAAATCCAGCCATGGATCGTCAGTGGCTGATCGCGGCGCCAGGCTTCCTGGACCACGGTAGTGTTGGACACATTGATCACCTGACGCGCCACATTCAGCTCGCACATGCGATCCAGTTGGGCCTTGTCATCCGGCAGCTTGACCAGGTGCTTGCGGTTGCGCAGATACAGCTCACGTACCTGCCGCAGCCAATTGTCGATCAGGCCATGGGGTACATCTTCCATGGAAGCCTTTACCCCGCCGCAGCCATAGTGGCCCACCACCATGATGTGCTTCACCTTCAACACGTCTACGGCAAATTGCAGCACCGACAGCAGGTTCAGGTCGGTGTGGTTCACCAGGTTGGCCACATTGCGATGCACGAACAGCTCACCGGGCATCAGCCCGACCACCTCATTGGCAGGCACGCGGGAATCCGCGCAGCCAATCCACAAATACTGTGGGCTCTGCTGCTCGCCCAGCGCCTTGAAGAACCCAGGATGCTCCTCCTCGATGTCATGACGCCACTGCTCGTTGTTGGTAAAGAGTTCAGGAAGGGATTTCATGGTCTCTCGCTTGGTTACGCATTCACGCTACACGCAGCATATTTGCACGCTACATACTAAAGGCTTTCTGGAGCATCCCCTCTGCCTTGAAGGGGGACGAAGGCGGCGACTAACCACCGGTCATATTCATGAACCGTACCAGTTGCTCGCCCGGTGCCAGATTGAAGTCGTGCCGCTCCGGTTTGATGGCCATGGCATCAATGATTGCCTGACGCAGGGGGGCATCCTCCGTGGGGTGCGCCCGCAGTACTGCCCGCAGGTCCACACTGTGCTCGTGCCCCAGGCACAGAAGCATACGGCCCTCGGCGGTAATTCGCACCCGATTACACAAATGGCAAAAATTTTGTGAGTGGGGAGAGATAAACCCGATGCGGCTGTCACTGCCCGGCACCTGCCAGTAGCGGGAGGGCCCGCCGGTTTTGTCCGCCATGGGCACCAGGGTCAGGCGCTCAGAGAGCTGATCCCGTAACGCTTCGGAGGAGACAAACTCCAGCGCCCGATCATGTTCACTGATGGCCCCCAGGGGCATTTCCTCGATAAAGGAGATATCCAGCCCCCGCGCCAGGGCGAAATCCACCAGTGCCGGCACCTCATCCTGATTGCGTCCGCGCAGGATCACGCTGTTCAGCTTGATACGGCGGAAACCGGCCCGGCGGGCCGCCTCGATCCCCGCCAGAACCTTGCTCAAATCGCCGGTGCGCGTGAGGGCCCGAAACCGCTGCGGATCCAGGGAATCCAGGCTGATATTGAGCCGATCCAGCCCACCGGCCTTCAATTCACCGGCAAAACGGCCCAGTCCGGCGCCGTTGGTGGTCATATTCAGTTCATCCAGACCCGGAAGTGCACCAAGACCACGCACCAGATGCGCCACGTTACGGCGCACCAACGGCTCGCCACCGGTAAGTCGGATTCGCCTTACCCCCAGCGACACCAGAACCCGCCCCAGCCGCCCCATCTCCTCCAGAGTCAGTACCTGGGCCCGGGGCACAAAGGTCATATCCTCCGCCATGCAGTACACACAGCGGAAATCACAGCGATCCGTCACCGACAGCCGCACATAGTCGATAGTGCGGCCGAAACGGTCCTGCAGTAGCGGATTGTCAGTGAAAGTGTCAGCGGCCATGGCGGTACTGTAGCAAATGCGGGGCCAAGCCGGGGAACCAGCGCTTACTCGGGCAATAACCTCCCGGTTCCGCCCTCCTGTGGAGCCCTTCGTGGCTCCCCAGCCCCTGATGGCTACCCCACGCCCGTCGGCCGGGACTGGCTCCGGTTGGTCAGGCCCTTGTCGGTCTTGTTAGAATGTTCGCCGACCTGAATGCGGGGCGCTGCCGGACCATGAAACGCCATGTCCGCCATACCCCCTTCATTCCGAATTCATCTACCCCTAAAGGGTTTCCATGCAAATTTCAGAAAACTCCGTAGTGTCTATCCACTACACGCTCACTAACAAAACCGGCGAGACCATTGATTCTTCTATCGAGCGTGGCGAGCCCCTGGCCTACCTGCACGGCGCTGGCAACATCATCCCCGGCCTGGAAAACGCCCTGGTGGGCAAGGCTGCCGGTGACAAGCTGGACGTAACCGTCACCCCGGAAGAAGGCTATGGCGAGCGTCACGAGCAGCTGATCCAGCAAGTGCCGAAAACCGCCTTCGAAGGCAACGAAGAGAATCTGCAGCCGGGCATGCAGTTCCAGGCTCAGACTGAAGCCGGTCCTCGCATCTTCACCATCACTGCTGTGGAAGGTGAGGAAGTGACCGTTGATGGCAACCACCCGCTGGCAGGTGAAACCCTGAACTTCGCCGTGGAAGTCACCGAGGTGCGTGAAGCCTCCGACGAAGAGAAAGAACACGGCCACGTACACGGCCCGGAAGGTCACGACCACTAAGGTCTGCACCTCCCGCAAAAAAGGCGCCTCTGGCGCCTTTTTTATTGTCCCTTGCTCCCCCAGGACTAACCTGACAGTGAAAGCAAGGTGAAAATCTTGCCGTTTTCTCCCTTCTTTTTTAACAAAATGACTCCCTGCCCCGGCTTACTTCAGCTTCTTGTTGTGGATTGTGCACAATTTTGTAAAGCCATATTGAATGTATACTCAGCGCCCAAATAGGATCGATGCTCTTTGATATTTCTGTGTTTCACGGGAGAGCGTCATGCGCTACATAACGATACTAATTCTTTCCGCTTTGCTTTCGAGTATTTCCCTTTCCGCTCATGCGCTGGAAAAACGAAAATTCTGTGTTTTCGACATCATCGGCGCCAACGGCGACATCTATAACATCATGAAGGACTACAAGACCGCCGCCGTTGCATGGGGCGTGGATGTGGAACTGAAACCCTTCACCGATGAAAAGATCGCTGCTGAAGACCTGAAAGCCGGGCAATGCGATGCAGCGGTTCTTACCGGTATCCGTGGCCGTCAGTTCAACAGCTTCACTGGCAGCATGGACTCCATCGGCGCCATCCCCAGCTACGACGCGATGAAAACAGTCATTTCCGTCATTGCCAGCAACACGCCATCCATCAACAAACAGATGATTTCCGGCCCCTATGAAGTAGGCGGTGTTGTTCCCATGGGTGCAGCCTTTCTTTTTCTGAAAGATCAGGAATTGGATACCGTTGAAGAGCTGTCAGGCAAATCCATTGCGGTGCTTGAATATGACAGTGCCCAGGCAAGCATGGCATCCCGGGTGGGCATGTCACCGGTGATGTCAGACATCACCAACTTTTCCACCCGCTTCAATAATGGTTCTGTGGATATCTGTTTTGCACCGATCATGGGCTTCTCTGCGCTCGAGCTATACAAGGGCATGGCGCCGGATGGCGGCATCCTGGATTACACCCTCGGCCAGCTCAGTGCCCAGATCATTCTCAAGAAGGACAAGTTCCCGGCGGATTATGCCCAGCAGTCCCGGGAATTCATGTATGGCCAATTTGACCGTGCCATGCGCCTGATTGAGAACGCCAGCAACGAAGTTGATGATAAGTGGTGGATCCGGATCCCGGACGCGGACAAGTTGCGCTATGACGAGATGATGCGTGAAGCGCGAGTCGCTCTGACTAAGGACGGCGTCTACGACAAATCGATGATGGGCCTGCTCAGAAAGGTTCGCTGCAAGCTGGAACCGACACGGGCGGAATGCGTTAACCCGATGGAATAATGTCTCTCGGGCCGGGAGGAGCTCTCTCCCGGCCCTGTCTTTCAGGACCAACTCACAGCACGGATAGCAGTCTCTCTGTATCCAGATGTTCCTCGATCAAATCTGCCAGCCGGTCCAGATCCTTCTGTCGATGATCATCGTAATCCACCGCCCGCTCACCACGAAGTCCCGCCCATTGCAGTATCCCGTTGCAGGCCTCGGCACGATCGAACAGGCCATGTAGGTAACAGCCCATGACCTGACCATCGTCGCTGATGGCGCCCTCGTTACGTTCCCCCAATTGCAGCATGGGCCGCAACAACGCCGATCCTTCACTAACGCCGTTGTGAATCTCATAGCCATGAATGGCAGTATCAGCAGGGAGAAAAACGCCCTGTACATTACGCAGCTGCTTGCCGGCAATCAGCCGTGTGGTCATGGCCAACCAACCCAGGCCAGTACTACTGCCGGCATTGCTTTCCAGCCCGTCAGGATCGTCAACCCGGTCCCCCAACATCTGAAAGCCCCCACAGATACCCAGCAGCTTGCCGCCGTAACGCAGATGTTTTTCGATCTGCGAGTCCCAGCCCTGCTCACGCAGGAAGGCCAGATCGGCGCGGGTCGCCTTACTGCCGGGGAGGATCACCAGGTCTGCCGCCGGCCAGCTCTCGCCCATTTTCACAAAGCGAAGGTCGACCTGGGGATGCAGGCGCAAAGGATCAAAATCATTGTGATTGCTCATGCGCGGCAGCAAGGGCACCACCACCTTGAGCGCACCAGCGTCATGATCACCCTGCTCGGCTACCGCGTCTTCCGCATCCAGGGTCAGGCCATGCAGGTAAGGCAGCACCCCAAATACCGGTTTGCCGGTGCGCTCCTCCAACCAGTCCAGCCCACCCTGCAATAGAGACAGATCACCACGAAACCGGTTGATGACAAAGCCCAGGGTGCGTTGCTGCTCTGTGTCGGAGAGAAGCGCCAGTGTTCCGGTGAGATGGGCAAACACGCCGCCGCGATCAATATCCGCCACCAGAATCACCGGGCAATCCACCATTTCGGCAAAGCCCATATTGGCGATATCGTTTTCACGCAGATTGATTTCCGCCGGGCTGCCCGCCCCTTCGGCAATAATCACCTCATAGCGGTTCGACAGATCCGTCCAGGCCGCCAGCACCGCCTCACGAGCGGTGTCCTTGTAGGCGTGATAATCCAGCGCCTGCATGTTGCCCAGTACCTGGCCACGGAGTATCACCTGGGCGCCCATATCGGTCTGCGGCTTTAGCAGCACCGGATTCATATCACTGTGCGGCTCAATCCCGCAGGCCAACGCCTGCAATGCCGTAGAACGACCAATCTCCCCGCCGTCCACAGTTACCGCACTGTTCAACGCCATATTCTGCGGCTTGAACGGCGCCACCGAATACCCGCGCTGCGCAAACCACCGACACAACGCAGCAACAACCGTACTTTTCCCGGCGTCGGAGGTGCACCCCTGAACCATCAGCGTTATCGACGAACGACCAGCCATCGTTTTGTTTTCGCTATTAACTATTCACTGTTAACTATTCACTAAAGTTCAACGCCCTTCTGCGCCTTTACCCCAAGATCCGTGAACGCATGCTTCACCACTTTCATCTCGGTGACGGTGTCGGCGAGTTCAATCAGTTCCTTTGGTGCATAGCGACCAGTGACAACGGCGTGCTGCATGGCGGGGCGGTTTTGCAGATCGTCGAGCACGGTATCCAGATCCAGATACTCGTAACGCAACGCGATGTTCAGTTCATCCAGCAACACCATGTGATAGCTGTCGTCCTGCAACATTTTTTTGGCGATATCCCAGGCGGCACTGGCGGCGGCCACATCCTTTTCCCGGTCCTGGGTGTCCCAGGTATACCCCTCGCCCATGACGTGATAATCCACGCCGGGCAGATCACGAAAAAAGGCTTCCTCGCCGGTACTGAACGCGCCCTTGATAAACTGCACCACCCCCACCTTCATACCATGCCCCAGAGCCCGGGCCAGCATACCGAACCCGGAACTGCTCTTGCCCTTGCCGGGGCCGGTAAGCACCAGAAGGATCCCCTGGTCCTTGTCCGCATTGGCAATCCGCTCACGCATGATTTGCTGTTTCTTTTCCATCCGCCAGGCATGACGCTCAGGACTTTTAGGATCCGGTTTCATACTGTTTTCCATTTTTTGGTTCTTTTCTCAACGCTTTTGAATTTCGTTATTAATCTGGGCAATTAAGAAGACATGTCTTCTGAAGGCTCACTCCGTAGGAGCTATGCTTGCATGGCGAACTGGCGAGCGATCTGCGCAAGCAGGTTCGCCATGCAAGCATAGCTCCTACAGCCTATTAACAGTTTTCACCCCGGCACAAACACCGGCGCGCCGTTGATCTGCCCCACACTGAGCTTCTGGTCATAAAGTCGCTCCAGCGCCTCTGGCACCAGCATGGTCTTGGCGGGCCCGAAGCACAGCTCGCCATCGGGATAGAGCAGTAGCAAATGGTCACACCAGCGGGCCGCCAGATTCAGATCATGCAGGCACATGAACACTGCCGCGCCCTGCTCCGCCTGGCGGTGCAGCAGCTCCATCACCGCTACCTGATGATGCAGATCCAGATGATTGGTGGGCTCGTCTGCCAGCCAGATGGCCGGCTGCTGGGTCAGGGCCGTGGCGATGGCTACCCGCTGGCGCTCGCCCCCGGACAGGGTGCTGACCAGCCGATCGCTGAGCAGACGCAGGGACAGGGCATCCATGGCCTGATTGGCCAGACGAAGATCACTGCCACTTTCCCGCTGCCAGGGGGAAAGAAAAGGATGACGGCCAATCAACACGGTTTCCTGCACCGTGGCTGGGAAACTGTCCTGACGTTCCTGAAACACCACCGCCATTTTTTGCGCCAGTTGCCGGCGGCGCAGTTGAGTCAGGCATTCGCCATCCAGCAACACCTGGCCACTACGCGGCGGCCTTAACCCCGCCAGGGTATGCAGCAGTGTGGACTTGCCCGCGCCATTGGGACCCAGCACGCCCCAGCGCTGGCCCGGCAGAATCCGCGCGGTAAAGGGCTGGCCTGCCGAACGGCCGGGAATATCGACCACCATATTGCTGGCTTCGAGAATCGCCATCACCGACTCCGATACAGCAGGAAGAGGAAAGTGGGCACCCCGAGCAGGGCGGTGATCACACCCACCGGCAACTGCTCCGGCGCCATCAGGGTTCGCGCCAGGGTATCGGCGATGGTCAGCAAGGCGCCGCCGGCCATGACACTGGCCGGCAGAATGATGCGCTGATCATTGCCCAGCACCAGCCGCAGCATATGCGGCACGATCAGCCCCACAAAGCCCACACTGCCGGCGGTGGTCACCGCCACCGCCGTCAGCAGGCTGGCCAGCCCATAGACCAGCCAGGCCAGCGGCTTCACTGCCACCCCCAGAGCCGCCGCCTGTAATGGCCCCCGGGCCAGCACATTGAGGCTGCGCCCCAGCGGCAGCGTGACAATCAGCACCGGGATCAACACCAGCCAGGCCAGCCACGGCGAGCGGGCGTAACTCAGGTCGCCCATCAACCAGTAGAGCATGCCGGGCAAGCGGTCCGCCGGGCTCAGCGACAGCATGAAGGTAATCACTGCCCCCCAGCCGGCGGCGATGACCACGCCGGTGAGCAGCAAGCGAGTCGGCGTCCAGCTACCCCGCCCCTGGGCGAGACCAAAGACCAGCAGGGTGGACAGCAGGGCACCGGCAAAAGCGGAGCCGGACACCATCGCCGTACCCAGACCCAGCAACATGGACGCCAGCGCCCCCACCGCCGCACCGCCGGAGATGCCCAGCACATAGGGATCGGCCAGCGGGTTGCGCAACAGCACCTGCATCAGGGCACCGGCCAGTGCCAGCAGGCCACCGGTGGCAAACGCCGCCATGGCTCGAGGTAATCGCAGGGAAAATACCAATTCGCCAAACAAGGGATCGCCCCGCCCGGCAACTGCCATCCACAACTCCGTGAGGCTCATGGAGACACTGCCCACAGTCACCGCCACCAGCAATGCCAGCGCACCCAGTGCCGCCAGCATCAGCAGGGAAGAGACAGCTCGGCGGCTAATCACGGGCGCGCACGGTGTCGAGATGGCTGCACAGGGTGCGAGTGCCGGCCAGCATCTGTGGCGTGGGCCGCTGCAAGGTGGAGGGCGCCACAAAGAACAGGTTGTTCTGCTGCACAGCACGCAGGGAGGAAAACTGTTTCCAGGGATCCAGCCAGGCGGGATCATCCTCACCCATGCCACCGGCGATGATCACCTCCGGGTCCTTGGCAAGCACCGCTTCACGGCTAATCTTGGGAGCCAGGGATGCCAACTCCCCGAACACATTCACGCCACCGCAGATCTGGATCGCCTCGCTGATCAGATGCTCGTTGTTAACGGTCATCAGCGGCTCTTCCCAGACCTGGTAAAACACCGTCACCGGTGCCGCCTCCGCATAGCGCTGGCGCAGGGAGTCCATGCCACTGCGCAAAGCATCGGCCGCCCCCTGGCCCACCGCTTCGGTCCCGGCCAGCACCGCCAGGCGTTCCAGAGTAGTGCTGATGTCGTCAAAACGGCGGGGTTCGCTGTGATACACCGGCACGCCCATGGCCTGCAGGCGCTCGACCTGTTCCATGGGATTACCACTGCGCCAGGCAACGATCAGATCCGGCTTCAACGCCAGCACCGCTTCCAGATCCAGCCGTTTGTAGCTGCCCACCCGCGGCAGTTTTTCCGCCGCCGGCGGATAATCACTGAAGCTCACCGCTCCCACCACCTGCTCGCCGGCACCGGCAGCGAACAGCAACTCGGTGGCACCAGGGGACAGAGCAATGATGCGACTGGCCGGCTGCTCCAGACAGACCTGTCGATCTGTATCGTCGGTGACACAGACCTGTGCCCGGGCCAGCCCGCTCCCCAGACACAGCATGACTGCCAACAGGGGAAGACAAAGCGATAACAGACGGGCTGGGGGCATGGCGGACTCCGTGTTTCAGTTACTGCACATCGTAACGCAGGCTTACCATTACGGAACGCCCGGCGTTGAGATAGTTCCAGCCACTGAAGTTCTGCGCGGTGGCATACTCCTTGTCGAGCACGTTTTTCATTGTCAGCCGGGTGGACCAGTTCGGCGCAAACTGCCAGCCGGCACGCAGATCAAACAGGCCGAACCCGGAAAGCCGCTGGGTGTTGGCAGCATCATTGTACCTGTGCCCCTGGAAACTGGCGGTGCCACCCAGGGTCACGGTGCCGATGCGACGATCCACATCCAGCCGGCCCAGACGCTGGGCACGACGAGCAATCAACGTATCAGTATCCCGGTCTTCCGGTTTCAGGGCGGAGAAAGCCACCCGCACCTGCCACTCCTGCCAGTCCATGCCCAGGGCTAGCTCCGCCCCTTCGATGCGGGCCTTGTTCACATTGAACGAGGAGCCCTTGCTGCCATCGTAGGCGATCAGGTCATCAATATTGGTGCGGTACACCGCCGCATCCCAGAACCAGTGTTGGTACTGTGCGCGAACACCCAGCTCACCGGTTTCCGAGGACTCCGGTTTCAGGTTCGGGTTACTGAAGAAAAAGGGCGGTGAATCCGGGAAATAAAGATCGTTGAAGGTGGGCGCCTTGAAGGCCGTGCCATAGCTCACCCGTACCCGGTGAACCGTATCCAGCTTGTAGCCCAGGGCCGCAGCCCCGGTCACCTTGCTGCCGTAGGCATCGTTATCGTCATGGCGCAGGCTGCCTTGCAGATCCAGCGCGCCAAAGTGCAACAAAGCCTGACCGAAAGCGGCCTTGTTGTCCCGGTCCGTCACGTCGTACTCGTTGCTGCTAGTGATCTCGTCACGCAGGTATTCGCCACCCAGCACAAACTGATGGGCCCCGGCCGCGAACACATTCTGCCAATTGACGGTACGGGTGCGGGTATCGAAAACGCCGTTACTGACGTCATTGGCAAAGTCTTCGCTTTCGTCCTTGGCCTGGCTGATCAGCACCTTGGTCTGCCAGCCATCGGTGAGCATTACCTCACCTTTCAACCCTGCCACCTCCAGCGCGTAGTCGATATTTCGATCGTCTGCCGGCGTGCTGCCTTCAAATTCCGTATTGCCCTGGGTATGAAAACCGAACACACCGATTTCACCACGGTCGCCAAACCGGTGGCTGATTTTGGCAATGCCGGCGGTGTTGTCGTAGCCGCGCTCTTCACTGTCTTCGCGCAGCTCGATGCCATTAGTGCGGAAGCGATTGATGCCCAGAGTATAACGGGTGCCACCCTGCTCGCCGGAAACACCGGCACCGGCATTCATGGTGCCGAAACTGCCGGCGCCGAAATCCAGCCAGCTGCCATCATCGCGGGTAAATAGCTGCACCACACCACCCACCGCATCAGCACCGTACAGGGAACCGCGAGGGCCACGAACCACTTCCACCCGCTCCAGCATGGCCGTTGGCAGATATTGCCAGGCCGGGCTCCCGGCGGTGGCGGACCGCAACCTCACCCCGTCCACCAGCAGCAGGGTCGCATCACTGGATGCCCCCCGCACGAAGACGCTGGCAATCTTGCCGAAAGAACCATTACTGGTGGTATCCACACCGGGCTGACCACGCAGAATATCTGCTATGTCCACCGGCTGCTGATCGCGAAGTTGTTGCTCGTCTACCACCGTGACAGAAGACAGCGACGCCTCCGTGGTTCGGCTCACCAGGGCTGGGGTTACCACCACCGGATCCAGCATTGCGACCTGTTGTGGTGAGGAGGTATCGGCCTGAACCACCAACGGCAAGACAGACAAAGACAGGGCGGCAGGTGCCACCAGAAAACGCAAAGACATGAAGGAGATCCCCTGTTGCCGTGCCCACCCGCACGGCCTGGATTCAGCCGCGGAGACACAACAGGGATAACCGGCACCGGACGGCACCGTTACACCCCGCCATCGCCCACCGCGACGCCAAGTTTCACCTTCTGGCCGGTCTCCGGGCTGATGAGCGAGGTGGAATACCTCAGCGCGTTCGCCTTCCCATGCACCCTTTCGGGCTTTGGCACAGTGGCACTACGAAACGCGATTCACTCAATCACCGTTGCGGGGGCAGCGTCGGACTGGCTTTGCGAACACCACAAAGCACACCGACTTCCCGTTTAACCCGTCTGTGTGTGAACAGGCGGGCACCGGAAGGTGGCGCGAAATTACCAACGGCGGCGGCAATAAGCAAACGGATACGTGTTGCTTGAGGAAAATTCAGGAGAAGTTGAGCGCCACTCATACCCCCTCCGTTGGAGCCTTGCTCGCAAGGCGAAGGGCCGACGTCTACGATCATCGTTTTCAAGCACTTTGCCTTGCAAGCAAGGCTCCAACGGAAAGATCGGAAGCCAACAAGGGCCTTTACTTGACACATTCAGGCCAAGGACAGAGGATTTGCCGCTTTCCGGCCCCTGTCCTTTTCGGGAGTGTTCCGTGCCCCAGCCTTCCCCTTGGCAAACAGCGATTCCTTCGCCCAGTCAGACGCACCGTGAAACTGCCCTGTCCCGCCAGGGCCAGCTCACCAAACCCGCCGGTTCGCTGGGTCGCCTGGAAGCACTGGCGGTTGATCTGGCTGCACTCCAGAACACCGATACACCGGGTGCCGACCGCATCAGCATCGCCGTCTTTGCCGCCGACCACGGCGTCTGCGCAGAGGGAGTTTCGGCTTTCCCTCAGGCAGTCACCGGGCAGATGATTGCCAACTTTGTTGCCGGCGGGGCTGCCATCAGTGTCATGGCCCGGCATCTGCAAGCGCGGCTGGAGGTGATCAACCTGGGCACCGCCACCCCGCCGCCCACAAGCGACGGCGTGGTGGATGAAGCCATCGCCGCCGGCACCGCCAACCTGGCCCGTGAGGCCGCCATGTCGACAGCACAACTGGAACAGGCCCTGGCCGCCGGTGACCGGGCGGCACAGCGTGCGGCAGACCAGCAGGCCCAGCTTTTTATCGGTGGCGAAATGGGCATCGGCAACACCACCAGCGCCAGCGCCGTGGCCTGTGCCCTGCTGGCCGAGCCGGCGGTGGCGCTGGCCGGGCCCGGCACCGGCCTGGACGCAGAGGGCCTCAGCCACAAGGTCACGGTGATTGAACGGGCGCTGGCCCGGCACGGTGACAACCGGGAACCGCTGGTGGTACTGGCCTCCCTGGGCGGTTTTGAAATTGCTGCCCTGGCAGGCGCCCTGATCGGCAGTGCCGCCCGTGGCATTCCCGTGCTGGTGGATGGTTTCATTGTCACCGTGGCCGCTCTGGCCGCCGTACGGTTACGGCCGGATCTGCGCGACTGGCTGTTGTTCGCCCATCACTCCCGGGAACCCGGCCACACCCGGCTACTCGAGGCCCTGAACGCAGAGCCGGTTCTCAACCTGTCCATGCGCCTGGGGGAAGGCAGCGGTGCGGCGGTGGCCGCGCCGGTGATTCGCAGCGCCTGCGCCCTGCATAACGGCATGGCCACCTTTGCCGATGCCGGCGTCAACAACGCGGAGTAGACCATGACCACCACCCTGTTTGATCTGATCCGTCACGGCGAACCTGCCGGTGGCCACATGTATCGCGGTCACAAGGACGATCCGCTCAGCGAACTGGGCTGGCAGCAAATGCGCGATGCCATTCAGGCGGACGATCAGTGGGATCACATTCTCACCTCACCACTGCTGCGCTGCCGGGAGTTTGCCGCGCACCTGTCGGAGACCATCAACGTTCCCTTTACCGTGGCCCACGATTTCAAGGAGATCAGCTTCGGCGACTGGGAAGGAAAAACCCGGGAACAGGTAGCAGACGAATACGGCGACCACCAGGCCAACTTCTGGCGCGATGCAGAAAACCACCCACCGGTGAACGGCGAAACCATTCAGGATTTCCATCAACGCATCGGTGATGCCTGGGCACTATGGCAGCAGGCGTTACAAGGTCAGAGAGTGCTACTGGTCTGCCACGGCGGCGTTATCCGTATGGTGCTGAGTCATGTACTGGGGCTAAGCCCGGGCAAAGCCATGGCCGGATTCCAGGTCCCCTTCGCCTGCCGCTCGCAGGTGCGCATTGATAACACCGAGCATGGCACCTTGAGTTGTCTGGTGAGGCACGGGGACTAACCCGCCGTCATGCCGCTGAGGAGCGCCGCTTGAGGCGCGAACCGAGCGTAGCGAGGCGACAAAATTTCACAGCAAGCCAGAACTATCCGAAGAAACCCGTCCAGTTCGACAAGCCATCATCGCCCAAGGGCGATTCCTGACCGGGTGAGATTCGCGCCTCAAGCGGCGCTCCTACAAAAGAGCCTCCCCCTTCAACGTCTGCGCGAGCCCCGCCACCGACAACACCACCCGATCACACTTTTTCGCCAGGGCCTGATTCAACCAGCCCAGCTCATCGGCAAAGCGGCGAGTGAGCGGGTCCATGCCGATCGTCCCCAGCCCCACCTCATTACTGACGATCACCACGGAACCCGGATAGCCCGCCAACGCCGTCAGGAAATTTTCCTTTTCGCGCACAAACAGGGCATCGCCCGCATGCAGCAGATTACTCACCCACAGACTCATGCAATCAATCAGCACGCAGGGCGGCGGTGACAAGGTGGCCTGGCGATTCAAGAGACTGCCCAGCTCCACCGGTTCTTCCACCAGCCCCCAGCTGGCAGGACGGCGTCGCTGATGACGACGAATACGCTCACTCATTTCACCATCCCCGGCGGTGGCCGTAGCCACGTACACCACCGGATCGGGTTGCTCCGACACCAACCGTTCCGCCAGCGAACTCTTGCCGGAACGGATACCGCCGAGAATCAGGGAATGTGGCATCAATTCTTTTTCACAAACTGGGTGAGGATGACAATCCGCTGACCTTCCACCCGACCTTCTATCTGTTCCGGGTTATCCTGCACCAGCGAGATATTACGCACTGGTGTGCCACGCTTGGCGGTGAAGTTGGCGCCCTTCACATTGAGATCCTTGATCAGGGTGACGCTATCACCCGCTTCCAGCACAGCACCGTTACTGTCGCGATGCTCGACTTTTTCGTCGTCGCTTTGCCCTTCCCCGGTGGCCTTAGCCCAGGCCAGCGTCTCGTCATCCAGATAGAGCATATCCAGCAGATCCTGGGGCCAGCCTTCCGCCCGCAACCGTGTCAGCATACGCCAGGCCAATACCTGCACCGCCGGCTCCTGGCTCCACATGCTGTCGTTAAGACAACGCCAGTGGTTGATATCCTCGTTGCCGGGATTGTCGATCTGAAAACTGCAGGTTTCGCACAACAAGGCGCTCTGCGCCGCCGTGCCATCCCCTTCCGGCGGCACCGCATACACCGCCAGCGCCTCACCGGCGCCGCACAGTTCGCAGGTCGAATCGGCTCGCGCCAGCAGCGTGGATTCCAGGGTCATTTGTTCGCTCCGTCAATTTGCAGGCCAGTATACAGGTGGGAGAAGGCCCGGAGTGTTCCGCCGGCGAATAAATTAAGCATCCACCTTAGCGTGAACCACAATGATTGCCGTCCAGAAAACTCAGCTAAATACTCCCGACACTGCTCAGAACACCTATTCCACCAATATAAAAAAAAGCGCATTGACCCACGAGAGATCTACTGCCAACCTTATTCCTGAAATTCATAGGAAGAATTTCATACAAACAACAATATCTTAAGGACGCATCATGAAAAAATTCTGGACAGCCCCAATTGCCATCTTGGCAATCTCTATTTCTTCCCCCGTAACCGCAGACCTGAACACGCTGAATGTTACCTTCTCGCCAGATTCCGAGACATTTTACACCGGAGAAACCATCGCCTTCTCAGTAGGCAGTGATGGTTCAGAAGCACAATACCGCTATGTCCTGGAAAGACTCTCAGAAAACGATATCATTCGTATCGAAAACTCTCGCTGGTCCTTTGACACCAGTTATCAGCTTGATACTTCAGCGTTGAATCTTGAAGAGGGCAACTACCGGTTACGCGTTATTTCCAGAGAAAAAGCGAACAAAGATGAGGTCCTGGTAAAATTCAATACTTTTACCCTTAACGGTTACCAGCCCACGCCATGCGAAGCATTTGAAGAGGGCACTTACACCAACATCAATGCCTCGCCGCTAAACCAAAGCTACTCTCTTACCGAAGCGGTGAATATTATTAGCTCCGGCCTGCTACTTACAACGGACGAGAATGCCAATAATATTAATCAAATCAACTTCTCTGAGGGTCAGGTTCACGTTTTCCCTGCAGAACCTATGACAGCAGATGTGAACTTTTATGGCACACATCAAATCAACTTCCCGCAGCCATTGTCCGGCAGCTATAGCTGCCAGGGCGGCACTATTTCGATTAACGCAAGCGGGCAAGCCAGCAGCGCAGGTGGAGCGATCGATTTCGGAGGCCTCATAACAACCATTGAAGGAAACCTGTCAATCGATGGAGCTACCGGCTCTTTGTATAACGGGACCGTGTTTTTCGATTAAGAACAGGAGGGGCAGCACAATGCTGCCCCCTTTTTCGCCTAGCCATCGATAAGGGCTGAAAACGGAAAATAATCCAGAGAATATCCATCTTTGACTACTTCACCCACCGGCACCACCGCCAGCCCATCCGCCCACACCGCAGAACTCAACATGCCGGAACTCTGATTGGGGTGTTTCTCCAGCACCAGATTGCCGTCCTTCTGTACGCAACTAACACGTAAATATTCCTGTCGCTTGCCGGCCTTTTTGACAGAAAAGTCCGCCGGCAGCAGGAAGGGTTCCGGCAAGACTTTTTCAGCACCACAGCAACGACGCAAGGTGGGCAACACCAGCATCAGGTAACAGACCAGCACCGCAGACGGATTGCCGGGCAGACCGAAAAACGGGATGCCATCCACACTGCCGTAGGTGAACGGCTTGCCCGGCTTGATCGCCAGACGCCAGAAATCCAGCTTGCCTTGCTGCTCCAGCACCGCCCGTAGATGATCCTCCTCGCCCACGGACACACCGCCGGTGGAGATAATCACATCCGGGCGCTGCTGAGGGTCGGTGAGAGCACGGGTCAGGGAGGCGTGGATAATGACCGGGTCATCCGGCAGATGCTCCCGTCGCACTTCGGCAAAGCCACTCTGAATCAGCAGCTGCTCCAGTTGCGGGCCATTGCTGTCGTAAATCTTGCCGGGCAACGGCGTTTCATCCGGCGCCTGCAGTTCATCCCCGCTGGTAAGCACCAGCACCCTGGGGGCATACACCCGCACCCGTGACACCCCCACCGAGGCGATCAGCCCCGCCGCCTGGGGAGTCAGGCGCTGACCGGCACGCATCACCACCTCATCCTGCCGGGCATCCTGGCCCGCCGGGCGAATATTCTGCCCGGCGCTGACCGACGCCTGTGCCGGAAGCCGCACCCGGCCTTCGGCGATTTCGCAGTCTTCCTGCATCAATACGGTATCTGCCCCGGCAGGCACTGGCGCGCCGGTGAAGATGCGCGCCACCTGCCCCGGCATCAGGGTGCCCGGCGGGTCACCGGCGGCAACACGCAGCGGCATGGGCAGAGTCAGACCGGGCTCGTCCAGGTCCGCATAGCGCAGTGCCACGCCATCCACGGCGGCATTATCAAAGGCCGGCACATCCACTCGGGAGATCACATCCTGCGCCAGGTACTGGCCACGGGCCTGATTGAGGGCAATCTCCTGGACCCGGGCAAACGGCGCTGCGCTGTCCAGCAATCGCGCCAGGGCATCCTCTACCGGCATCAAACTCATCCGCACATCCCTCCATGCTGCATCGTTGTCATCGTCCTCAACGCCGAACCTGGGCGACAAAGTTGCAGGGCCGATGACGGGCATCCAGCTGGTCGCGAATGATGCGATCCCAGCCGGTGGCGCAGGCATTGTTGGAACCGGGCAGGCAGAAGATCACCGTGCGATTGGCCAGACCGGCCAGGCAACGGGACTGGATGGTGGACGAGCCGATGTCCTCTACGCTGACCTGGCGGAACAGTTCGCCAAAGCCTTCAATGTGCTTGTCGAACAACACACCCAGGGCTTCCGGGGTGGAGTCGCGCCCGGAAAAGCCGGTGCCGCCGGTGGTGATAATGCCCTGGATGCGCTCGTCGGCGATCCACTCGGACACCACCATGCGCAGTTGATAGATATCATCCTTGACGATCTGGCGGGCCTGCAGCTGATGGCCAGCCTCTTCCAGCCGCTGGACCAACAGGTCCCCGGAGGTGTCATTATCGGGGGTACGGGTATCGCTGACGGTCAACACCGCCAGGGCCAGGGGCTCGAAGGCTGCCGCGGGCTTGGACATAGGGGTTCTCCTTGCTGATGGCGCCAATGCTAGCACGAGCCATGCCACAGTGGCTGGACAGCACATCCCGGATTGACCGCTGCCAACAGCCCCCTGTTCGCCACAGTATGCTCACAGTACATTGACGCTATACAACGTGTTTATCGGGAGAGCTGACAATGAGCAGCAGCATGGAAACCGCCCAGCAGGATGCCGCCCGCCTGCCGCGCCTGCCACAACGCAAGCTGGACAATATTCCGGGGGATTATGGTACGCCGTTACTGGGCGACACCATCCCGTTCCTCAAGGACTACCACAAGCTGGTCACCCGGCGGGCCGAAAAATACGGTCTGGTCTCCAAGGGATCGGTGCTGTTTCAACGCGGCGTAACCCTGCTGGGGCCGGAGGCCAACGAGTTTGTCCTCAAGGACCCGGAGCACGTGTTTTCCAGCCGCGCCGCCTGGAACCCGTTCCTGGAAAAGCTGTTCACCGACGGGCTCATGCTGCGTGATTTCGCCGACCATAAATTCCATCGCCGCATCATGCAGCAGGCATTCAAGAAGCCGGCACTGGCCAGCTACCTGGACCGCATGAACGCCCATATCAGCAGCCAGATCCAGCCCTGGCAGACTGGCGAAACGCTAAGCTTCTTCGACCATATCAAGGCACTGTTGCTGGATGTGGGCGCGCAGATTTTCTTCGGCCTGGACATGGGCCCGGAATCCGACAAGGTAAATAAATCCTTTATCGACTCCGCGGATGCCTCCCTGGCGGTATTGCGCCTGCCGATTCCGGGCACCCTGTGGCACCGGGGCATGACAGGACGCCGCTACCTGGAAAAATTCGTCACCGATCTGATCCCGCAGAAACGGGCCAGCGAGACCCCGGATTTCTTCAGCGAGCTGTGCAAGGCCGCCGAAGAAGAAGGCGGCCTGAGCGATCAGGACGTGATGAACCACATGATCTTCCTGCTGTTCGCTGCCCACGACACCACCACCAGCACACTGTGCTCCATCATCTATCTGCTGGCACAGCATCCCCACTGGCAGGACCAGCTGGCCGAAGAAATGGCCAGCCTGGACAAGGACAGCCTCGACTACGACGACCTGGCCAAGCTGGAAAAAACCAGCTGGGTATTCCGTGAAACCCTGCGCATGCGCCCGCCGCTGACCGCCTTCCCGCGCCGCACCGTCAAGGAAGTGACCTTCCAGGGCTACACCCTGCCGCGCAACACCCTGGTCAACCTCTCTCCCCTGTTCACCCATTACATGGAAGAGTATTGGAGCAACCCGCACACCTTCGACCCGGAACGTTTCAGCGACGAACGCGCCGAGCACAAGAAACACTTTTACCAGTGGATTCCCTTCGGTGGCGGCCACCACAAGTGCCTGGGGCTGAACTTTGCCGAACTACAGACCAAGACCTTCCTGTTCCACTTCCTGCAACGTTACAAGGTTAGCCTGAAACCGGGTTATGAAATGCCGGTACAGCAAGTGCCGCTGATCATGCCCAAGGATGGTTTGCCGGTGGTGCTGGAAAAGCGGTAAAGCAGCACGGCTTCGCCTCCAGCGACGAGCTGCTAGCCGCTAGCTACAACGCCGCTGCAGGAGCGTCGCTGGCGGCGCGATTGAATGTAGGAGCACCTCTCTCTGTGCTCTGCGAGTATGAGGTGCGAACCGAGCGTAGCGAGGCAACAGGGGGAACGTCAGCCGTTCTTACTGAAACCTGTCGAGCTCTGGAATGCCTGATCGCCCTGCGGTCGATATCCACGCAAGCCCGGTTCGCGGCTCAAGCTCCGCTCCTACAGCGGCTTTGTAGAAATGCCGAGGTCCTGGGAACTTTCCACCCGTTCCCTATCCAACGAGCGTAGCTCGTAGCTTTACTCTTCAGGCATGAATCCGGTCCCGGTTTGCGGCTATACTGCGGGCACATTTTTTACCCGATAGACAGCCATGAAGTACGCCATCCTGCCGGTCACACCCTTCCAGCAAAACTGCTCCTTCCTGAAATGCGACACCACCGACAAGGTGGCCATCGTCGATCCCGGCGGCGATCTGGACAAGATTCTGGAAGCCCTGCAGCAGGTCGGCGGCACGCCGGAAAAGATTCTCGTCACCCACGCCCACCTGGACCACATCGGCGCCGTGGCCGAGCTCGCAGAAAAACTGGATCTGCCCATCGAAGGGCCACACACCGACGACCAGTTCTGGATCGACATGCTGCCCCAGCAGGCGCAGATGATGGGCTTTCCCGCCTCGCGTCCGTTCACCCCGAACCGCTGGCTCGAGGAAGGCGACACCGTCACCGTGGGCGAAACCCGTCTCCAGGTGCGTCACTGCCCGGGCCACACCCCGGGGCATGTGGTGTTCTACCAGCCGGAAAGCAAACTGGTGGTGGTCGGCGATGTGCTGTTCAACGGTTCCATCGGCCGCACGGATTTCCCCAAGGGGGATTTCGACACCCTGGTCCAGGCCATCAAGGACAAGTTGCTGACCCTGGATGACGATGTATCCTTCATCCCCGGCCACGGCCCCATGTCCACTATCGGCCACGAGCGGGCCAACAATCCCTTCGTTTCCGGCAAACACGGTTGAGGCAGAGATGGAATCCAGCGCAATGAAATGGGGCCTGACAATTGCCGTTATCCTGGTGGCCTGGCTGTTGTCCGTATTACTGCGGGGCGCCACCCGGCGCCTGGGCCGACGTCGTGATTTCAGCCGGGCACGTATCTTCCAGACGGCAGTCGTGATCAACAGCGCCTGTGTGGTACTGGCTCTGCTGTCCATCGGCATCCTCTGGGGCCTGAACGGCAGCGGCCTGATGGTGTTCGCCACATCGATGATGGCCCTGCTGGGTGTGGCCCTGTTTGCCAGCTGGTCCATGCTCAGCAACACCACCGCCGCCATTATCCTGTTCTTCAGCGCCCCCTACCGGGTGGGCGATCGCATCCGCCTGCTCGATGGCGACAACACGGTCACCGGGCAGATCCGTTACATGGGGCTGATCTTCATCACCGTTCAGGACGAGTTGGGCCACCGCTACACCCTGCCCAACAACCTGCTGCTGCAGAAGACCGTGATTCGCCTGCGCGGCGACACCCTGCCCAAAGACCAGAAACACTGCCGGGCTGACTAACACACCCGCGACAGAGTAAAGTGACACCTTATTGAAAGGCCTTGCCGGTTTGGGCCGTTGCTGATCAACACAAGGACGACACCATGCGGCTGCTCTTTCCCCTGATCTTCATCACCCTGCTGGCCGGCTGTCAGAACGGTACTGAGGCCGGCAACACCCTGCCGGACGCCTGTTACCAGGCGCCGGAAACCGGCATGTGCAAGGCGGCTTTCCAGCGTTACTACTACGATCAGGAAAGTGACAGCTGCAAGAGCTTTACCTGGGGTGGCTGCAAGGGCAGCGTGCCCTTCGACACACAGGACGCCTGCGTGCAGACCTGTAATGCCAGCAACAGCGAGCCTGCCAACCCGGCGAAAACCTATCGCAGCAAGGGAGATCCGCAATGAGTCAAACATCGTCCCTGGGCATGGCCCGGGCGGTTTATGTACTTCACCTGGTGGGGCTGATCACCGGTGGGCTGACCGCCGTTGCCGGAGTTATCATTGCCCACCTGTACGCCGGGGATGCACCACCGCCCCTGCGTGAGCACTTCCGCTTCCAGTACCGCACCTTCTGGATAGGCCTGCTCTACAGCGTCATTGCCGGCATCACCACCCTGGCCTTTATCGGCTGGCTGCTGATGGTAGTGATTACTATCTGGTGGATCGTGCGCTGTGCCCGCGGCCTGAGCACCCTGAATCGCAACGTGGCGCCTGCCCGGGTCGACACCTGGGGCTTCTGAGTTGTCACAATATTGTCACCACGGCCCGCCAGACTGGTGGGCCAATCAAGGAGATAACATGCTGTCCCTGCGCCTTATACCTCTCGTCCTCTGCGCCCTGTTCCTGTCCGCCTGTGCCCGCAGCCCGGTGGTCCAGCTCTATGATGGCCCCGCCAAGTCCGACAGCCAGGTGCTGACCGTGCGGGTGCCCAGTGAAATCGAAGTGTTCACCATCAACGGCAAGGAAGTGGATGGCGTGAATACCTTCTTCGCCACCGACTTCAAGGAACTCAAGCTGGCCCCCGGCCGCTACGAAATCCTCGCCTACTACAAGGAGCTGTGGCAGCTGGATGCGGACAACCACGACATCGTGAAAACCAACCCGGCCAACTTCATCGTCGATGGCAAGGCCGGCGAGAAATGGCAGCTGGATTACGACAAGCCGGCCAACGTGGAAGAGGCGCGCGCCCTGGAAGATTCCTTTACCGGCCAGGCTATCAACACCGCCACCGGTGAAAAAGTCGCGGCCAAGGAATCCAACCTGATCCTCAAGCGCGGCTTCCTCGCTCCCATCACCGGCGAAGAGGTGAGCACCGCCTCCAGCAAGAACATCGCCCCCCAGCAAAGCGCCTCTCCGGCACCGACCGAGCCTGCTGCGGCAGCGGCAGCAGCACAACCGGCACCCGCCGCCAGCTACCTGGACACCCTCAAAGCCCAATGGAAGCAGGCCACCCCGGAAGAACGCCGGGAGTTTCTGCAGTGGGTAGCTGAATAACGTTACGAGTCACGAGAGGCGAGTCGTGAAAGGCACCTGGGATATGGGATTTCGCTTCTCGCGACTCGGTACTGACACACTTCTCCACGAAGCCGCTGTAGGAGCGCCCTTCCAGGGCGCGAACCTTGCGAAGCAAGGAATCGCCCAGAGGGCGATCAGGACTTGCCTGACGGCACTGGTCTTCCTAGATATGGCTGCCTATCGCTGAGACTTTTCTCGCCTCGCTGCGCTCGGTTCGCACCTCAAGCGGTGCTCCTACAGGGGCCTTGTAGATGAATTGGTCGCAACGTCCGCCGATCACTCCCCCTGAATCGTCGCCACCACCCGTCTCGCGCCGCCGTGATCCCGGTGCTCGCAGAGATAAATCCCCTGCCAGGTGCCCAGCGCCAGTTGGCCATTGCTGATTGGCAGGCTCAGTGACGGGCCGATCAGTACGCTCTTGATATGGGCGGGCATGTCGTCCGGGCCTTCCAGGGTGTGCTCATAGTAAGGCGCGTTTTCCGGCACCATTACATTCAGGTGCCGCTCCAGATCGCCGCGTACATCCGGGTCGGCATTTTCGTTAATGGTCAGCGAGGCGGAGGTGTGCTGGATAAACAGATGCAGCAGCCCCACCTTCACCTCCGCCAGCTCCGGCAAGCCTTCCAGCACCTCACGGCTCACCAGGTGGCAACCACGGCGTTTGGCGGATAATGTCAATGTTCTCTGGAACCACATTTTCGTTCCTCCGGATATTGGCGCCTGCCGATACCGGCCGCACACTCAAGGCTGCAACCGACAGACAAGGGAACACCATGAAACTTAACGGCCAGACCATTGTACTGACCGGCGCCTCCAGTGGCATCGGTGCCGAGGCAGCGAAAATCATGTCACGCCGAGGCGCCACGGTGTGCCTGGTGGCACGGCGTGAAGAGCAGCTACGGGAAGTCCAGGAAATGATCGAGGCAGACGGCGGTTGTGCCTTCATATATCCCTGCGACCTCAGCGACAACGCGGCCATCGACGCCTGTGCCGCCCGCATTCTGGCAGAGCAGCCGCGCATTGATGCCCTGGTGAATAACGCCGCGCATTCCATCCGCCGCCCCATCGAAAAATCACTGGATCGCCTGCACGACTATCAGCGCACCGTACAGCTCAACTACATCGGCGCCGTGGCAATGACCCTGAAACTGCTGCCGCGCTTTCTGGAACAGGGCCACGGCCATGTGGTGAATATTTCCAGCCTCTCCACCCAGGTGCCCATCCCCCTGTTTTCCGCCTACCTGGCCAGCAAGAGCGCGCTGGAATCCTTCACCCGTTCCCTGCAGGCGGAAATGGGCCACCAGGGCATCAGCACCACGGTGGTGTACTTCCCCATGGTGCGCACGCCCATGTCATCGCGCACCGACATCTACAAATACATGCCGATGATGCACGTGAAGAAAGCCGCCGGCTGGATCGTCGAAGCCTGCGAAAAACGCCCGGCCCGCATCGCCCGCCCCATGGGCAAACTGGGCAGCGTCCTGCTCGCCGCCCTGCCGGGTCCGGCCACCAAACTGCCGCAGCCATTGTTCCGAGGCATGGACAAACTGCTGGCCAGCCAGCTGAAGAAGAAGGGTTGATCCAACCTCAAAAAAGATCGATTTACCACAGAGTTCACTGAGTAAAAGAAAAGGGTTTCTCTGTGATCTCTGTGTCCTCTGTGGTGAAAATGCTTTTATCCTGGCCAGGAATCGCGCCGCGAGCGACGCTCCTACGGAGGGGCATTCACCACGTTAATCGCACTGCCCGCCTGCCACTGGCGGATGTTCTCCACCACCCCGTCCAGCAATCGCTGTCGGCATTCCCGGGTGCCCCAGGCGTTGTGCGGGGTAATGATCAGGTTGGGGATATCGTCTGCCAGCAACGGATGATCCGCCGGTGGCGGTTCGCTGCTGAGCACGTCCAGGCCGGCACCGCCCAGGTGGCCGGAGCGCAAGGCATCGGCCAGGGCCGGTTCATCAACAAGGCCACCCCGGGCGGTGTTGATCAGCAAGGCACCGGGTTTCATCTGCGCCATAAACGAGGCATTCACCAGCTTGTCGGTCTGCGCTGTCAGCGGGCAATGCAGGCTGAGCACATCCGCCTGCGGTAACAGCTCCGCCAACGACACCCGCCCGGACTTGCCACCGTGGCGCTGAAAGGATTCCGCCACCAACACCTGCATACCCAGCGCCTCGGCCAGCCGCGCCACCTCCCGGCCCAGATCCCCGTGGCCGATCAGCCCCAGGGTCTTGCCGGCCAGTTCCATGATCGGGTGATTGAGCAAACAGAACTGCTCCGCCCGACTCCAGGCACCGGCCTTCACATCCTGGTCGTAGTGATGCCAACGCGTGGCCAGAGACAGCATCATCGTCAGGGTGTGCTGGGCCACCGAGGCCCGTGCATAGCCGCTCACATTGCACACCGTAATGCCCAGCTCCCGGGCCGCGTCCAGATCCACATTATTGGTACCGGTGGCACAAATGCATATAAGCTTGAGGGACGGGCAGGCTTTCAGGGTGGCGGCATCCAGCACCACCTTGTTGGTGATGACCACCTGGGCACCGTCCAGACGCGCCAGACGATCTTGCGGGCGAGTCAGCGGATGAAAGGTCCAGGGCATCAACGCCGCCAGGGCGGAGAAGTCCATCTCGTCGGGATTGAGGGTATCGGTGTCGAGAAAAACGCCCTGCATGTTCGGTCACCTTTATCGGGGAAGAAGGGAGGTGTTCCATGCTAACGGATTTGCTGGAAAAGATGGGCTTCACCCTGCCACAGCATGACTGGCAGAAACCGGTGGTGGGCGTCAGTGCCTGCCTGCTCGGCCAGAAGGTCCGCTACGACGGCGACCACAAACACAACGCCATCCTGGTCCACCAGCTCGGCCCCCTGCTGCGCTTTCGCGATACCTGCCCGGAAGTGGCCATCGGCCTGCCGGTACCGCGCCCACCGATTCAGGTCGTGCAGGTGGACGATACTCTGCGCGTCAAAGGCTTGGAGAACCCGCAACAGGATGTCACCGAGGCCCTGGAAAATGTGGCCGCCAGCATGAGTGAACCGCTCAGCGGTTTTGTACTGAAAGCCCGCTCCCCCAGTTGCGGCCACCTGAGCACCCCGGTGCATAACGCCGGCGGCCAACAGATCGGCATGGCCTCCGGTGCCTTCGCCCGCAAGCTCCACGAACTGTTCCCCCGCATTCCCCTGGCCAACGACAGCGACCTGGAAAAGCCCGCCTTCCTGCAAAGCTTTCTGCTACAGGTGTACTGCTACCACCAGTGGCACAACAACGACCGCCAGGGCCAATGGCTCAATGACATGCAGGCGCAAAGCGAACAACTGGACGAACCGCTGCATAGTGGGCTGCGGCATTATCTGGACAAGCTTGGGCAGGCAATGCACTGAAAGCAGTTAATAGTTAATAACGCCGCGAAACAGACCTTTGGTCCATAAAGCAAAGAGGCCGCGCCCTGATTATGGGCGCGGCCTCTTGCGTTAAAAATCATGAAAAGCGCGGATCTCGCCAGTTATTAATTATTCATTATTAACTATTACTTCAGAAAATCAGCGTCAGCCCACCGGTAACAATGGCAAACAGGATGGACAACCCGATCAGGGTCTTCCAGGGGAACGGAGGCGGGGGCGGCTCCACTTCGAGCTGCTCTTCCAGATAATTCTTCAGCAGCCTGGTATTTCGGGTATTGGCCTTGTAGATGGCATCAAAGGCATCGCCCACCACCGGCAACAGACCACCGAGAAAATCGATGCCCATATTGCGCAGCATACGCAACTTCACACCCTTGCTGGCCCCGGCCCGCTGCGCTTCGATCAGCACATAGCTGGACAGCACCAACCCGGCGGCATCACCCACCAGCGGCACCAGGCCGATAATGGCCTCGGCACCGATCTGGAATTTGGTAAAGGGGATACCGATACTGCTGTCGGTAAAACGGCTGAACTTTTCCAGCCGCTCCAGCGTTGCCCGTTGCTGGGCTTCAGTCCTTGCTGCCATTACATCTCCACAAACAGGTGGCCGTCTTCTTCCGTGACCGGCCAGGTCTCCAGGGCTTTCTCGCCCCGCACCACATTCAACAACTGCACACCGGGGGGAAAGTTGGCCCACTCGGTCACTTCGCCGGTACGGATATCAAACCGCGCACGGTGCAACGGACACTGCACACACTTGTCTTCAACAATCTTGCCCTTACCCAGCGACGCAAACATATGCGTACAACGGGCCTGAGTGGCATAAAAACCATCGCTCAGGTGATACACCACCAGTTTCTTGCCACCGGCTTCCATGGCACGGCTTTTCCCTTGCGGGAGGTCCTGGCTGGCACAGAGTTCATAACGCATCTTGTTCTCCTTGCTGGCTTGGAAAAATCAATTGTGAGTGACGAGCTGCTAGCCGCTAGCTACAACGCCGCTGTAGGAGCACCGCTTGAGGTGCGAACCGAGCGCAGCGAGGCAACAGAGCTTAACGCTATCCGCCATTCTTTCTGAAACCTGTCGAGCGCTGTAATGCCTGATCGCCCTGCGGGCGATTTCCTTGCTTCGCAAGGTTCGCGGCTCAAGCGCCGCTCCTACAGCGGCTTCGTAGCAATGACGAAGCCCGAGGAACTTTCCAGACATTCCCTATCCAATCGAGCGTAGC
>NZ_DEXN01000025.1:37725-37995 GCF_002364155.1 Alcanivorax sp. UBA3183
CTCGTAGCTCGTAGCTCGTATCTACTCCAGATAGGTATACCCGGCCAGGCCCTCGCGTACCAGCCCGATAAAGGTTTCCTGCTCGCCGTCGCTCAAATGCGCCTGGCGACAATGTTGCTCCAGGGCTCCCAGCAACTTGTCGGTATCGTAGTTCACGTAGCGCAGCACGGAGCTCACCGTGTCGCCCTGAATGGCGTGGCTCAGGGTGATGGCGCCATCGGCTTCCACGTCCACATCCACGGAATCCGTGTCGCCGAACAGGTTGTGCAT
>NZ_DEXN01000025.1:38106-43958 GCF_002364155.1 Alcanivorax sp. UBA3183
TCGCCGAACAGGTTGTGCATGTCGCCGAGGATTTCCTGGTAGGCACCCACCATGAAAATCCCCAGGTGGCCGTTGAGCTGTTCCGGCAGTGGCAAGGTGGCTTCCACGCCTTCGCCATCCACGAACTGGTCGATGCGGCCATCGGAATCGCAGGTAATATCCTGGATCACCGCCCGACGGGTGGCCGGCTTGTCCAGGCCGGACAAGGGCAGCACCGGGAAGACCTGGTTGATCCCCCACACATCCGGCACCGACTGGAACACGGAAAAATTCACGAACAACTTGTCCGCCAGGGTTTCGTTGAGGCTGTCGAGCAACTCTCGCTGCTGCTTGCGCAGCGGGTTCAACCGACCGCGCAGGGCCAGCAGGCAGTTGATATACAGCTGCTCGCCGCGGGCGCGGGTGCCCAGGCCCAGGTCACCGGCGATATAACGCTGGTGAATGTCCTGCCAGGCGCCGGTCACTTCCGAGAAACGCTCGATCAGATTGCCCGGTTCGCCGGCCAGCAACCCTTGCAGCTCCCATAACTGGTGCAGCTCGGCCACGTCGTCGTCCACCGGCGCCTCCACCGTCACCGGGGCCATCTGCTCCTGGTCGGTGATATTCACCAGCAGCACCGCGTGGTGAGCGGTCAGCGCCCGGCCGGATTCGGAGATGATGTTGGGCTCCGGCAGGCCGTGCTGGGCACACTGCTGCTGCAGGGTCTGCACGATATGGCGGGCATAGTCGCCCACCCCATAGTTCATGGAGCAATAGGACCGGGAGTGGGTGCCTTCATAATCCACCCCCAGGCCGCCGCCCACATCCACGGTCTCCACCGCCGCGCCCAGGGCGCGCATCTCGGTGTAGTAACGGGCCGCTTCGCGCATGCCCGCCTTGATGTCCTGGATATTGGCCACCTGGGAGCCCAGGTGAAAATGCAGCAGCTTCACGCAATCCAGCCGCCCGGCGGCACGGCAGTGCTCGATGGCCGCCATCAGCTGCGGCGCACTCAGGCCGAACTTGGACTTCTCGCCCCCGGTGTTCTGCCAGTTACCCTTGCTGATGCTCATCAGCCGCACCCGCAGGCCGATGCGCGGCGACACGCCCAGCTCGTCCGCCAGCGACAGCAGCGCCGGCAGCTCGGACATCTTCTCCACCACGATATGCACGTGAAAGCCCAGCTTCTCGCCCATCAGCGCCAGGCGCAGGTATTCCGCGTCCTTGTAGCCGTTGCAGACGATGGTATCGCCCGGGTTGGACAGGGCCAGCACGGCCAGCAGCTCCGGCTTGGAGCCCGCCTCCAGGCCGATGCGCTCGCCGTCTTCACGGGCGCGCAGAATCTCGTGCACCACCCGGCGCTGCTGGTTCACCTTGATCGGATACACCGGCGTATAGCCGCCCTGATAGTCGTTGCCCTCAATGGCCTCCCGGAAGGCCCCGGCCAGCAGCTTCACCCGCTGGCGAAGAATCCCGGAAAAACGCGCCAGTACCGGGGCCCGCAACCCGGCCGCCCGGCAGCTTTCCAGCACCGCTTCCAGCGTGGCCTGGCCGCCCTGCTCGCCATTGGGCCGCACACACAGCTGGCCCTGGTCGTCGATTCGGAAGTAGCTGTCGCCCCAGCGATCCACGTTGTAGATGTCGCTGGCGGGCAAGGAAGATCTGTCGGTCATTACCTGTCCTGAAATAAGGGGGTTGTCTGGGGGCATTATGCCTGCCGGGGCGCCGCACTCGCACCCCTTTTTCCTGCTTTACATGAGGGGCGCAGGCCTTACAATCGCGAGTATTGTCCACCCCGGGGAGCCATCTTGCTCCCACCCACTGGAAAGGCCCATGAGCAGCACCAAAGACAACTGGTTTTACGAGCACTTCGACACCGCCGGCACCGCTTTCGGCCTGCGCCTGAAACAAAAGCTGGAAGAAGTGCAGACCGAGTATCAGCACATCGAGATGTGGGAAACCGACACCTTCGGTTACCTGATGACCATCGATGGCGCCACCATGCTCTCCACCCGCGACAACTTCCTCTACCACGAGATGATGTCGCACCCGGTGCTGTTCAGCCACGCCAACCCCAAGCGCGTCATCATCATCGGTGGCGGCGACTGCGGCACCCTGCGTGAAGTGCTGCGTCATTCCAGCGTGGAAAAAGCCACCCAGATCGACATCGACGAAATGGTCACCCGCTATTCCGAGAAATACTTCCCGGAGCTGTGCGAGTCCAACAACGACAGCCGCGCCGAACTGCTGTTCGAAGACGGCGTGCAATACATGCGCGACTGCGACGACGGCAGTGTGGACGTGATCATCGTGGATTCCACCGACCCGGTGGGCCCGGCAGAAGGCCTGTTCAAGGCCGACTTCTTCCGTGATTGCCACCGCGTACTGGCCGATGGCGGCATCATCGTGCAGCAATCCGAATCCCCGCTGCTGCACAGCGATACCATCATCAAGGACCTGCACGCCAACATGCGTGAAGCGGGCTTCAGCACCACCCAGACCCTGCCCTTCCCGCAGCCGGTGTACCCCAGCGGCTGGTGGAGCTGCACCCTGGCGGGCAAGAATTCAGATGTGGGCAGCTTCCGCGAGGCGGACGCCACCGGAAAAGGGTTCGAGACGAAGTATTATTCAGCGGCCATGCATAAAGGGGCGTTGGTGTTGCCGCCGTTTATGGAGAAGGCGATTAAGGGCTAGGCGTTGCAAGCTGCAAGAAAAAGAATGCCCTTGTCTTTGTTGGAAGCAAGGGCATTTTCTTTTAGATATACCGACCACTAAGAAACCAAAGCGCACGGGGCAAGACCTGACCCAACTCCCTCTCCACTTGAGGCTAAGAAAGTGCCGTTCAGGCCGATACGATCGGCACTTTCATACTCTGTCACCGCTACTTTTTTCGAGGCAAAATCATAGAAAAAATATTTTTTTGGTATGTAACCCCCATTACAACCTCTTCCGTACCAGGATCAGGCTTAACAGATAAACTTCCGCCGTTTAACTCGATAATCTTTCTTGCCCGACTCATTCCTATTCCGTTCCCCGATTTACCAGATTTTTTTGCTATATCTCCGGAAACGCCTTCCTCGAAAATAATATCTACCTCGTCCGGCCGGATTTGCGTGCTAATCATTTCAAAAATAATTTCTGACCGGCCTAAATGGTTGCATATTTTCACCCCCATTTCACTTCCCGGCCTAATATATTTAGCCGAATTTTCTATTATATGGTAAAGAGCAACATGAACCGATTCATAGTCAAAGTAAGCTAAGTAGCGGTCTTCCCGATCACCCACAACAACTCTAACATTTTTGTCAGTAAAATCCGGAAAGAATAGATAAAAAATATTCATCAAGACCTTGTGGACATTATGATTTGTGGGCCTAAGGTCAGGAGTCGAATCAAACAATTTCTTAAACACTGCAAACTCCGCCTTCATGGCAGCATTATTTTTGGCCATTCTCAGAAGAACCATTGCAGCTTCTTTGGGCTCATCTTCCACAACAGACTGAACATATGCCAGCTGCTTACCCATTTTCCTACTGACATTTTCTTGAGGTATCAGAGAGTAAAACTCCTGTATATTATGAGCGTTAATCGACGTCAGATTATGAATCAACCGGCTGGTACTTCTGTTTGTCTCCCTTGCCGACTCTTCAATTATTTCTCGTATTCTATTAGCAGAATTTAATATCGTTTTTATTTCTTTTTTAAAAACCGATGAACTTTTAATATGATCTTTCAGCTCACTAAAAGCAAAAACCTTATACCCGTCAGACTCCATAGTGCCAGCCCTCATTCGCCCAGAAATAAACTTATTCGAAGGCCCTTTAAGACTTGGAATTATCCGAATATCGCTTTCGCTTAAGTTACTGAATATTACCTGCCCATTACTATCAATCAGCCTATATCTTACATCCATTTATTTAACCGCCAATCCCTATGGTAAATTCTTCCACCAGTCTTTGAAATTGATATGGATCTGCATTTTTTGCTAAAAACGAATCCGCTTTCCTCAGCGCCTCATGAAATCTATCACCCTCAGTTTCAGCGGAGTATATAATCACTTTTTTCTCTTTATATTTCTCTTTTATAGCAAGCGCCAAACCTAACCCTTCATCAGAAAACCCCATCGATACACCCACCCCCTGAACATCAATAAAGAGGATATCTGCCTCAACCACATCCCTATCATCCAAGGTTTCGCAGTCCTTTATAAGCTTTGCATGGACCCACCCGCTTCGACTCAAAATTTTCACAACCTTAAACCTAGCATCATCATCGATAAAAAGTATTTTTGTGACATTCTTGAAATGATCTAGATCTTTACCTCTTCTTTCATCATTAACCAGCAAACTCTCAATCTCAGCTTCATTAGCATTATCACCGCCACTGCCGCCCGATACTGACAAATCATTCACAACGGCATTCTCTTGAGGCACACTCTTAAAGCGCATCAATGTCGCAAAAATACCAATAACGAAAACTCCCACCCCACTAAAAATCCACTCTTTATTATTTATTAACCAATCCATGCCTTTCCTTATAAATAGTAAATATTTTTTGACCACCTCGCGCAATCAGGCTTTGGCCAAACTTTTCTTCTTACGCCCATAAATAAAAACGGGGACCAGACCTTTCCCATGACCTGCAACCTATTTGCATGCGAAGCAACATCTGACTCCATCGCCCCGGGCCACCCCTCTCATTTTTCCCCTCGCGCCTCCTTATAAACTAAAGCCATTTTTTATTCACATGAAATCATCAAATTCATTGCGCATTGCCTTGTGAATTCTTTCCATTAGAAGACGAAACATTCTATGGTCGCTTTTTTCATCACAATGCATAGCAATCTCTTCTGTCTCCATCATCAATCGATGAAACTCTCTCTCCTGAAGCTCTTTAGGCGTTTTCTTTCTGGAATTTATAAGCCTGTCCAGCTTGCCAGAGATCCGCTCATACTCGATTGAAGAAATACCCCCTTTTGACCCACCTCTCCTACTATCTACCATTGAGATTTCAAGCATTTTCCGCATATCATTCAATTGAGCCTGCACAACATCAATTGCGAATGCTTCTTTATTGTCCCCCTCTAGTTTTGGAATAGACGCGGAATTACTTAATGCCATTAGGCGAACAATAGAATTAATACTTCCCTGTTGACCTTCAGCAGCCTTGGTAGCGTTAATTGTTTCCGTCAGCTCTGCTTGAGTTTTCAAGACATCGTGGTACTTCATCCCTTTGTCATATTCCAAATAACGCAGAGGACCAATATCAAATATTTTTGGCGTTCCCTTTTCCTGTATTAACACAACAGGTTTATCAAAAGCCTGCCTAATCCCAAGCTCAAAAAGAACATTGGGATTTCTGGAGCTTAAATCACAAATAGCTATTGGGGCATCTATAAGTTTTTTAAGTATATCCAAATGAATAAAGTTCGTTTCCTTTACTTCATCTGCTCTTCGAGCTACGAACTCAGTATTATCCACTGCCGGCTTTACGATATCTTCATAAACCCTAAAGAAATGCCCTTTGTCATACCCGTCAGCATCACTGATAGGCATAATAACAAAGCAATCTTTGTTCTCTTTTTTAGCCATAAATTTTTTCTTCCCATTCCGCAGGATTGCTCAGAACTCATGATTGGGGCCACGTGTTACCCCTGCGCACCAAATCAAATAGGAGAGACATGCAACGAAACCAGCTCTAGGCCAGCATAAGAATAAACAGACAGGCATCCCTTCCCCCGATTCGCTTTCGCAGGCCATGCCACCCTGGCTGACCGGTTGTTATTTGTGATCCCGTTCCGAATCTACACAATATTTGCGTATAAGGAAACGCGCAGGGAAAGCAATTGAGAATTGATAGTTGAGAATTGATAA
>NZ_DEXN01000025.1:44072-44723 GCF_002364155.1 Alcanivorax sp. UBA3183
TTGCGAGCAAAGCTCCAACGGATGGTTGGGATGGGTGATGGGCGGGGCAGCTAGGCTTCGGGGATCACCGCCGGTTTATCCAGAAACAGGGCGGTGCGGATCAGGTCCACGTAGATCTGTTCCTTGCCGCCGTGGCTGAGCAGGGACAGGGTTTCGCCGTTGCGCAGGTTTAGCTGGATCTGGCTGTTGACGAAGCTGCGCTCGCCAGTGGTGAGTACCTGGTTGAGCTGGACGGACTCCACCTCGTTGAACGCCAGGGTGCGGTTGTCGCCGGGCAGGATGATGGTTTGCTGGCGGCGGTCCAGGCGGGCGTTGCTGGTGGTGGAGAACAGCACGAACAGGCCGGCCAGAGTGAAGGAGATGGAGAGCATCAGCGCCTGCATGGTGCCGCCCCATGTCATTTGCGCGAAGGGAATATGGGACACGAACAGGGCGTCGGCAATGTAGTAGAGTTCCACCGCCAGGCCGCCCTGGGGGGCAATGAGAAATGCCAGCCCCATGCCGGTGAGGGCCCGGCTGCGGGTGATGCGTAACAGGTCGGCCTTGACCGGTTTGATGCGGGCGGTGACGAAGTTGCTGCCACCGCGAACCGGCGCCACATTGTTGCGGTAGGCGCCGGGATCAAGCAGCAGGCCGGGGATGTCGCGGGGG
>NZ_DEXN01000025.1:44759-45379 GCF_002364155.1 Alcanivorax sp. UBA3183
TGTTTGCCAGCCACTGCTTCTCTTCGCGGGTAAGCGCCTTGCTGGGGCGCACCAACAGGCAGAACGCCAGCACCACCATGGCGATACCCAGAAAGGCATACCCCACCCAGGTGCGCAGTAAGCCGCGATAGAGCTGGGCAGAGTGGGTTTGCTGACCGGCCACCACCTTGTCCAGGCCGGCGAGGGTTTTCTGCAGGTGGGCAATCAGCCAGCGGTCGTGGTCGCTGAGAGTGGGTTGGGCCTGGGTGCGCGCAATGCGGTCACGAATTTCGTCGACCTTCTGCCGTTGTTGCTGCTGGCTTTCCTGCATCATGGTGATGGCGCGCTGCTGGGCCTGCCAGGCATCTTTGGCCTTGCTGACCGCGCCGCCCACCACCATCGCGACAAAGGCGGCAATCAATACACCGTAAACCCATTTCAGCATCAGCCCGCATCCGTCAGCGACAAAAGACCGGCGAAGATAGCAAATAGTTGCGTATTTTGCAGGCACGGCATCGCAATGGGTGCGCGCGGCGCTGGCTGGGACTGGTGGAAGGTTAAGGGTTGGCCACAAACGGCGATGGAGGCATTGCTGTTTGTGGCCTTATCAATCGGGTCGCCGGTTCGCCATGCAAGCATAG
>NZ_DEXN01000025.1:45536-47736 GCF_002364155.1 Alcanivorax sp. UBA3183
AACTATTCACTGTTAACTATTAATTGCCTTTGACTGCTTCTTCCACAAAATCCAGCCGGTCCTGGCCGAAGAACATCTCGTTGCCCACGAACATTGTCGGCGCGCCAAATACGCCACGCTTTACGGCGGCTTCGGTGTTGGCTTTGAGCTGCTCTTTCACTTCATCGCTGGCGGCTTTTTCCAGCCAGGCTTGTGCATCCAGGCCGGCGTCGGTGAGCACGCGAGTGATTTCTTCCGGCTCGGACAGTTTGCAGGGCTCGCGCCACATGGCGTTGTAGAGGGCAGTGATCACGGCATCCTGTTCCGGGGTGCCGATGGCGGCGGTGATGATGCGCATGGGGGTAATGGTGTTCACCGGGAAGTGCGGGTTCATGGTGAGTGGCACCTGGTAACGCGCCGAGTAGCGGGCCAGGTCGCGCATCATGTACATGCCCTTGGCGGGCACGGCACCGGGCGGGTTGTTGCCGGTGGCCTTGAAGATGCCGCCCAGCAGCACGGGGGTGTAAACCAGCTCGGCGCCGGTGCGCTCGCAAATGGCAGGCAGCTGGCTCCAGGCCAGGTAGGCAGTGGGGCTGCCCACGTCGAAGAGGAATTCGATTTTTTGGGTCATGGGATTTTCCTTTCAGGTTGTCATGTAGGAGCGTAGCGCAGCGAAGCAACGCCCGCAGGGCGGCTCCGAAGGAGTGAGCGCAGCGAATAACGACGCTTGAGTCGCGAATTCCACCGCTGGCTTCGCGACTCAAGCGTCGCTCCTACGGCAGATCTTGGGCTTTATGTGGGAGAGCATGCTTGCATGCCGAATTACCGGGCAGAGCCCTTCGTGATGCAAGCATCATCTCCCACAAAAAGCGTGTTGCGTGCTGCGTTCGTCAAAACGTTTCCATCCACGGGCGCATGTCGATTTCGTGGGTCCAGGCGTCGCGGGGTTGTTGGTGGAGCATCCAGTAGGTGTCGGCGATGTGTTCCGGGTTGAGGATGCCGCCCTGCTCTTTCTGGGCATACTTGGCCGGGAAGTTATCGCGGATAAAGGCGGTGTCGATGGCGCCGTCGATGATCGGGTGGACCACATGAATCCCTTCCGGCCCCAACTCCCGAGCCATACTTTGCGCCAAAGCACGCAGGGCGAACTTGGCGCCGGAGAACGCGGAGAAACCCTTGCCGCCACGCAATGAGGCGGTGGCACCGGTGAAGATGATGGTGCCCTTGTTGCGCGGCACCATCACACGAGCGGCTTCGCGCCCGGCCAGGAAACCGGCGAAGGCGGCCATTTCCCAGACCTTGCGATAGACCCGGGCGGTGGTCTCGCGGATGGAAAAGAACACGTTGGCGCCGATGTTGAAGACCACCACTTCCACTGGGCCCACTTCGCTCTCGATGGTATCGAACAGCGCCACCATTTGGTCTTCGTCGCGGGCATCGCAGCCGAACGGGCGGGCCTTACCGCCGGCGGCTTCGATCTCCTGCACCAGCGGCGCCAGGGCGTCTTCATTACGGCGGGTAACGCAGAGGGTATAGCCTTCGCGGGCAAAGCGTTTGGCGATGGCACCGCCGGTGGCATCACCGGCGCCGATGATGACGGCAACAGAGTCTGGCATGGGGCCTCCCGATTTTAGTGGGACTAATAGTTGGTTCCTATTTGGAACTTATAGTCGGTTCTTTTTGAGAACCCGTCAACCCGGTATGATCAGAGAACGTTCACGGAGGTTTAGCATGCGCTGGCAAGACATCGACCAACAGCCCTGTTCCCTGGCCCGCACCCTGGCCATTATCGGCGACAACTGGACGCTGCTGGTGCTGCGCGACTGCTTTATGGGCGTGCGCCGCTTCGATGATTTCCAGCAACGCCTGGGCGTCACCCGCCATGTGCTCAGCGACCGGTTGCGCAAGCTCACCGAGGGCGGCGTGCTGGACAAGGTGGCCTACCAGGAACGCCCCCTGCGCCACGAATACCGGCTCACCGCCATGGGCAAGGAACTCTACCCGGTGATCGTGCATCTGGCCCAATGGGGCGACAAACACCTGGCCGGCGAGCACGGCGCCCCCCTCATTCGCTACCACCGCCAGTGCGGCGAACCCCTGGAAGCGCAACTGCAATGCAGCCACTGCGGCGACACGGTGAAGCCCACGGATATTCGGGTGGAAGAAAACCCGCATTGGGCGGGGCAGATTTTAGTGAACAGTTAATAGTTAACAGTGAACA
>NZ_DEXN01000025.1:47826-50428 GCF_002364155.1 Alcanivorax sp. UBA3183
CGCTGTTAACTGTTAACTGTTAATTGCTCCTGCTGTTCTTTCAATAGCGACAACACCTTCTGCCGCAACCAGCTGTGGGCCGGGTCGGCGCTTTGGTCGCGGTGCCAGTAGAGGTGCATTTCCAGGCCGGGCAGGTCGGCGGGGAAGGCTTTGATCACCATGCCCTTGCGGGACAGGCGCCCGGCCAGGGTGGCCGGCAGGGTGAGCAGCAGGTCGGTGTTCTGCACGGTGCTGATGGCCGCCTGGTAGTGCTGGCAGCGCAGGCGGATATGGCGCCGGTAGCCCTGCCGGGCCAGGCCGAAATCTTCCAGCCCCGGGCCTTCGCGGCGGGACGATACCAGCACATGCTGGGCGGCCAGATAACCGGGCAGGTCCATGTCATCGGCCAGCTCATGACCCTCGCGCATCATCACCACCAACGGGCCGCTGAGGACCGGCACATGCTCGATGGATTCCGGCAGGGCCAGCATCACGTCGCAGGCCAGATCCAGCCGGCCGCTGGCCAGCTCCGTAGCCATCTGCTTTCGGCTGATAGTGAGTGATTGCAAACGTACCCCGGGGGCGTCTTCCATGAGCTGTGCCATCAGCGACGGCAGCAGGCAACCTTCCAGGCCATCGCGCAGGCCCAGCACGAAAGTGCGCTCCGCCTCGCTGGCATCGAAACCGCCCTCATCGCTCAGGCAACGCTGGAAGCCCCCCAGGGCATGGCGCACCGGGCTGACCATGGCCCGGGCCCGGGCGGTGGGCACCATGCGGCTGCCCTGGCGCACGAAGAGGGGGTCATCCAGGCGGTCGCGCAGGCGCCCCAGGGCGTGGCTCACCGCCGGCTGGGTCAGGTTGAGCACCTTGGCGGCGCGGGTCAGCGAGCCCTCGGTGTAGATGGCATCGAAGACCACGAACAGATTGAGATCGAAGCGCGACACATGCATGGCGTTTATCTTTAATCATTGCGAGGATTCATTGGATTAATTGAAACGCCGTCACTAGCATCGGTCAATGGATAAGCCCCCCGATGCCGGTTAACGCACAATCCGCGACCGAAACCACCATGACAACAGGACACACCATGAGCCAGACCCCACAACGCACCCTGATTACCGGCGGCGCCTCCGGACTCGGCCGCGCCATGGCCGAAGCCTGGCTGCGCGATGGCGCCCGGGTGCTGATCGGCGATGTGAACCAGGAGCGCGCTGCGGAAACCCTGGCGGCCCTGAAGGATCTGCCCGGCGAACTGCAATTCCAGTATCTGGATGTGCGCGACGCGGCCAGTTTCAACAACGCCCGCGAGTGGCTGGAGCAGAATTGGGGCGGCCTGGATGTGCTGGTGAACAATGCCGGGGTGGCCGGTGCCGCCCGGATTGATCGCGGCGACATGGCTGACTGGGACTGGATTTTCGATATCAACGTGAAAGGTGTGGTGCGCGGCTGCAAGGTGTTCGTGCCGATGATGAAGCGCCAGGGCCATGGCCATATCGTCAATATCGCCTCCCTGGCCGGACTGCTGCACGCGCCGGTGATGGGCAGCTATAACGTGACCAAGGCCGGGGTGATTTCCCTGTCGGAAACCCTGCGCTTCGAGCTGGCGCCCTACGGCATTCATACCACGGTGGTGTGCCCGGGTTTCTTTCGCACCAATCTGCACGAGTCCATGCGTACCCCGGAACCGGGCATGATCGAAACCGTGGACAAGCTGCTTTCCAGTGACGAGCTCACCGCCGACCAGATTGCCGAGATGATCAAGAAAGCGGTGGCCAAACAGCAGTTCTTCCTGCTGCCCCACAAGAGCGGTCGTCGGGCTTACTGGATGAAGCGGTTCCTGCCGTTTGTGTTCAACCGGGTGATGCTCAAGGGCGCCGAACGACTGCAGGGCAAGTTGGAAAAAGCGGAGAAAGCCTGATGCCGGTGATCTATCTGATCCGCCACGGCCAGGCCAGTTTCGGCAAGGAGGATTATGATCAGTTGTCCGAGATGGGCTGGGAGCAGAGCCGGATTCTTGGCCGCGCCCTGCAGAATCAGGATCTGGGGGTGCCCCGCTCCATCTGCGGCACTATGCGCCGCCATGTGGAAACCGCCGAAGCGACCCTGGGGGAACTGGGCCTGGCAAAGGAATGGCACACAGATACCGGCTTCAACGAATACAACCACAGCGAGCTGCTGGCCGTGGACTGGCCCCTGGCCTCCGATCGGGCGGCGCTGACCCAGTGGCTGGCGCAACAGGATCACCCGCGCAAGGTCTTCCAGGCCCGCTTCGAGCAGGCCCTGCGCCGCTGGCAGACCGGCGACGGCGATTACAGTGAGAGCTGGCCCGCCTTCCGCGAGCGGGTGCTGGCCAGCACCTATAGTCTCGGCAACAGCCTGAGCAGCGGCGACAGCGCCCTGGTGTTCACCTCCGGCGGCGCCATCAGCGTGATTATTCAGCGATTGATGGGCCTCACCGACGAGGCCCTGATCACCTGGAACCGCACCCTCATCAACACCAGTGTGACCCGGGTGCTTGTGAATGCCGGCAAGCCAAGGCTAGTCTCGGTGAACGAACATCTGCATCTGCCGAGCGAGCAGGTGACGTATCGATAACCCTTCCTGTAGGAGCGTCGCTGGCGGC
>NZ_DEXN01000048.1:0-191 GCF_002364155.1 Alcanivorax sp. UBA3183
TTCCTTGATACGGTGTCGGCCACGGTGAAGATCATCCGGGGTTTCCCCTTCGTGGGCCGGGTGATAGTCCAGCGGCTCGTGGGCCGACTCAGCATCGGGCTGATGACGAGAGGGAAAGAGCTTTTCTTTCAATGTAGTAAACCAGCGCATAAACACCTCCATAGGGAACCTCTGAATAACTCCTTGCATGC
>NZ_DEXN01000048.1:460-1917 GCF_002364155.1 Alcanivorax sp. UBA3183
AGTTATTCAGAGGCTCCCTAGTATTTTCCCACCGTAACACGCCAGCACGACAGGAAAACATGAAGGGCCTGCGCAGGGGCGATCAGGCAGTCAGATCCGGGCGATCCAGTAGCCGCGACAGTTTCTTCAACCCTTGCTTGCGCAGGAAGGTACTGTCGCGCTTGGCCGGGTGAAAATCCCGCTTGTAATACGCCAGGTAGGATTTGCCCAGTTTACGCAACCAGCCCGGCTTGCCGAGTAGCCAGTTGACGCCGCCGCGCACGGATCGCCAGTCGGTGGCATCGTCCATGCCCTTGCGCAGCTGGTAGTAATGGAAAATGGTGAAGCTGATAAATTCCACCGTGGTAAAGGCCATTTCCGAGGTGCGTACCCAGTAGCTGTCCACCTGGTCCTGGTACACATCAAAGGCCACGGCCTTGTGCTCGCTTTCTTCCACCGCATGCCATAACCACAGTGGCAACATGCGTTCGTCCATGCCTTTGAAAAAATCCGGATGCTCCAGCATCAATTCCGCCAGCATGGCGGTGAAGTGTTCCAGGGCGCAGGTCTTTGCCAGCTGTCGTTGCGGTGACAGATGCTTGGCCATGAAGCGCATGCCGCGATTGACGAACTCATCCACCTTGCCGGTGGGCACGCCCTTGGACTCCATGAAGTGATTGAAGGCATCGTGCTCGTTGCCATGATGGGCTTCCTGGCCGATAAAGCCTTTCACCTGCTCGCGCAGCAGCGGGTCCTGGATCTGTTTCTGGTAATGGCGCACTGAGCGCACGAAGAAGCGCTCACCTTCCGGGAAGGTGCAGGACAGGGCCGTCAGCAGAATGGTCTTGAACTGATCGTCGTCAAACCAGTAACGCGGCATGGCCGGATCAAACGAGAAATCCATCTTGCGGGGCTGGATATCGCTGTTATTCAGTTTTTTTGGCGTTTTCGGCGATGTGGCAACCGCTTTGCTAGTCATGGCAAACCCTCCTGCGTATGAGCACAGTATTCGCCAGCGAGAAATGGGACACTAGTTCAGGTTGTGCCATTTCCTGCCTGCCGGCGTCACTGGGAGCACATTGATTGTGAGGGGCCGCAGAGTGACTGTGCCTGGGCGCCACCGCTAACCAGCGTCCGCCCTGGGTGGATCTGACTGACCGGACAGAGCCGCATGCACCGCCTGATCCCGCCCGCGCTGCTTGGCCAGGTAAAGACCTCGATCCGCTTGGCGCATCAGCTCACGGCCGGTGATGTTACTGCCAGGCAGGCGGGTCGCCACACCCACGGACAGGGTCACCGGCTGCCAACTCTCACCAGACGGACAGCCCGCATTATGATTGCGAAGGGTCATCACCAACCGCCAGGCCACTTTCAGCGAGGCATGGATATCTGCCCCCGGCAGCAATATCCCGAACTCTTCACCGCCGATTCGGGCCACCTGATCACCACGGCGGGTAAGGGTCCCGCTAAGCAGCCGA
>NZ_DEXN01000048.1:1998-17639 GCF_002364155.1 Alcanivorax sp. UBA3183
GTCCCGCTAAGCAGCCGAGCCACACGCTGCAACACCTGGTCGCCCAGATCATGGCCGTGGGTGTCATTGATGGCCTTGAAGTAATCCAGATCCACAATCATTACAGACAATTCTTGCTGCTGATCGGCCAGCGCCGTCGCCAGCCAGTCATCAAACGCGCGGCGATTGGCAATACCGGTCAGCGCATCCCGGGAAGCCTGGGTCTGCGCCACCAGTGCGGTTTTCTCCGCGGCCGCTCGCTCCCTTTTCAACGCCGTGGTTCGCTGGACCATCTGGGAAAGTTGATGCATGCCGCCCACTACCCACTGTCTTGGCAACAGCTCCAGCAACCAGAAATCCAGAACCTCGCCCTGCCGGGCAATCCGGGTACTGGCAATGTAACTATCTTGCATGGGTGCACCGAGATGCAGTGCGAGGTGGGAAAATGCCTGATTGCGGCGCATGGACCGCAAAAATTCCTCACTGCGTGAGGGCGACGCCAACAGACACTTAATCGTTTTCGGGACGCGATCGCCTAGCAACTGGCTGGCCCGGCGGTTCAACCACTCTATGTGGCCATCGGCGTGGACCACAAACACCGGCATGGACATGGCATTGATCAGGGCCCGACAGTCCGCTGACCATGGCATCAGTCACCGGAGCGAAAATATTCCCGCCCCGCCCCCGTTTCGCTGGCTTCCAGAGAAATGACCACATGACAGTGGCCATCGCCATTGGCAATGGACTTCTGGATATCCACACGGCCATAACCGGCATTTTCTGCCGCGATCACGCCGAACACGTTGGATGTCATCATGCAAAGCGCCGGACGCCCAATCACCTTGTCGCCGAACGGGCATCGCCGATTGCCCAGCACCAGTTGCCGCTCATCCGCATGGATCAGGTAAAAGTCGCCGTCGATACGACGTTTGAGATCGACCAGTACTGCCGGAATTTGATAACGATCCAGCGTTGTCAGATTCAGGGATTGCAGGTAGTGACCATTCAGCTCATCTCCAATTTTCTGGCCCACCAGGGAGATAAACCCTTCCGCCTGATCCATGCCGGTAACCTCCTGCAGAGACTCGGCCAGATAGCCCAGCAGCTGACGCAGAAAGCGATCCTTATCCAAACCAATCGATACAGTGTGAATCCGTTCCGGTATCTTTTCCATTATGCCGCCCCGCCCCATCCATGCGCCGTTGATGGCGCCTGGGAGCCTCTGAATAACTCCTTGCGTACTCAGTCTTTCAGGCTGGCTCGCAATCTATACTCGCAGAGCACAGAGGGCGCGATTTTGAAGGGGTATGTCCATCCATCGAAAAAGCGCAACAACGAGTACGTGCCAGCCTGGAAGACCCGGAGGGCGCGGCCTGAAGCGTGCAAGGAGTTATTCAGAGGCTCCCTTATCCTTCATCCCCGGCCATTCCTAATGGCTTAATACACATGATTCACCGGCATGACTGCGACATCAATCACGTTCACTCAAGCGGTCATACCGTTTACACGGGAAATTGTGCCGATTGTCCGTGAAGTCGACACAAACCCGACGAATGGGAGTCAAATTTCTTCCCGGCGGAATAAACGGGCACGAATATCACCGCCGCTCTTCTCCCGGTGCAGCTGCCAGTTCGATGGCACAACCGGTTCTTCAGCGTGCCGACGGCTTTCCACATAGATCCAGGCTTGTGCCGCCAGCAACCCCCGTTCTTCCAGCGCCGCACAGGCGGGCTCCGCCAGCCCCAGGTCGTAGGGCGGGTCCACAAACACCAGGTCGAACTGCAAGGCGCTTTGCCCTGCCCATTGCAAGGCATCCGCAGTGTGGATCTCGATGCGATCGTCAAACAGGGGCAGCAACTGACGCTTCAGGTCGGCGGCCCGTTCGCGCTTTTTTTCCACCAGCACTGCCCGCTGAGCACCGCGGCTCAGGGCCTCCGCCCCCAGCACCCCGGAACCGGCAAACAGGTCCAGTACCCGCAGGCCCGGCAGCTCGAACTGCAGCCAGTTAAACAGGGTTTCGCGCATGCGATCGGAGGAGGGGCGCAGATCGCCCCCCTGATCCACGAACTGCAAGCGATGGCCACGCCGCTCACCGCCGATAATGCGCACCTGGCCCTTGCTGGTGGCGCCGCCTTTGCGATTCGGACCTCTACTCGCCACTGCGCTCTTCCTTCTCACCGGGGTTCCCACTGTCCTGATCCTGAAGGATTTGTGGTGCCTCCGGACCAATACTGACGATGGCCAGATCCTCCACATCCAGGGTTCTGCGGAAAGCCTCACGGATATCCGCCACGGTGACCTGTCGTACCTGGCCGTTGAACCACTGCAGGTAATCCAGCGGCAGATCGTAGAAACCGATGGCACCCAGCTGGCCAATGATATCGCTGTTATCGGCGGTGCTCAGGGCAAAGCTGCCAAGGATATTGGCCCGCGCCTGTTCCAGCTGCGCCTGGCTGGGTCCCTCTTCAACAAACTTACCGACCAGATCCAGCGTCAGGGTCAGCGCTTCGTCGGCATTCTCATTGGCGGTCTTGAACTGCACCTGGAATGGGCCGCCCGCTGCCATGGCCGAGAAGCCGCTGCCGATGCCGTACACATAGCCACGCTGCTGGCGCACCTCGTCGGTGAGAATGGACGCGAATCCACCGCCGCCGAGAATCTGGTTGCCCACGTGCAGAGCCACATGATCCGGGTTGCCCCGCCAGGTGGCCTGGTTGCCCAGCAAAATATGGGTCTGCGCGGAGGGGAAATCGATGTGCTCGCGTTTGCGCTCGCTGAGCACCTCTGCCCGAGGCAACGCTGGTGCCGCGGCTCCCGCCGGCAGTGCTGCACTGATCTGTGCGGCAATCTCCTCGGCCTCGCTGCGCGACAGGTCCCCAACCATGGCAATCACGGTATTGCCGGCGGCGTAATAGGTGTCATAGAAATCCACCAGCTGCTGTCGCTGTATCTGCGGCAGACTCTCCAGGGTCCCTTCGCTGGGCTGGCCATAGGGGTGATCGGCAAACACCGTGGCCATGAACGCCTTGCTGGCCTGCGGCCCGGGCACCTGTTGCTCCATGCGCAGCCCCTGCATGGCGCGGGTACGCAGACGATCCAGCGCGTCCTGGGGGAAGCTGGGCGAACCAATCACCTGATTGAACAGCGCCACCACCGGCTGGCGATATTCCGCCGCCGACAGGGTACGCAGGCTGATGATGCCCATGTCCCGGTAACTGCTGGAGGAAAAACTGGCGCCACGATCCTCAAAGCCCCGGGCGATGTCATCCACACTGAGAGCCTCGGTGCCCTGACCGATCAGGGCACTGGTCAGGGAGGCCACACCGGGTAAGCCGTCATCCTGGGAACTGCCCGCCGCCATCACCAGACGAATATCCAGCATGGGCAAGGCATCGCTTTGCACGAACATGACCTTGGCACCCTGCCCGGTCTGCCAGGATTGAATATCCAGCTGCGGCGCCTGGGGCTCGCTGGCCGCCACCTGTTTTTCCGTCGTCGGAAAGCTGGTACAGGCGCTGAGCATCAGCGCCGCCACCGCGGCTCCCATCATTCCTGGTAACCGCATCATTGTTCTTCCTCCTGCTCAGGGACCACATGGGCCACCGCCAATCGCTCCGGCCCCAGCCACTGGCGGGCGACTCGCTGCACATCCTCAGCCGTGACCTTGCCCAACTGTTCCTCGAACTGATCGGCCAGATCGATATCCAGCCCCAAAGTGCTGAGCATGCCCAGCTCCATGGCCTGGCCCATCACCGAATCCTTTTCAAACACCTGGCTGGCCAGCACGCCGGCCTGTACCCGCGCCATTTCGTCCTCACTCGGCAAGGTGCTCTGCAGGGTCTTGATCTGCTCGCGCAGAGCTTGCTCTACCTGATCCAGCGTGACACCCGGGTTCGGAGTCGCGGTAAGGGTAAAGGTGCCATCGCCGCGCTGGATGCCGCTGTAGCTGGCCCCGGCGCCGGCCACCAGCTTCTCGCCACGTACCAGCTCGGTTTCGATACGGGCACTCATGCCGCCATCGAGCACTCCCGCGAGCATGGTCAAGGCGTAGAAATCCTCTTTCTGCTCGGCAGTCACCAGGGAGGGCACGTTATAAAGCATGTAGAGGGCGGGCACCTGCACGGCCATGGCCAGATCCAGGCGGCGCTCACCGGCAGGGGGGGTGACCGTCTGCGTTGGCCGCGGCGGCGTGGTACCGGCGGGCAAATTGCTGAAGAAGCGGCGTACCAGTGGTTCCACCTGATCGCGGGTCACATCACCGGCAACCACCAGGGTGGCATTACCCGGCACATAGAAGCGGTCGTACCAGCTACGAGCCTGTTCCGGCTGCAGCTGGGCCAGCAGGGAGCGCCAACCGATGATCGGGTGGGCATAGCCGGTACCCGGGCGGGCCACCGCCTGGAATTTTTCCCAGGCCAGGGCATTGGGGTTGTCGTCGGTGCGGGTACGGCGCTCTTCCAGCACCACCTGCAACTCGCGATGGAACTCGTCATCGTCGATCTTCAGGTTGCCCAGTCGCTCCGCTTCCAACTCCAGGGCCAGCGGCAGGCGCGACACCTCATACTGCTGGAAATAGGCGGTGTAGTCATAACTGGTGAAGGCATTGTCACTGCCCCCATAACGGGCCACCAGTTTGGAGAAATCCCCCGGCCCCAGCCTCTCGGTGCCCTTGAACATCATGTGCTCAAGCACATGGGCCAGGCCGGTTTCATAGGGCGCTTCGTCGAAGCTGCCGGCCTTGAACCACACCATCACGGTAACCACAGGAGCCCGATGATCCTCGCGGATCAGCACCTTGAGACCGTTATCCAGGGTAAAGCCGTGGGTGGGCAGCTCGGCCCGAGCGGTCAGACTCCAGAGAATGACCACCAGTGCCACCATGAGTTTTCTCATGCATTGTCCTCATTGTGTCGCCCCCGGAAGCTGCTCCCCCGTGAGCGAAGTGTTAGGATAGCCGCGCGTTCGTTAGCGAACGTCCAGCCTGCAGGAGGGCGCATTTTATTTATCGCCGGCATAGCATACCGGTTTACCGCCCTGTCCTTGCAGCCTCATTGCAAAGGAAGAGGCCCGATTTACCCTCTTCGCGATTGGATAAGACTGAACATGAGCGACGAAGTTTCCCGCGACGACGACAACGCCCCCAAGCCGGAAGAAAAAAAGACCGGTTTCTGGAAGCGCATGTTTACCGGTGTGGATGCCGATGAACTGAACGACACCGACTCGGCACCCGCCCCGCAAGACAATGCCTCTGGCGAACCCGAGCCCACAGTCACTCCCCCGGCAACTGCACACGTTGAAGCCCCTGCCGCTGACCCGCAACCATCGCCACAGGCCGAGAGCCAGGCCGAACCGGCGGATGACAGTGACAATGGTGAAGGCTTCTGGACACGCATGAAGCTGGGCCTGGGCAAGACCCGCAAGGGCTTGGGCAAGGGCCTGGCTGACCTGCTGGTGGGCGCCAAGGAAATCGACGACGAGATTTTCGAGGAAATCGAGACCCAGTTGCTGGTCGCCGATGTGGGCGTGGAAGCCACCGACGTGATCATCGAGGCACTGACCGGCCAGGTCAGTCGCGAAGAACTGGTGGATGCTGACGCCTTGTACGAGTCCCTGCAGAACGAACTACGCAAGCTGCTGGTGCCAGTGGACCAACCGCTCACCATCGACGGCAGCAAGAAACCCTATGTGATCCTGATGGTCGGCGTGAACGGGGTCGGCAAGACCACCACCATCGGCAAGCTGGCCTGCCGCTTCAAGGCGGAAGGCAAGAGCGTGATGCTGGCCGCTGGCGATACCTTCCGCGCCGCTGCCGTGGAGCAGCTGCAGGTATGGGGCGAGCGCAACGACATCCCGGTGGTGGCACAACACACCGGCGCGGATTCCGCCTCGGTAGTCTATGACGCGGTCCAGGCCGCCCAGTCCCGCGGCGCCGACGTGCTGATCGCCGACACCGCCGGTCGCCTGCACACTCGCGGCAACCTGATGGAGGAGCTCACCAAGGTCACCCGGGTGATGAAGAAACTGATCCCGGATGCGCCCCACGAAGTGCTGCTGGTACTGGACGCCGGCACCGGCCAGAATGCCATCCAGCAGGCGGAACAGTTTCGCGATGCCGCCGGCGTGACCGGGTTGGCACTGACCAAACTCGACGGCACCGCCAAAGGGGGTATCCTGTTTGCCTTGGCCAAACGCACTGGCCTGCCGATTCGCTTTATCGGCGTAGGGGAACGACTGGAAGACCTGCGCCCCTTCCATGCGGAAGAATTTGTGCAGGCATTGTTTGAAGACGTGGCGGGGTAGCAACACCACACCTCGCCGATAGCACCGTAGGATCGCCGCTTGAGGCGCGAACTGTACTCGCGACAACGGTTGTTCGCGCCTCAAGCGGCGCTCCTACTGCGACATAACACATCCCAAGGGACGTCATGATTCAGTTTGACCGGGTCAGCAAACGCTACCCGAACGGCAAAGACGCACTCAGCAAGGTGAGCTTCACGCTCCCCGCCGGGCAGCTGACGTTTTTGACCGGTCATTCCGGGGCGGGCAAATCCACCCTGTTGAAACTGATCATGATGCTGGAGCGTCCCACCCAGGGTCAGGTACTCATTGATAACCAGAATCTGAATGGCTTCGGCAACCGGCAGATCCCACTGCTGCGCCGCAAGATCGGCATGGTTCACCAGAACCACCAATTGCTGTTCGATCGGACCGTGTTCGACAACGTGGCCCTGCCGCTGATTATCGCCGGCTATGCGCGCAGCGATATCGGCAAACGGGTGCGGGCCGCACTCGACAAGGTGGGCCTGTTGGACAAGGAAAAGTTAAACCCGATCATGCTCTCCGGCGGCGAGCAGCAGCGCGTGGGTATCGCCCGGGCGGTGGTCAACAAGCCGCCGCTGCTGCTGGCGGACGAACCTACCGGTAACCTGGACCCGGCCCTCTCCGAGGAGATCATGGACCTGTTCAAGGATTTCGCCCGGGTTGGTGTAGCCGTGCTGATCGCCACCCACGACCTGAGCCTGATCGCCCGCTATAACCACCGCCTGCTGACCCTGCGTGAGGGGCGCCTGATCCACGACGGCGACGAAGGGGGCCACCATGGCAGCTAACAAGGGGCCCAGAAACGCCACCCCGATCAAGGCCAGCCGCCAGAAACCGGAGCGAGTGCGCCGGGTGGCCGGGGCGCACAGTGCCCGCACCTCCCTGCAGGACCGTTTCCGCAGCTGGCGTCAACACCATCAAGACTCCTTCAAGGATGCCCTGCAACGGCTTAACGCCGCACGTACCAGCAGTGCCATGACCATTCTGGTGATCGCCATCGCCCTGGCACTGCCTGCCGGGCTGGCGGTGCTGCTGGATAATGCCCGTGCCATTACCCGCGGCTGGGACGGCAATGCCCACCTGTCCGTGTTTATGGAAATGAATATCAGCGAGCAGCGGCAAAGGGATCTGGCCAGCGACTGGCAAGGGCTGGACAACATCAGTCGCACCGAGGTGATTACCCGGGAGCAGGCGTTGGCGGAATTCAAGGCCCTGTCCGGCTTTGGCGACGTGTTGGAGGCCCTGCCGGACAACCCGCTGCCGCCGCTGATTGTGGTCTACCCGGACGAGACCGACCCGGTCACCCTGCGCGCCCTGGAAAACCGCCTGGCGGAGGCAGACGGGGTGGATCTGGTACAGCTGGATGTGGAATGGGTACGCCGCCTGCATGCCCTGATTGAACTGGGCGAACGGCTGATTTCCGCTCTCACCCTGGCGCTGGCTGCCGCGGTGGTGCTGGTGGTGGTGAACACCATCCGCCTGGCCATCGAAAGCCGCCGGGAGGAAATCGTGGTGGTGAAGATCGTCGGCGGCACCGACGGCTTCGTGCGCCGGCCCTTCCTCTACTCCGGTTTCTGCTTCGGCTTTGCCGGCGGCGCAACGGCGGTCATCCTGGTACAGGTGGCCCTGTGGTGGCTCGGCGGGCCAATCGACGAACTACTGGCGCTGTACAATAGTGAGGAATCACTCACATCAATGGCCGCATCCAGCCTGATCATCCTGCCCGTATTCAGTGGCATCCTGGGGCTTCTGGGCGCCTGGTTGGCCGTGGGTCGGCATCTGGGTGATATCGAGCCGAATTTTTAACCGCTGCAGGAGCGGCGCTCTCTGTGGCCCGCGGGTATAAGCCGCCACGGCCTGGCACGGCTTGTCGCACGTATGTTCGCGGCTCGAGCGCCGCTCCTACAGCAGACACCCCAGGAACCTTCCACTTTCATGCACGTCCAACCCTGTGTTCATCACCGGTTCACATGGCCGGCCTAGACTTGGTGATTGCTCCATCGACCCTCTCAATCGGCGGGAACCTTTTTGCCTATTAGCACTCCAAAGAACCGAGTGCTAAGATCAGCGGCACATACAGGACATAGACTGGTCTTCAACGAGGAGACAACGCGCATGACAAACCCTTCAACGCAAGCACAGGCGCTGATGTTGGCCGTACCGGGTAATAACCTGGACGCCTACATGCGAGCCGTTAATGCCGTGCCGGTTCTCAGCGCAGACGACGAACAACGTTTGGCAGGACAGTATTTCTACGAACAGGACGTGGATGCCGCCCGCAACTTGGTACTCGCGCACCTGCGGTTCGTAGTGCACATCGCCCGCAGCTACACCGGCTATGGTTTGCCCCTGGGCGATCTGGTCCAGGAAGGCAATGTGGGCCTGATGAAAGCGGTGAAACGCTTCGACCCCACCAAGGGCGTACGCCTGGTGAGCTTCGCGGTGCACTGGATCAAGGCGGAAATCCACGAATATGTGATCAAGAACTGGCGCATCGTCAAAGTGGCCACCACCAAGGCCCAGCGCAAACTGTTCTTCAACCTGCGCGGGCAAAAGAAGCGCCTGGGTCGCCTGAGCATGGAAGAAGCGCAACGAGTGGCCGATGATCTGGGCGTTACTGCCATCCAGGTAAAAGAAATGGAAGGCCGCCTGGGTGCCTACGACGCCAGTTTCGATGGCCCCACCAACGACGACGAGGACAGCACCGTAGTGTCCCCGGCCGCGTACCTGCACAGCGACAACAGCGATCCCGCGGACCTGCTGGCCGAACAGGATCAGCAGGAACGGGAAAGCCGCCAACTGGGCTCAGCCCTGATGGCGCTGGACGAACGCAGCCGCGACATCCTCGAGCGCCGCTGGCTGGCCGATCAGAAGTCCACCCTGCAGGACCTGGCGAACGAGTACGGCGTGTCCGCCGAGCGTATCCGCCAGTTGGAAAACAACGCCATCAAAAAGCTGCGTAACGCCATCGCAGCGTAACGCCGACCGCAAAAAGCCCCTCCTTCGAGGGGCTTTTTATTTTCACCGGTTACGTGCTGCGCGCATGCCTGCAAGCGGGTAACATACCGTCCATGAAAATTCTCCTCGTACTCGGCGCCCTTAACGGCGCACTGGCCGTTATCCTCGGCGCCTTCGGTGCCCATGGCCTGAAATCCCGCGTGGATGAATCCATGCTTGCCGTGTGGTCCACCGCCAGCGAATACCATTTCTACCATGCCCTGGCGATGCTGCTGTGTGGGTTGCTGGCCAAGGCGTTTGGCGCCAGCGGCATGGTCACCGCTGGCTGGGTGCTGTTTGCCGGCACCCTGGTTTTCAGTGGTAGCCTGTATGTGCTGGTGCTCAGCGGTCAGAAATGGATCGGCGCCATTACCCCGCTGGGCGGCACCGCACTGATCATTGGCTGGCTGATGCTGGCCTGGTCCCTGTTCAAGGCAGTTTGATCTCTATCATGAAGCTTACCGTCAACGGCGATACCCTGACTCTGGATGGCACCACCATCGCGGATCTGGTCACTCAGCTGAATCTGGCCGGCCGCCGCCTGGCGGTGGAAGTGAACCGGGACATCGTCCCGAAAAGTCAGCATGACGATTTCACCCTGAACGATGGCGATGTGGTGGAAATCGTCCATGCCATCGGCGGTGGCTGACACCACCCGGACCCTATTTATTACGCAGTAACCCGAACCGAGGCGAGGCCCCATGTCCGACCTGCTCACTATTGCCGGCAACACCTATTCTTCCCGACTGCTGATCGGCACCGGCAAGTACAAGGATTTCGAGGAAACCCGCGAGGCCATCGAAACCAGTGGCGCCGAGATCGTCACCGTGGCCATTCGCCGTACCAATATTGGCCAGAACGCAGACGAGCCCAACCTGCTGGATTTCATCAACCCGGACAAGTACACCATCCTGCCCAACACCGCCGGCTGTTTCTCCGCCGAGGATGCGGTGCGCTGTTGCAAGCTGGCGCGGGAACTGCTGGACGGCCATGATCTGGTAAAGCTGGAAGTGCTGGGTGACCAGAAAACCCTGTATCCGAACATTACCCACACCCTGCGAGCGGCCCGGGAACTGATCGATGACGGCTTCAAGGTGATGGTCTATACCAACGATGACCCGATTGTGGCCAAGGAACTGGAAGACATGGGCTGTGTGGCGGTAATGCCGCTGGGTTCACTGATCGGGTCCGGCCTGGGCATTCTCAACCCGCACAGTATTCGCCTGATCCTGGAAGAAGCGAACGTGCCCATCATCGTGGATGCCGGTGTAGGCACCGCCTCCGACGCCGCCCTGGCCATGGAAATGGGCTGTGACGGCGTGCTGCTCAACTCCGCCGTGGCCCATGCACAGAAACCAGTATTGATGGCTTCGGCCATGAGAAAAGCGATCGAAGCCGGGCGCGAAGCTTTCCTGGCCGGGCGCATGCCCCGAAAAGCCTATGCCTCAGCCTCTTCACCGCTGGACGGCATCAGTCGATAAAAAAAAGGCGCCGATCTTGGGGGAGAGTCGGCGCCGGGGTAATGGGGTTTTCAATACCATGACTTGCAGAGTGATAATCACCCACTTGCCATCAAGGTGACGTGAACCCCACCCACTCGCGGTTTTTGCTACAATCGCTCCCCGCTTCAACTCACCTGGCAGCCCCATGCTCGATTTCATCAAACAGGATCAAGACCCGGAAACCGGCAAGGTCATGCGCAAGGTGCGCAGCTTTGTGTTGCGCGAGGGCCGCCTCACCGCCGGACAGCGTAATGCGCTGGATAGCCTCTGGCCGCAATTTGGCCTGGAGCGCGCCGATGGAGTGCTGGATCCACAAGCGGTCTTCGGTCGCGATGCCCCTCGGGTTCTGGAAATTGGCTACGGCATGGGGCACTCCCTGGCGGATATGGCGCAGGCCGATCCAGACAAGGATTTTATCGGCATCGAAGTGCATCGCCCGGGTGTGGGGGCCCTGCTGATGGAAATCCAGCAGCGCGGCCTGAGCAACCTGCGCAGCTATTGCGATGACGCGGTGGAGATTCTCGAGCTATGCATCCCGGATAACAGCCTGGCCCGGGTGCAACTCTACTTCCCCGACCCCTGGCACAAGAAAAAACACCACAAGCGCCGCATCGTTCAACCCGCCTGGGTGGCACTGGTGCATCGCAAGCTGCAGCCCGGCGGCGTGCTGCACATGGCCACGGACTGGGAGAATTACTCCGAATACATGATGGAAGTGATGAACGACGCCGAAGGATTCACCAATACCGCCGGTACCGGACAATTCTCACCCCGGCCATCATGGCGCCCGGAAACCAAATTTGAACGGCGCGGTGAAAAACTGGGGCACGGGGTGTGGGATTTGTTGTTCGAGAAGGGCTGAGCTGCAAGCGACAAGCCTCAAGCTTCAAGGCGCGGGCCAGACGATTCCGAACGGAAACGCTCTGCCCGCGACCCCAACGGATTTTCTGCGCGGAGCCATATTTTGCCGGGTTGGCAGCAGACCGAATCTCGCGTCGCAGCTTTTAACTTGAAGCTTGCCTGCCTCAAACCTCCTTCAGAGACAATGCACTGAACACCCCCACTGCCCCCATTCCCCCCAACACCAGCAAGGCCCAGTCATTGCCCAACAGTGCCACCCCCGCACTGATGCCACCCACTGCCAGCAACAGAAAGCCAATAACGGTATTACTCACTGCGGTGTAGTCCGTGCGCTTGGTGCCACCCGCCATGTCCACCATGTAGGTCTTGCGGCCGATACGCACGCCGGCATGGGCAATGGCCAGCACGAAGAAGGCCAGCGGATACAGCCAGTGGAGCCAATCCGCCTGCGGACCCCAGGCGGCGAACCCACCGGCCAGCAGACAGACCAGCGCCGCCAGCCCACCGCCCCGCACCATCACATTACGGCTGGAGGTGTCGGCCATATAGCCCCAGACCGTGGCGCTGACGGTACTGGCCAGGCTGGAGGCCAGCACGAAGCTGCCCAGCAGCAGCGGCAGCGAGGCCTGCTCCTGGGCCACCAGCACCAGGAACGGCGAGGCCAGCGACGACGCCATCAGCAAGGCGCGGGTGATCACAAAACGGCGGAAAGGGGCATCGGTTTTCAGCAGGCTCAGACTGGCCAGCGCTTCCTTGAAAGCGTTATTGCCGCCTTCGCTGGCCCCCGGATACTCGTCTACGGTAAAGAACACGCCAGCGGCAACCAGCCAGGCCACCCCTGCTGACGCCAACAACGCGCCATAAAACGCCATGGAGGGGTCTTCACCACCGCGGAAGATCACCAGTGACAGCGCGAAAGTGATGGCGCCGGAGAGCGTGGCAGACAACCCGGTGAGGCGACCACGGCGAGACTTGGGGATGCACTTCCCCTGCACATCCTTCATGGCCACGGAACAGAAGCCGCGACTGATACTGAACAGAACCAACAAACCGATAATCGCCAGACCTGCCTGCATGCCCTCCAGCAACCAGACCGCTGCGGCCATTGCCAGCACGGCGATACCCTGCAGCGCCGCCCCCAGGGTCCAGAAGCCCTTGCGTACCGGGTAGCGACGCACCAGCGCACCGATCATCAACTGGGGAATCAGCGAGCCGGATTCACGAATGGGCACCAGTAACGCGGCAAGATAAGACGGCGCCCCTACCGCGGTGATCAGCCAGGCCAGCACGGTTTTCGGGTTGATCAACAGATCGCCGATCTTGGTCAGGGTATTGGCGCAGATGATACGAAAGAAATTCCCGGGCACCTCCCGACAGGCGGCATCACTGATGTCCGTGCAGGTACGTGCGTCTTCCTCGTTGGCCACCTGGGCGTAGAGGCGGTCGAGAAGATCCTGTTTTGCCATGCTTCACCCCATCTTGATCACTTTTTGACCCGGCACTCACTGTGGCAGGCTTAGCGTGAACCCAACATATAACGACGGAGGGTAAGACGCATGTATCGGGTTTACTATCTCGTTCCCAACCTGCAACAGGTCACCAACGCGATCACCCGCCTGGATACCGCCGGTATCGGTGGAGATCGTATTCATGTCATGGCACGGGATGCCGGTGAGCTTGATCGTCACGGCATCAACGCCACCACCCCCTGGGAAGATACTGACATCATGAGTAATGGCTACAGCGGCGCCACCCGCGGCCTGCTGATCGGTCTGCTTGCCGGTTATGCCATCGCGTTCATTGATCCATGGGGCGTGGATGCCCATCTGGGAGTATGGCTGCTGACTGCCCTGTTTTTCACCTGCTTCGGTGCCTGGGCCGGCGGTCTACGCGGTATTTCCCAGTCCAATCATCATCTGGCCCCCTATCTGCAGTCAGTGAAAAACGGCAATTACCTGCTGCTGATTGATGTGGATCGAAAACATGAACGCAATCGCGTCCACCAGGCGCTGGATCATCACATCGACATCCGCAACCAGAGCGAAGAGGAACATTTCTCCCCTCTGGGATAAATCATCCACTGATTAACAGGCCAACCGCCCGGTCGCCGATTGCACGGCCACCGGGCGGGCTTTAGACTTTGCGGCATCCTTTGCAAGCGAGTCATCATGCCGCAACAGATCCCCGACGACGCTCCATGGTCTGCTGAAGACTCTGTAGGTCTGGTCGAGCCCAGAACGCTCCAGTTTGATACTGCTCTCGAACTGGAATGCGGCCGTACCCTGACGTCCTACGAGCTGGTCTATGAGACCTATGGCACCCTCAACAGCAACGCCTCCAATGCGGTGCTGATCTGCCATGCCCTGTCCGGCCACCACCATGCCGCCGGCTATACCAGCAAGAGCGACAAGCGCCCCGGCTGGTGGGATGCCTGCATCGGGCCCGGCAAGGTGATCGATACCAACCGCTTTTTCGTGGTCAGCCTGAACAATCTGGGTGGCTGTCACGGCTCCACCGGCCCCGCGTCCATCAACCCGGAAAGCGGTCAGCCCTGGGGGCCGGACTTCCCCATGATGACGGTGAAGGACTGGGTGAACAGTCAGGCCAGGCTGGCAGATGTGCTGGGAATTTCCCGCTGGGCGGCGGTGATCGGCGGCAGCATGGGCGGCATGCAGGCACTGCAGTGGTCCATCGACTACCCGGACCGACTCAGTCATGCGGTGGTCATCGCCGCGGCGCCGAAACTGTCTGCCCAGAACATTGCCTTCAATGAAGTGGCGCGCCAGTCGATTCTTACCGACCCCAACTTCCACGGCGGGCGCTATTACCTGCACGACACCTATCCCCGTCAGGGACTAATCCTGGCGCGCATGGTCGGCCATATCACCTACCTGAGCGACGACGCCATGCGCATGAAGTTCGGCCGTGATCTGCGTGCCGGCCGCTTCCATTTCGGCTTCGACGTGGAATTCCAGGTGGAATCCTATCTGCGCCATCAGGGCGAAGTGTTCTCGCGCAATTTCGACGCCAACACCTACCTGCTGATGACCAAGGCGCTGGATTATTTCGACCCGGCCCGGGAGTTCGATAATTCCCTGGAAACCGCCCTGGCAAAGCCGGAGTGCAAGTTCCTGGTCATGTCTTTCACGTCGGATTGGCGCTTTGCGCCGGAGCGCAGCCGGGAAATCGTCAACGGCCTGGTCCATGCCGGCCGTGATGTGAGCTACGCGGAAATCGATACGCCCAAAGGCCACGACGCCTTCCTGCTGGATATTCCCGAATACACCAAGCTGTTCGGCGCCTACATGCACAGGGTCGCCAACGAAGTGGAAAACGGCGTCAACAATGTGGAGGCAGGCGACCATGCGTGATGACCTGCAACTGATCAGTGACTGGATCCCCGCTGACGCCAGCCTGCTGGACCTGGGCTGTGGTGACGGCACCCTGCTGGCCCACCTGCAACACCACAAGCAGATCCGTGGCTACGGCCTGGAGATCAACCAGGACAACCTGGCGGCCTGTTTTGAAAAAGGCGTCAATGTACTGGAACAGGATCTGGACGAAGGCCTGGGCAATTTCCAGAATCATCGTTTCGATTATGTGGTGATGACCCAGGCCCTGCAGGCCGTGCTACGCCCGGACCAGATCCTCAATGAAATGCTGCGTGTGGGTCGCGAAGCGATTATCACCTTCCCCAATTTCGGCCACTGGCGGGTGCGCGCCTACCTGAGTCTGAAAGGACGCATGCCGGTGTCTTCCACGCTGCCCTACGAGTGGTACAACACGCCCAACATCCACTTGTGCACGGTGCAGGATTTCGAAACCCACTGTCGCAAGAGCAATATTCGCATCCTGGAACGGCAGGTAATCAACCGCCGCCATCGCAGCGGCCTGCTGGCAAGACTATGGCCGAACCTGTTCGGAGAAATTGCGATCTATCGGGTGACGGTATAAAAGCAGCTACGAGCTACGAGCTACGAG
>NZ_DEXN01000048.1:17709-119184 GCF_002364155.1 Alcanivorax sp. UBA3183
TACGAGCTACGAGCTACGAGCTAAACAGTTGGATAACAAAGAGCCGGGCACTCAAGTTCCAGGCTTTTCTCTTTTCCTCGCAGCTCGTCGCTAGAAGCTCGCCGCTAACGACGTCAGGAGTTTTCCATGGAAAAAATCGTTCTTGCCTCCGGCAACGCCAAAAAACTCGCCGAAATGCAGCAACTGCTGGCGCCACTGAATATTGAGGTGGTGGCCCAGAGTGAGTTTTCCGTGCCGGAAGCGGATGAAACCGGTACCACCTTTGTGGAAAACGCCATTATCAAGGCCCGCAATGCCAGCAAGTACACTGGCCTGCCCGCCATCGCCGATGATTCCGGCATTGAAGTGGCAGCACTGAAAGGAGCCCCCGGGGTGTACTCAGCGCGTTTTTCCGGGGTCGGCGCCACCGATGCCAAGAACAATGCCTTGCTGGTGGAAATGCTGACCGATGCGCCGGACGTCTCCCGTAACGCCCGCTACGTAGCCGTGATCGTGCTCATGCGCCACGAGGATGATGCCACCCCGCTGATCTGCCAGGGCACCTGGGACGGAGAAATCGTACTGGAACCCCAGGGAGAGCAGGGCTTCGGCTATGACCCGCATTTCTTTGTTAAAGAAAAGCACTGCACCGCCGCCCAGTTGCCCGTGCAAGAAAAAAACGCACTCAGCCACCGGGGCAAGGCCATGGCCCAGCTGATCCAGGCCCTGCAGTAATGTTCTCCAGCCACCTTCACCCGTGTATCGTCCCGACCTGTTAGCATGGACTTCACGTGCAGCAGGGATGCCATTATGCGAACACGACAACTTGCCGTCGCCAGTGCCCTGACATCACTCGTCTCACTGGCCCAAGGCAGTGGCCTGGAGGGCAGCTTCCAGTCTCAGTGGCAAAGCCGCTATGTGACCGAAGGGCGAGACAACCTGGACAGCAACCCTCTGGTCTCCGCTGCCGCGTTGACCTGACCCGCCAGGCCATCACCGCCGGGGTCTGGCAGGCCTGGGCCAATGGCAGCGATTACCGGGAAAACAATCTCTTCGTGGAATACGCTCCCTACGTGGAGCACTGGAGCCCCTACCTCAATGTCACCTACCTGCAGTTTCACCCACAGGGTGGGGATGATGTGGAAACCGGCGCCGGTTTTATCGCGCCGCTTCAGCCCTGGCTATCCGTATCTCTGGATGGCACCTGGAGCAAACAGGCCTCTGGCGCTTTCTATGCTCTGACTCTGCACGCCCGGAGAGAACTGGCCCCCGATTGGACCGGTAAACTCCATATCACCCAGACCTACGATGACGGCTATGCCAGTGAGGATTACAACGGCCCGAATCACAGGGAGGTGGGCGCTCATTTACTCTGGGACGTACTGCCGGCACTGGAACTGCATGCGGGCTGGCAACATAGCTGGGCCGGGGAAGACGTACGCCGGGACGGCGGTAATGACCTCAGCTGGGGCCAGATCGGCCTGATCAGCTATTTCTGAACACGAGCCAGCCAGCGATCCAGGGCATTGGCGAATCTCGCCTTGTCCTGACCCGAATAACTGCTGGGGCCGCCGGTCTGCATACCGGCCGAGCGCATCTCTTCCATGAAATCGCGCATATTCAACCGCTCGCGCACGGTATCCTTGTCCAACCAATGCCCGTGTGGCGTTACCGCCTCCGCCCCCTTGGCGACCACCTCTGCCGCCAGCGGGATATCCTGGGTCACCACCAGGTCCCCCGGCTCGCAGCGGCGCACAATCTCGTTATCGGCCACGTCAAAGCCCTGTCCCACCTGAATGGCACGGATCAACGCAGAGCGCGGCACTGCCACCGGTTGATTGGCCACCAGAGTGCACGGAACCTGCACCCGCTGAGCCGCCCGAAACAACACCTCTTTCACCGGCCGCGGACACGCGTCGGCATCTACCCAGATATGCACCATATAGACCAGTTGATAATTGACAGTGAACAGTTGACAGCTAAAACCCTGTAAGCCCCATAACTCGACGCAACTCTTTGTTTTTCGCTGTCAATTGTCAACTATCAACTGTCAACTATTCTGCTACCATGCCCACACTTTCCCATTGCCCCAGCGCTCCTCCAACTCTCATGCCTCTGAAGAACCCACCCCTCTCCCTCTACATCCACACCCCCTGGTGTGTGCGCAAATGCCCTTATTGCGATTTTAATTCCCACGAGCGGGGTGAATTGCCAGAGGCGGCTTATCTACAGGCACTGCTGAAGGATCTGGATCAGGATCTACCGCTGATCAAGGACCGGCCGGTGGAAACCGTGTTTATTGGTGGCGGCACGCCGAGTTTGCTGTCCGGGGATTTTTATCAACAATTGTTTCAGGGTATCCGGCAACGGCTATGCCTGACCGATCAGGCTGAAATCACTCTAGAGGCCAATCCTGGCACGGTGGAAGCGGGTCGCTTTGCCGGCTTTCGGGAGGCTGGCATCAACCGGCTGTCTATCGGAGTGCAGAGCTTTAACAATGCGCACCTTCAAGCCCTGGGCCGCATCCATGATGCCAGTACCGCCATTGATGCCGCCCGCCAGGCCCGGGAGGCCGGCTTCACCACCTTCAACCTGGATATCATGCATGCCCTGCCCGGCCAGAGCCGGGCCCAGGCCCTGGATGACCTGCAACAGGCCATTGCGCTGCAGCCGACACATCTGAGCTGGTACGAGCTAACCATCGAGCCGAACACCGTCTTCTACCGCTCCCCCCCCGACCAGCCCGCACCCGACAGCATGGCCGATACCGAAGAGGCCGGCTTTGCCCTGCTGGCCAGCGAGGGGTTTCAGCGCTATGAGGTTTCTGCCTTTTCCCTGGACGGCCATGCCTGTCGGCATAACCTGAATTACTGGCAATTCGGCGATTACCTGGGTATCGGCGCAGGCGCCCACGGCAAGATCACCGATGCCGCCCGGGGCACCATCCACCGCTACCAGAAAACCCGTAAGCCGGAAGACTATCTGGCCCACCCGGAACAGGCCCGCCGCCAGTTCCAGCCAGTGACAGAAGATGACCGCTTGTTCGAATCCCTGATGAACGGCCTGCGACTCGTGGAGGGTATCCGGTTACAGACTGTAGAGGACAACACCGGCCTTCCTGCGGCACAATGGATAAAGAATCTGGGGGAACTCCGGCAACAGGGACTGCTGGAGGTCACCGCTCAGCGACTGCATTGCACCGACAAGGGCATGCACCACCTGAACGGGGTATTGGCGAAGCTGGCAGAGGCGCTATGACAAAGCGCTTGAACCACTCCCCAATGCTATCCACACTGTTTCCATGCATCACAACAGATACCGACTATGATCAAGACACGGAGCGGGCGCGAACAGGCGCTGGCAGAGCGCGAACAACTGTTTATCGAAGCCACCCGCCAGCAATTGTGCAACGAAGGCCTGCTCGGCATCCAGATGGCTGCCATTGCCCGGAGCTGTAATTTCGCTACCGGCACGCTGTACCACCACTTTGCCTCGAAAGAGGATCTGCTTATCGCGGTCTGCACGGAGTTGACCACGACTCGCCGGGACTACTTCCAGCGCGTCGCCGACTCCGAGCTCAGCACCCGTGACAAGATGCTGGCCTTCGCCGTGGCCTATGCCCTGTTTGCCCAGCACTACCCGGAACACTTCCGGCTGGAACAATATGTAATGACCGAAGTGGTCTGGCACGCAGCGTCTGCCAATCGCCGCGAACAAATGCTGGAAGCAACCCAACCCATCGGCCGCATGGTGGAGCAGGTAGTCAAGGACGCCATGGAAAATGGCGAACTGGAAACCCACGGCCTGGCGCCGCTGGCTTTCAGCATCGGCCAATGGTCCATGAGCATGGGCATGCACACCCTGATCCATGCGGAAGGGATTCTGGACATGTATGACCTGAAAGACCCCTACCGGATGCTGCTGCGCAATATCCAGCTACAGCTCAATGCCATGAAGTGGCAGCCGCTGGCTGGCGATCCCTTTGACGATGCTGAACTCGACCAGAAAGTGGATGACTTGTGCAGAACGCTCTTCAGTGATCTGTGCAGTGAAAAGAAGCATTGCCTGGCTCTGGGATAATTCACCTACCCACTACTAGTGGCAGACTCTCCCCCACAGGCCCAAGCGACCAGTTTGGGCTGCATACTATATGTTACAACAAGCACAGCCCCCAACCCGCCCTCGCAATCTGAATACTTGAACCCATAAAAAACGGCCTAGGCACTTAGACACCTAGACCGTTTCAAAAACCGCAACTATTGAATCAGTTTACTGGCACGATCCGGCTTATTGCGCGACCAGTAGGCGGATCCACCGTAATCACCAGCGGCAAGAAATTTTGCCCCTCGGGGTTTTTGGTGAATGCGAATGAGCAGAATTCTGGCTCGGAAGTCGAACCAATCGTACATTCTGTTGCACCTGCCGATAGCAGCATATCCCCAGGATCGACCGAAATGGTTGTGCCCTCCTCAGGAGCGTTACCGTTCAGATCTGCCACCATTGGAGAAATGGTAAAACCACCCACATCGGCATAAGTGACGCTTTGAATAAACCCTTCTGCGGATACGGTTACCCCGCTCACTGGGCTGCCTGCTACAGAATCAACAAAAAGCGCGTCAGCCCACCCTTGCGGGGAATCGTTACTTCCACTGGCAAGCCAGGCCTGCTCAGAAACCCATTCGGCGCTGCTCAAATCCGCATTGGCCATAAAAGGATACAGCTGAACATTTGCGGTAGAAGATACGATCACCAGCTGTCGTCTTACGTAGATCCGGCAATCCCCTCCCTGAGCACAATCGCCATTGATGCCGTTATACTCACCATTACGCTGCTGGTAGCTTCCTGCATTTTCAATATTGAAGAAAACATTATTAGGCGGAGCACCATACAACCCGGTTTCATTGGCATCCACGAATGGGTCTGGCAAATCCACATAGACCCGATCACTATTATCCGCCGCCGTTCCCCAGATTGAATCACCATTGGTGTCGATAAAAGATTCGACGCCAGGCGTATAAGCGAGAACCGTACTACGACCAAAACGATCATGGAAACCACACCCAAATCGGGCCACACCATACTGAGAGACAAACTCTCCAGGCTGCGCAGTCACACAGGTCCGCCCTTTCTTAGAGGCATCGAACTTTTCTTCTCGCAAACCCTGGCTGGTCCAGGTTACCGAACAGGTACCATCTACTGTCTGACAACTGGATCCAATTTTTCCCAACTCGGACACAAACTGAACATTAGTGCCATCCGGCACAGGGTTGCCGAATTGATCAGCCGCACTGGCGATCACCTGAGTCGGTGTATTTAGAATACTGCCACCAGCAGGAGATGGGTTTTGTGAACCAACAGCAATTCGAAAGTTCTCCTGTACCGGCAGCCCGGCACTGATTGATAGCGCATTTGTACTAGTGGTGACTGCAGGGAGAGCGGTGAGCGTCGCCTGGACTGCCAACGAGGTGGGCACAGTACCGGAGTTCACCTGTACACTGACCTCACCCTGGGAATTGCTCTGACGGACAATTTCCGTCTGGCCACCGGCAAATACAATACCGCCGATGGTCGTGGAGAGGGTAAACGTCACATCCGCAGGGGAGGTGAGCGGCGTACCGTTCTCGTCTTTCAGCAGGAATAGCAAGGTAGCACTTTCCTGGCCACCCACAGATGCAGAGCCCTTGATGCTCAGCTGACCGTCAGCCGGATCCGAACCAAGATATTCGATGGAAGACGGCGCCGCATTCTCGATGGCGATTGTGCCGGACTGGGCTTGAAGCTGCTCGCCGTTCACGGTTGCAAACGCACGGATACTGTCAGAATCACAACCCGCACCGGCAGTATAGGTCACTGTGACGACGCCGCTGCGAGCAATCTTGCTGGCCTCCACCTGAGAGGTACCACAATTTACGCTCTGGAAAGTCACTTCCGTTTCGTCGGTGTAGGCTGTACCCGCAGTCACATTACGAAGGTTACCGGTGACGGTAATCGTGCTACCGGCAGCGATGTCATCGTTGCTGAGGCCCAATACCCCTTCCTGAAAGCTGGCGCCATCATCGAAACCAAATTGCACTTCATCCTGAACCGCATTGAAAACCCGCTCTTCGACCACGGTCTGGTTATCAAAATCAGTGGTTGCCTGAAGCGTACCCGCACCAGAATCATTGCCGATATCCAGTGACACCGTTGCCTGTCCTGACGCATTGGTCAGCACTTTACCGGTAGAGGGCGACAGAGTGCCCAGATCGGTGGAGAAAACCACGATCTTGTTCTGCTGGGTCGCCCCCGAGGAATTCCTCACCTCAACCGTAATATTTTCGGGCTGAGAAGAATTGATCTCCGTGGGCATCTGCACAAACGAAATGGTGCCAACCTGCACATCACTGCCGGAACCATCGGTAACGAAATTGACCGTAGCGTTCAAATTGCCATAGGAGGCGGCGGCGGCGGCGGCACCCGCGGAAGAACCCGCCGAGAGATTCGCGCTGGCACAGCCATTATTCTGTGTAAGGGCGGTACCGGAGGCTGGAGAAATCACCCCCAGGGAAGTCTGGAAGAAGATGACTTCACCCGGTACCGGGTCACCCTCCGAGTCCACCAGGCAGGCTTTTAACAACCCTAATTGATCACGACTGACTTCGGCGATGTTCACCGTATCATTCTGGTCACGCAGCACCAGGGACAACGCATTACTATTATCCACCGTTCCACCGCCGCCAGTCGCATCGCCAAGGGTTTCAAAGTTCACAATGCCCAGCGAGTCGGTGTTCGGAATACCTGCCACCAGTTGACCGGCGCCTTCTACATCACCAGCGCGAAGAACAATGGTCGCGACACCACTGGCATTCGTCAAAGCTGTACCGCCTTCTGGCGACAGCTCGCCCAGTGATGCCTGGAACTCGACAATGACACCTTCCTGGGGCACCCCATTTTGCGCAACAAATGCTCTTGCCCTTGCCGGGTTATCCGCTGAAATAGGGTTCATCGCGCTGCCAATGGCACCACCAGAAAGATCATTCAGACTAACGGATATGGAGAAACCGGACCCATCATCACTACCGGGGGTTCCTCCGTTTCCGGGGATCAGATCCTGACTACTACCACCACCGCCACAGGCGGCCAGCATTAGCACCAACAGGCCGATCATAAAGCCTGGCAACAACCGCAAGGACGCCGCCTTATTCATCTCAGACATTTCCTTCCCCCACTTCAGAACTGATGAACCAGGCCTACTGATGGGCCTTTATAAGTTACATCCCCGATATCGTAATACTGGGTATATTCCACATTGACACCGAGACGTTCACCAAATATGAAATCGGCCCCTACACCATAGGAGACATCCTCAATGGTATTCTTGAAAGACCAGGATGCTCCTTCAAACTCTTCCTCCCCTGCGGTGAAACCGACTAATGCATAGGGACGAACCAAACCAAGCTGATAACCAAGAGACAGATACCCGCCGGCATGGTAGTTAAAGCGATATTCCGCATTGTTTTCAGAATGATCCGACAGGGTTGTGCCGAGCCGCATTTCAGCACTGACATACTCGTTAATATGTGCACCCAATCGAACAAAGACCTCACCGGTGTCGAAACGGTCACCCCGGAAGAAACGGTCATCCTGCTCCAGCTGGGTATAATTGATCCCGATAAAACCATCATCCGCTACTGACAAAGATGGCATCAGTACCAGCAAGGCGGCGGCCCCCGCAAATACTTTCATTGTTCTCTCCTTGGCGTCCAAACCAGGATCTGGACGTTTCTTTTTTTAAGGTCTGTCAGGTCGCTAGCTAGCGATCCATAGCGTTCTGTGCCGGAGTGCAACCCAGGCAGCGCAGGAATGTAGAGCGAGCCGGGGTTTTCACCAACACTTCAGCGGCTTCGTCTTCATTTTTTCCCAAAAGCGTAAAGGGCAAAGACACCGTGTAAACAGCGGTACCAACAATCGTCGCTCCCAGCATCAACGGACGCACCAGCAAAGTATCGGCGATCATGGCGATTTCACCTGGCCGGTTCCCTTCAATGTCGTCCATCTGACGAGCCTGGGCAGCAAGCGGAGACAGCGCCCCAAAAGCCATGCTGATCGCGAGTGCGGATGCCACTACCGGGCGCTTTGCTCGCTTCATGGTGATTCCCTCTTCGAGTCTTGATTCTTGTAGTTAAAGTATCGCTGACATTGTTCCAGCTAAGTCGTTAATATTCCGACAATTGCATCACAATCTACACCTTTGTTCGTAGCCCAGCAATAGGCTGAATGATCAATTCATGACCAGCGGCACCCGACTGCGGACCAGGTCTCATACTAGCGTTGGCATTGCGGGCAATAGCTGGTGCTGCGCTGGCCATGACGATCTGCCTTGAGCAACGCCTCGCATTGCGGGCAGGGCTGGCCGGCCCGACCATAGACATTCAGGGACTGGGCAAAATAGCCTGGCTGACCATCTGCACTGGTAAAGTCTTTCAGGGTCGTGCCGCCCGCCTCGATTGCCCTGGCCAGCACCACCCGGATGGCATCCGCCAACCGCTTGTAACGCTCCCGGGAAATCCGACCTGCCGCCCGGGAAGGATGGATTCCAGCAATAAACAGACTTTCCTGCGCGTAGATATTGCCCACCCCGACCACCGTGGCGTTATCCATGATGAAGCTCTTCACCGCCACCTTGCGCCCCCGCGAGCGGGCAAACAGCCAGTCACCATGGAAGTCCTCACCCAAGGGTTCCGGGCCAAGTGCCGCCAGTAACGCATGGGGCTCGCCTCCAGGCTGATACAACACGCTGCCGAAACGTCGCGGATCGTTAAACCGCAGCACCTTGCCACTGTCGAGCAGCAGATCCACATGATCATGCTTGCGCAGAGGCAGAGCGGCCTCCACCACTCGCAAAGTCCCAGACATGCCGAGATGAATCATTACCTGGCCCGCCTCGAGCTCAATCAGCAGGTATTTAGCCCGTCGCCGCAGGGCAATGACCGGGCAATCCTTCAGCGCATACAGGGCGTCACTGACCGGCCATCGTAACCGTGACTCACGCACAGTAACGGCTTTCAGGGTGCGCCCTTCCAGGTGGGGGCGAATGCCTCTGAGGGTGGTTTCCACTTCGGGTAATTCGGGCATAGGAAAGTCAGTTGACAGTTGATAGTGGACAATTGACAGCTAAGGGCGTGCTGGCGCCAGCTATGTTACCTTGCTGCCAGTTTTTTTGTCTTTCGCTGTCAACTTTCAACTGTTAACTGTCAACTGATATGTCCGTTTCCTATTGGCTCGGCGTCGACACCGGCGGCACGTTTACCGATTTTGTGCTGCTCGGGGACGGCGAGCCGCGTATTCACAAGGTACTGTCCACTCCAACAGCTCCCGAACAGGCGATCCTGCAAGGCATTGGTGAGCTTGGGCTCGATGACGCCATGGCCGCGGGCCAGCTGGCCATCGTCCATGGCACTACAGTGGCTACCAACGCGGCGCTGGAAGGCAAAGGCGTCCACACGGTGCTGGTCACCAACCAGGGGCTGGAAGACATACTGCGCATCGGCCGGCAGAACCGGGCAGAGCTTTATAACCTGACACCGACACAGCCCCCCTCAGTGCTGGAGACCTTGCCCGTTGCCGGCACATCTTGCCGGCTTGATGCCCAGGGCCAGGAAGTGACACCACTCAGTGAAGCGAGCCTGTCACAACTGGTGGAGGAGGTGCTTGCCCACCAGCCGCAATCTGTGGCCCTGTGTCTGCTGTTTTCCTATCTGAATCCGGCCCATGAGCAACGGATCCGCGAGGCCCTGGAAGTCACCGGCCTGCCGGTCAGTGCCTCCCACACCATTCTGCCCACCCGGGGTGAGTACGAACGTGGCATAGCCACTTGGCTGAATGCCTGGCTGGCCCCCAAGGTAGCCAACTATCTGCAGCGCCTTCAGCAGGCGACAAGCCCCGCGCCACTGGCAATTATGCAATCCCACGGCGGCACCATTGCCTCCGAGCAGGCCGCCGATCTGGCGGTAAACCTGCTGCTATCCGGCCCTGCCGGCGGCCTTGCCGCCGCCAAGCGACTGGGCGAACAGCTCCAGCAGCCGCAACTGATGACCTTTGATATGGGCGGCACCTCCACGGACGTTGCCCTGCTGGACGGCGACCTGCGACTCACCCAGCAGGGCCACATAGGCCCCTATCCAGTGGCGGTTCCCATGGTAGACATGCATACCATCGGCGCCGGTGGCGGCTCACTGGCCTATGTGGATGATGCGGGCCTGCTCCACGTGGGGCCGCATTCCGCTGGCGCCGACCCTGGGCCAGCCTGTTATGGACGTGGCGGTGACCGGGTCACGGTCACCGACGCCAATGTAGTGCTCGGCCGTCTGCAACCGGATTTCGCCCTGGGCGGCTCCCTGACACTGGATGTGGCCTCCGCGAAAAATGCCATGCAGCAGCTGGCAACACAGCTTGGGCTCGGCATGGAGGAAACGGCAGAAGGGGTATTGGCACTGGCCAATGAACACATGACCCAGGCACTACGGGTGATTTCCATTCAGAAAGGCTTCGATCCAGCGGATTTTGCCCTGCTCAGTTTTGGCGGTGCCGGCGGTCTTCACGTCTGCGCCCTGGCAGACAATCTGGGCATGCAGAGGGCCATTGTTCCCCGTCGTGCAGGCGTCCTTTCTGCCGAGGGGCTGGTGTATGCACCCCGTAAACGCGAACACCTCCAGGCGCTGCCCGAGGCCTCTGACGACACGACACTGCAATCCCTGACAGCCCTGCAACAACAGGGCAGCGAAGAACTGATTCAAGAAGGGGTCCCGGAGCGCGACATTCAGCACCAGGTCTTTGTGGATATGTGTTACCAGGGCCAGTCATCCGTATTACAGATTCCCTGGCAGAGCGCCGCCGCAGAGCGAGAAAAACGGTTTCACGCGGCCCATGAGCAGCGTTTCGGTCACCGCCTGGCACTGCCGGTACAACAGGTGAATATCAGGGTACAAAGCCTGGCCACCACCTATCCACCTCCCCAGCCGCCCCTGCCTGCGCGAACCGGCCAGGCAAATCGCCAAGCGCAGCTGCCCGGCGTGGACCCGCTGGTGACAGTTTATGACCGCGAGACCCTGGGCGCAGGCCAGACCCTACATGGCCCGGCATTGATCAGTGAAGCGGTGGGAACGACCTGGCTCGCCCAGGGCTGGCAGGCTTCGGTGGACCAGTCCGGCCATTTGTTGCTGGACCGCTCTGACGCCTGACACCAATCAGTGTAGTCGCCCTGAGTCCAGCACGCGGTTTTGCTTATTTTGCGTCCTGCGTCAGGCCCAGGGGCTCTTTTTCCTACCGCTCATCCGCCCCTGGCCAACCCCTGGCCCGAAAGTCCGAATATGACCCGTTCGGCACCTTCTTCCTGTCATCCTGACTGGGCACAATAGGAGCTCCGTTTTTACCTTGTGCGATTTTCATGCTGAATTATCTGAGCAACGGCCTGCTGGCCCCTAGCCTGGGTGTGCTGATTCTGATCACCCTGGCCATGACCCACATCACTATTGTCGGCGTCACTGTATACCTGCACCGCTATTCCGCCCACCGGGCCCTGGAATTGCATCCGGTGCTGAAACATTTTTTTCGCTTCTGGCTGTGGCTGACCACCGCTCAGAACACTCTCGAGTGGACCGCCATCCACCGCAAGCACCACGCCAAATGCGAAACCGAAGACGACCCGCACAGCCCGCAGGTCAAAGGCATCAAAAAAGTCCTCAGCGAAGGGGCCGAGCTTTATCGTGAAGAAGCGGAAAATCAGGAAACCCTGAAAAAATATGGCGCCGGCTGCCCGGACGACTGGGTTGAGCGCAATATCTATTCCCGCTTCCCCATGGGCGGCGTGACTCTGATGGCGGTGATCGACCTGCTGCTGTTTGGTGCCGCCGGTATCACCGTGTGGGCGATTCAGATGATGTGGATTCCACTGTTCGCTGCCGGGGTCATCAACGGCATCGGTCATTACTGGGGCTATCGCAACTTCGAGTGCGCCGATGCCTCCCGTAACATTTCGCCGTGGGGCATCCTGATCGGCGGTGAAGAACTGCATAACAATCACCACACCTACCCCAACTCCGCGAAACTTTCCGTACGCCGCTTTGAGTTTGATATGGGCTGGGCCTGGATTCGTCTGTTTGAAATGCTGGGTATGGCCAAGGTGAAAAAAGTCGCTCCCAAACCGGCCTTCGAGAAAAGCGCCAGCAAAGTGGACCTGGATGCCCTGCGCGGCATCATGCAGCATCGTTTCCAGGTAATGGCCACCTATCGCAAGACCGTCATCGTGCCGGTGTTCAAGCAGGAACAGGCCCGCGCCTGTGACGCTACCCGCGATTTGTATGCCCGTGCCCACGCCCTTTTCCATCGGGACATAAGCCTGATCAAGCCCGGCCAGAAAAAGCGGCTGCAGAAGCTGACCGAAAGCAACGAAACCCTGGATGCCATCTACCAGTTTCGGTTACGCCTGCAGGACATCTGGACCCAGACCAGCCGTAATTCTTCGGAGATGGTAGAAGCTCTGGAGCAGTGGTATCACGATGCCCGAGAGTCAGGCATTGCGGCCCTGCAGGAGTTTGCCGACCAGCTGACTCGCTATCGGCCAGCGACTGTGTCGCACTGATTTTCAGTTGTCGAGCACCACAAAAAAGGCCGCATTTTTGCGGCCTTTTTTTGTGGTGCCAGGTTGGCAGTCTTCGAAGAACACGAAACTCAATATCCAGGCTGAAGCAGAGGAGAGGGCGCGAATAGGCAGAGTACTCCAGTGCCAACATCACCTCTGATTAGCCGTTTCCTAAAAGAGCGACCGAAAGGGCCATCACTGATCCGGCTGCTCAACCGCAATATTCTCGATCAGTTGGATACCATCCTGGTTGGCCGCACTGACATTAACGCTAATACCCCCCAGCCCAACACCCAGGGTTCGTAGCAAAGGATTGATAACAGCCTCCGCGAGGCTTGATATGACATCATTCAAAAGCACAAGCACCGGATCCACAATAGGGGTCAATAGCGGCGTCAGGTTAATCAAGCCAAAATTGCTCCTGAGAAGCGAAGCCTCATGAACCGTTATATCCAGATCCAGACCAGACAACCCATCACCCAGATCGTTGTGTTGTGACTGATCGCATCCTTCAATTGGATCACAATACAAATTATAGCGAGGGTCCATGAACACCGTTTCTTCAACACCGGGAACCTCCCCCTCCACTTCCGCGTTCAGATAAAGTATGCCTTCGATGGGGGGAAGCAGCCCAGACAACAGCGACAATCTACCAACATTTGCTTCCAATCGCTCTGGCAGTAACTCGCCCCCCGGCCCCAACCGCCCGGTTACAATACGAGCCACTTCCCGCTCAAGATTAACGCCAAACTCCACCGAGTTTGAGCGCCCTCTAGCGCAATCAGCGGAAATTAATTGGCCTTCGCCGCCGCCTGCATTGACGGCCAGAGGGACCGTTAAATCCGCAAGAGAAAATGTCAGCAGGGGACCCAGGCTTATCGGCAACAATTCTACCTGTGCGGATAACTGCAACGTCACATCCGGCGCATAAAAACGGGTGACCCATTCCCCATCCGCGTCCTGACGAGCAGGACCGACAGCTACAGTCGGTGGCTCGCCCACGTTCAAGCCAAGGTCCACCGAATTAATATTGGCGATAAGCGGGACAGACAGGTTGTTGATAGTTAGCGGCAACGACAGCAGGCCGCCGGCTCCAGCCTGCTGCTGCTCAGCCAGATTGAGCACCAGGCTGATGACTAGATCATAGACAGGAAACTCACTGGAAGCAGGAACAGAGGCATTTTCCACCACATTGATAATGTCTCCCACTTTGACAGTATCGATTCCTTGGGCCGTTACAATATCATCCAATAGATCGGCAACCGGCGCCGTAACGTCTCCAACATCACCAATGGCCGCCGCTAATTCGGACGCATCAAGCGCCAGGAGATCCACCAGGTCATCAACACCGACTGCTGTCAACAAATCGCCTAATTGCACGGTGGTATTTTCTAGGCTGTTGAGGTCAGTCGGATCAAGACTGAACCCCGGCTGATTGAGAACAACGCCTAGCAAACTGCCCAGCAAGGTGGCATCACCGCCCACGCCTGCAGTGCTGCCAGCCGCACTGACGGTTGCCACCACCTCCTTGCGCACAGCAGCATTGACGGAAATATCAATGCCCCCGAACACCGATTGCGGCAACAGCATGGAAATCGGTTCTGTGCGGGTATAGCTCACCAGCACCGCATTACTTTGTTCGATAATATTGACGGGAGCGAAAGCCACCACACCATCATTATCGGTATCATCAATCACACCGAGCTGCACTTCCAGCTCTTCAGCAGCACCCTGAAAGCCCTGGGCGGCTGCCGCCGCCAATGCGCGCTGCTGGACAAGGGCAGTGCTGGGTGCTTGCCCACCACAGGCCTGAGCCTCTCCTGCTGCAGCCTGGGCCGCCACATTCACTTGAGCCTGCATATCACTGCGCAAACTGTAAAGGCGCGCACCATCCAGCGCCATGACCGTGAGGGTAATGACGATCAACAGCAACAGCGGGGTAATGACTGACAAGGCCCCGCGTTGCCGGAGACGGTTAATTGTCGTCTCGGGTCTGTTCACCGAAGCTTTCCGGAATCGCGGTACGGAAGGAGTCTGCCAGTCGGCGCTGGGTATCTACATAAAGCGGCGCTGACAGCTCACTCTGCCCTGCCGGGCGGGAGTCACGCTGCTGGTTAAGCAACCAGTCAGTCACTGTCTCGGATTCATTACTGACAACCTGCCCGGAAACACCAAAGCTATAGGTTTGCTGGGGCTCCGCTGCCAGAACCGCTCCAGGCAACACGAGTATCAAGGCCAGTTTTTTCATTGTCGGGTCCTCCCGAACTGTTCACTGAGTTTCTCGGCATAGGCGATTTCATCCTCCGAGAACCCATAATTGGACTGTAACGCTTGCAGCCCCTCACGGTCATCGGTCATCAGATAGGCCACTGCCAGGTTCTGACGAACCGGTCCCTTGCCATTCGCCAGCTCCAGAGCGGTTCGCAACTCGAAGGCGGCATCTTCATAGCGCCCCACCAGCATCAACGCATAGCCATAATCATTACGCACCTGAGAGGTGGCGGGCGCAAGGCTTCGTGCACGCTCCAGATGCGACAGTGCCGCCATGACCTCATGCCGCTTTAGCAGAACCATACCCAGCCCATGGCGGCTGCGACCATCATCACAGCGGTTGGCCAGGGTCCGGTATACCTGTTCGGCCTCATCAAGCTTGCCGGAAGCTGCCAGCAACTGGCCGTATCGCAACCAGTGGTCGATTGCGCCCATCGGCTTGCTTTCCAGCTGTGCCAGAGCCGCATAATTGCGCCCCTTGGCCATCAGAGTATCAACCATTTCCAGATCCACGCGCTGCTCTGGCTGCAATGCGTCCTTGCAGGCAATTGCTGATACATCCACTGTGCCGGGGGCCGACTCCGGCACTGACTGGTGGGCACAACCCGCCAGCAATACCAGTGCTCCCCAAACCATGCCACGCATGTTGTTACTCCCTTGTTATCGTGCCAATGCATCGGCGATGGAAATCACCGCCGGTCCGCCGATCAAGATAAACAGTGCTGGCAGCATGAACGCCATCATTACCACCGTCATCTTGGCGCCGATCCGGTTAGTTTCCTCCCGGATGCGGCTACGTTCCACGTTCTGGGCTTCTTCAATAATCTGATCCAGGCTAGCTGAGACACCCGCCCCCAGTTGGCTGCTTTGCTTCATCAGCACCACATAGCTACGCAACACTGGAATACGCTTGTTTTCACCCAGTTCATCCAGCGCCTGTGTGCGCTCCGCACCAGACTTCATCAGCCGGTTAAAACGATCTATCCGCATAATGAGAATGGGTAGAAGTGGTCGACCCTGGCGGCCGATGATACGCAGCACTCGTTCCAGCGAGAGACCCGCCTCCACCAGCATCCGCGTCATATGACAAAGCTCCACGGCTTCCAGATTCTGTCGCAATTCGGCCTGAGCGCCCATGCCGCGAATCATCCGCCGCGGCACAATAAATCCCGCTGCCGATGCCAGCAGGCCACCCAACAGACCGAACACCAGAAATCCCACTAGAGCCACCAGGCCCGGCAACAGCCAGCAGGACAGCAGGTAGATAACCTGGGATTGTTCGCGGCTTTTGCCCATGCCTGCCAACGCCTGGCGAATCTCCTGATAATCGCCGGAAGCGACAGAGGAGTCCGTCAATGCACTGGAAAGCTTCCAAAGCCAGAACCCCCGATCCTCATCGTCCCGATGACTGCCGCTATCCTGCAAACGCTGACTAACGCGCGCACGCAGCGCCCAGTCCCGGGTCTTGTATACCAGCCACAAGGACAACGCAGACAGAAGAATGGCGACTATCAGCAGCGCATTATTCACGGCCCACCCCCTGGATCATTCGCCAGATCACCAGCACGCCCACACCCTGCAGGATGCCGGCGATCATCAGCATGGTATGGCCGGTATCCGTGTTCAGCAGAACCTCGGCATACTTCTCGTTGATCAGCATCATGTACGCAGCCATACCCAGTGGCAGCAGGGTAAAGGCACCGGCTGTAAAACGGGTTTCAGCCGTTGAGGCAAGAAATTCCCGACGCAGCTCCTGCTGGGAGCGAAGCGAGGTGGCCACCTGCTCAAGTACCGGCCGAATGGAGGAACCAAACCGGGCAGAAGTGCGTAATGCAATGGAAACCAGCACCAGAGACGACACCTGATAAAGTCTGGAAAAATCTTCAAACAGGCCGGTGTAATCCCGTCCCGATTCAATGGCACTGCGCAACCGGAAGGTCAACGGCGCAAACACGGGTGGCGCATCCTGAAAAGATTCCAGCAGGGACGCTTCCAGAGACCGGCCCGCACTCATATAACGCAAAGTGGATTCCATGATTCCAGGCAGGGACTCAAAAATCATGCGTCGCTGTTGCTGGAAGCGAAACCGCCAGTACATCCACAGGCTCGCCGCCAACAGGGCCAGCACTACAGCAGCCGCAATGAACCCCGAAGATGCCAGCACCAGCACCACGATCAGGAAGATAACAATACCGAGTAACGACAACTGTACTCTGGACAGGCGGATATCGGCCCGCAATAACAGCCGCTCCAGCGGCCCCGCCACCACTCGCACCTGTCCCGGCTCACCACCGATTTCCATCCGCTGCTGCAAACGCTGGCGCACCCGCTCGGTGAGCAGGCTACGTTGCCGGTAGCGAAACCAGACGAGCTGCATCAGCACGGTCAGCACGGCAATAATGCCGAGCATCTGCGCCATGCCGAGCAACTCCACCGCACTCATGCCTGACTCCTGTACAGGTAATCCATGTGATAGAGATCATTTTCCGTAGGCGTCAGCGCCACCACCTCGCTGACGCGACGGCGACCATCGGGCAACCTTTCCAGCTGAATGATGATATCCAGCGCCGAGCCGATCAGTCGGCCGATAGCGGTTTCGCTGGCTTCATAGCCACTGACCGCCAGCAAGGTTTCGATCCTCACCAGAGCATCGCGGGTGCTATTGGCATGAATGGTGCTCATGGAACCATCATGGCCGGTGTTCATGGCCTGGAGCAATTCGATGATCTCGTTGGAACGTACCTCACCGAGGATAATCCGGTCCGGGCGCATCCGCAGGGCGTTGATGACCAACTCCCGGGCACTGATTCGGCCCCTACCCTCTGTGTTGGCCGGGCGGGTTTCCAGACGAACCACATGGGGATGGTTGAGCACCAGTTCGGCAGAATCCTCAATGGTGAGGATGCGCTCCTGGCGAGGAATATACTGGCTGATCAGGTTCAGCATGGTGGTCTTACCAGTACCCGTACCGCCACTAATAATGATATTTCGCTGCGATTCCACTGCCTTGACCATGGTGTCCAGGCACGCTTCGGTCAGGGAGCCGCTGTCAATCAGCTCCTGTGCGCTCAGATGGTTACCGGTGAATTTACGGATACTGATACTGGGGCCGTCCAGAGCCAGCGGCGGAATGATCGCATTGACCCGGGAACCATCCGGCAGCCGGGCATCCACCATGGGGCTGGATTCATCCAGCCGGCGCCCCAGGGGAGCCAGCATGCGACGAATCACCCGTACTACATGGTCATCATTGATGAACCGCACCGATGCCTTTTGTAGCACCCCGGCCACCTCAATAAAGACGCTGTCCGGACCATTGACCAGAATATCGTTGATCCGCGGGTCTGCCAGCAAAGGCTCCAGCGGCCCGTAGCCGGTCACTTCGTCCAGCGTATCGCGCACCAGCTGATTAAGGTCCTGGGTGGACAGGGGCACCCGGTTAAGAGCGATATGCTGCCCTGCGGCGGTTCGGACAAAATCCGCAAGCTGATCTCGGCCGGTATTACCTACCTCGATGCCTTCTTCATCCAGCCGCTCCACCACCCAGCGATGAGTGCGATCCTTGAGGTGCTGGTACTCCGCGTCGATTCGTCCCGCCACAAGTGCTCCTGCTATCCGTTGCTACGCAGTCGTTGCCACCAGCTCTCGCCGATACTGTTTTCCTGCTGGGACTCCAGTTTGTTCATCAACGTCTGCAAGCTACGACTGTAACGACAGCGGGAAGATTGCTCCTGAATCGGCAGTCCACTGTTCATGGCCATCAGGCGATGACGCCAGTCCATGGGCAATCCACCCAGCAGGCTCACTCCGGCGGTCTCCGACAGCTCATCCAGCCCCGGTGGCACCTTGCCTTCCATGCCATCCACAACAAGATGAACCTGGCTATCGCGGCCAAGGTGAGAGCGCCATTCATTGCCCAGGGTCCGCACGGCATGGGCCTGGTCCACCAGCGGCTGCATGGTGATCAGCAGATGGCGGGCATGAATACCCAGCGCCCGCACCCAGTGACGGCTCTCCAGAGTGCCCACATTGATCACGATGCGATCGAACATCTGCATCAGGTGGTTGAGCGCGATAAACAGATCTGCGCTGCGATCTCCCTCCAGCTCGCGGCTATCGATACCGCCGGCCAGCAATCGTAGCCCTGGCCGGTACTCTTCCAAAGCGGTGCCGATCAGGGTTTCATCCAGGGTTTCCGGGCTCGCCAACAAGTTCTCCAGGGTGTATTCGTTATGCACATCCAGATAGAAAATACCGCGCTCGGCGGGCTGGGTATCGATGGCCAGGCAGCGCTCATTGGGGAACAGGCGGTTCAACCCCAACGCCACGTTCTGAGCCAGAAAACGGGTGTCCACCGTGGGGCTCGCTGCTGCAACCAGGGTCAGATTATTGGTGGCCGAACGGGCCTGATCATCATAGTGACCGACTCGCAGCAGCTGATGGCGACGCAAGCGATCACGGACATCGCCGGCTTCACTGCCTGCCACAAAACAATCCCGGGCACCGGCGCGCATGGACTGCAGCAGCAATTCCTGATTGGCGCGGGCGCAAACGGTAATCACGGTTACCCAGGGGCGAGCACTGGTCAGGGCAGTGATAATCGCCAGTGACTGGTCCATATCCACTTCGGAAATTTCCACCATCACGACATGGGCCGTAGTGGCTTCCAACAACCGCAGCACCCGGGTCAGGTCACTGCGGCTGACCTGCTCCAGACGGAAGGGTTCATCCACCACCCGTTCCAGCCAGGCCTCGATGCCTTCATCGTCAACGACGGAAAGAACAATGTCATGATCACTCATAGCATCACCAGCTCAGGCCGTGACGAATGGGCTGAGAACCACGGCGGCTTTCCGTGGCCATATCCAGCCAGCCCATACTGCTGCTGTGGTAGCCCGCGCCAGGCAGGGTCACCGGAGGTTCGGTGCTTTGCTGTGGCGTCACCAGATGAGGCGTCACCACCATCACCAGCTCCTTGTCACTTTTCTCGATACGCGAAGAACGGAAAAAGGCACCCAGCAGCGGGATATTGCCGATACCCGGCAGTCGATTGCTGTTATTGATAGTGTTGCGGCTGACCAGACCACTAATGATAAAAGTCTCTCCCGGCGCCAGAGACACGGTGGTCTCAGCACGCCGCACCCGCAGGCCCGGCACCGCCACGCCACCGGTTTCCACACCGGCAGAGAAATCCAGTTCGGATACTTCCGGCGCCACCTTGAGAATAATCTGTCCGGCATCAATCACCGTAGGGGTCAGACTCAGGCCAATACCGAATTCCTTGAACTCAATCTGTATCCCGGTGTTATCACTGCGAATCGGAACGGGAAACTCACCGCCTGACAGAAAACTGGCGCTCTGTCCGGACAGGCTGGTCAGAGAGGGCTCTGCCAGGGTGTACGCAAAGCCGCCGGCCTCGAGGGCATTAATGGCCAACACTGAATTGGGGCCAAAGCCGAACAGATTGAAGCCGTCTGAACTCAACGGCGCCGGCACCACTCCCGGCACCTGGAAGCCAGCCCCGGGAGGGGCAATCCCCACGGCAGACTGGCCATCATTAAAGACATTGCTATAGCTCATACCCAGTTGATTGAGCTCGGAACGGCTTACCTCGAGCACGCGGATATCCGTTTGCACCTGAGTACCAAATGGCAATGCGGATCCCAACGTTGTTGCAACTACCACGGTGCTGCGAAGTGGCTTTGACTCGCCACGCAACCATACCGATATCACCGCCGAGCCCTCAGCCTTGGCCGTCAGCAACAGCTCTTCACTGCCGGTCACGGTTAGCGCTGCCACCTTCGGGTCGGAAGTCGCTACCTTGGCCACAGCGGCCGGAAAGTTCAGAACTTTCTGATCTCCAGGCGCAACTCGCATGGTGCCTTGAAGGGTTTCCGCCTGCGCCACCATGGCAAGCGACAGGGATAACCACAGTGCCAGGCAGGTCCCGGCCCCCTTCCACAACCACTTAACGCACATAAGTGCTCCTTGACTCTGATCCCTCATACACTTCCACTTTCTGGCCCGGTGTCGCCCGTGGTGCAGGTGCGCGGGCCGCCGGGAACAGATCCTTGTAATAAACCGGTTTGGCTTTATTTTCTTCGTCGCTGTCGTCAGCAGCCTTGTCTTGGCTGGCCACCACCGCCAATCGCAACGTACCCTCTTCCGAGGCAAGCAACAGTGTCGGCACCTTCTCTTTCGGTACCGCCAGTACCACGGTGTTGTTGCGGCGCTGGGCCTCGCGATCCTGGTCACTGCTAGCCGCAGCCATGGCACCCTTCACGGCAAGCACCTGAAGGCTGCGCAACAACACCATGGCAGCCGGGTTGTCCCGTTCCGATTTGCGAAAAGACACCGCCACATCCACCAGATCGCCAGGTTGTAGCAAACCTCCGGCCATGACCACATCATCCACCCCTACCGCCACGGCGCGGAAGCCGGAGGGCAGAGTGCTGGGCAGGGTGCCACCAGGCTCAAGATGGTTTCGGGAAAGTAGCTCGCCCGGGCGGGCGTATTGACGTAATTCCTTGCCGACCACCTTTTCATCAGCAGTCAGCACATTGGGGATGGGCGCCGGCGAAGATACTACCGCCAGAGCCTCTTCATCCAGGGAGTCACCGATATTGAGACTTTCAGTAACGACCCAATAGCGGTAACTGGGCGTTTCCTGATCGCGCACTTCCTCGCCGGAGGCGTTATCGCGGACTACCAGCGACGGTGCCGGGTCGCGACTTAATCCCACCAGCGCCAGTATCAGCGCAACCAATGCCACCGCCAACGCCGGCAGCATGTAGAGCAGTCTTGATCCCATGTTCTCTCCGGAACATCCCTGTCAAATATTGATTCTTTTGCCGATCCGCATCCTAAATCAAAACGCGGCCCGGGCATCCACATCCAGTTGTGCCGGCAGTGGGGGGAAATCCCCCAGCATGCCAAAACTCAACACCGGCACAATCGGGTTGGTTTGATAGTTGGGGTATACCAGACTGCAGCGAAGCACTTCCACCCCCCCCGCAATGGTTTCCAGCCCACAGGCCGAAGCCGTATTCAGATTATCTCTCAGACTTTCCGGTAACTGCGCCACCAGGCCAGCCAGAGCCGTGTTGGCCCTCTGTGATACCGCTGTGCCGATGTTACTGGCCTGGTTTTCGGACCGGTCCACATACAGCGCCGTTGATACTGCGGTATCCACGGCGGCCTGCATCCGATACTGGGCAAAGAAAGTCAGGCCGTAGACCGCCGCGCCATAGAGCATGGCAATCACAAAAGGGAACAGCATCAGAAACTCCAATGCTACCGCCCCAGTCCATCTCCGGCGAGTCAGCATACTTTGCATCCGAATGGCGATTAAACTCTACGAGCCACCAGCGTTGGAAGCGTCGGTAAACAGATCTGTAAATGCCGTATTAATGGTGGTCTGGACAGTCTCATTCGTTGCCAAAACACCAATAATGATAATCAGTGCCGCAGCCAGCACAATATATTCAAGCGCACTAGCGCCACGCTGGTTACGTGCTCGCCCCGGCAATTGGGTGTACAGGCGGATCATCAACAAACGAAACATATTTTTAAAGGTACTCATAGTGCTCTCCGTTGCACGTTCCTTGATGTGAACATTGCGTAAATTCATATGCGAAAAAGTGAATTACTCATTTAATGCTATGCATCCGTGAAGTGCATCACAACTTTCACTGCGTAGTGTTTTGTTGCGATGTACCGCTTTCTGTAAACGTAGCACCAGAGTACCGGCAGCAGCATGGCAAAAGCCCCATTCGGGCCTGAAAGGTGACGAACGGTGTTTCAAAAGCACAGAATTGCACGTATGCGACAGACAAAGGTTGTGACTTTGTGATATCGATTTGAATATCGGCAAACTATTGCCTCCCCGCAGAAGGAAATTTGCCGCAACCATCCGGCAAAAGGCACCTTAACCAACTTTTTTGACCTTCCCGGCAAGATTTCGGACATAAAAAAACCCGGAACAGAATCCCGGGTTTTTTTATGTCCGTTGCCAGGCAGGCAGGAAGAAAATCGTTACTTGATCTTCGCTTCCTTGTAGGCCACGTGCTTGCGCACGACCGGATCATACTTCTTGGTTTCCATCTTTTCAGGATGGAGACGCTTGTTCTTGGTGGTAGTGTAGAAGTGCCCCGTGCCAGCAGAGGACACCAGGCGGATTTTTTCACGAATAGGACCGGCCATGGGTTAGCTCCTTAATTAGCCTTAAACACGCTCGCCGCGAGAACGGATATCAGCCAGCACGGCATCAATCCCTTTCTTGTCGATAATACGCATGCCCTTGGAGGTCACACGCAGGCGCACAAAGCGCTTCTCGGACTCAACCCAGAAACGATGGTGGTGCAGATTCGGCTCGAAACGACGCTTGGTCTTGATGTTCGAGTGAGAAACTCTGTTGCCCGTTACAGGGCGCTTACCGGTCACCTGGCAAACCTTGGACATTGTCTTGCTCCGTAAATCTTCTTGCGGGGGGACGGTAGAGCCCCGGAAAAGGCGCGTTTTATACCAATCCGCCGGTCAAGTTTCAAGCTAAATCTTGGATATTCGACCGGAAGGGCCAGGATTCAGGGACTTACCTCCGCCTTGCCAAGACCTGGCAGGGCGAAAATACCCCGCAGAGAATCTTCGCAACGCCACTATAAGGCCCCTCTCGAGGCCAGCGACACCCAGCCACCATCACCGATCACCAGATGATCCAGCACCCGAATCTCCATCAGCCCCAGCGCCTCCACCAGCCGCCGGGTGATGGCATGGTCGGACTGGCTGGGTTCCGCCACACCGGAGGGGTGATTGTGAGCCAGAATCACTGCCGCCGCATTGTGCTCCATGGCCCGGCGCACCACCTCCCGCGGATACACCGCTGCCGCATCGATAGTGCCCTGAAACAACTGCTCAAAGGCAATCAGCCGATGCTTGTTGTCCAGAAACAGGCAGGCAAACACCTCGTAAGGCAACCCGCGCAGGCGAGCAGTGAGTAACTGCCCGGCCTTGTCCGGATTATCCAGCGGCAAGCCCCGCTCCAGAGGTTCAGCCAGATAACGCCGCCCCAGCTCCAGGGCCGCCAGCAACAAAGCCCGCCGGGCAGTGCCCATGCCCGGCAGACGGGCCATACGCTCCGGCCCGGCATCCAGCAAGGCGCGCAGCCCGCCCCCTGCCAACAACTGTGTTCTGGCCAGATCCACCGCTGTCATACCCTGCTGCCCGGTGCGCAAGAAAATCGCCAGCAGCTCCGCATCACTCAGTGATTCCGCCCCTCTTGCCAGCAACTTTTCCCTGGGCCGCTCATCCGTCGGCCAGTCAGTTATCGCCACAGGAACGCTCCACACGGCATGGAACCACGCAACATGGAATAATCAGACATCACGCCGCCTCCAGCTTTCTCAGCACGCCCATAGCCCTGGGCGATATTGGACGGTATTCCCAGCGCCGCTTTTTGCATCTGGCCAGCCAGCCCAGAGCGTTTTTCTCTCGGCCACCACTTGGTCATCCCATATACCGCTTCGGCCAATTCCACCGCTCCCAGCCAAACTCGCAAATTTCTATAGCGCCGATTCTCTCTCTCCACCTTTTCGCCCCTGATCTTTTCCGTGTTGCGTGCTTGCATGCTGCGTGCCGCGCCTCTTTTACAGTGCTACCCTATGCGCCTCGATTAATAGCATTCCGGGGGCAGCATCGGCAGACGAGATTTGCCATGATTGCCGTCAGCCAATAAGGGTTCTCGCATGCATCGTCTGGTGAACAAACGCATCCTTCTGGGAGTCACGGGCGGGATTGCCGCTTATAAAGCCGCCGATCTGGTTCGTCGCCTGCAGGATGTGGGTGCCCAGGTGCGGGTGGTGATGACCCAGGGAGCCTGCGAATTCATTACCCCATTGACCATGCAGGCCCTGTCCGGGCATCCGGTCCATACCACCTTGCTGGACCCCAACGCGGAAGCCGCCATGGGCCATATCGAGCTGGCCCGATGGGCGGATCTGGTACTGATTGCCCCGGCCTCAGCCAACTTCATGGCGCGTCTCGCTCATGGCCATGGCAACGATCTGCTCGCCACCCTCTGCCTGGCCACCGGCGCCCCCATCGCCATCGCTCCGGCCATGAATCAGCAGATGTGGGCGGACACCAGCACCCAGAAAAACCTGCTGATCCTGCAGGAAAAGGGCATCAAGGTATTCGGCCCCGGCAGCGGCAGCCAGGCCTGCGGCGAAATCGGCGCAGGGCGGATGCTTGAGCCGCTGGAGATCCTCCAGCATGCCGCCGAGGTATTCGATTACCAGCTACTCACCGGCAAACATGTGGTGATTACCGCCGGCCCTACCCGCGAGGCCATCGACCCGGTGCGCTATATCACCAACAAGAGTTCCGGGAAAATGGGCTTCGCCCTGGCCGAGGCCGCCGCCGAAGCCGGTGCGCGGGTCACCCTGATCGCCGGGCCGGTCAATCTGCCGACCCCGTCGCGGGTAGACCGGGTGGACGTGAGCCGGGCGGTGGACATGTTCGATGCCTGCATGAAAACCGTGGACGAGGGCTGTGATGTGTTCATTGCCACTGCCGCCGTGGCCGACTACCGCCCCACCGTCACCGCCGACCACAAGATCAAAAAATCCACCGAGGAAATTCACCTCACCCTGGTGAAAAACCCGGACATCGTGGCGTCGGTGGCAGAACACGACAAACGCCCCTTCACTGTGGGCTTCGCCGCTGAAACCCGGGATGTGGTGGCCTACGCCCAGGCCAAACTGGTGAACAAGAAACTGGATATGATCGCCACCAATGATGTGTCCGGCAGCAACGTGGGCTTCAACAGCGACAACAACGCCCTCACCGTCATCTGGCCCGGTGGCCACAAGGTGTTGCCGCTGGCCTCCAAGGCCCAGATTGCCAAACAACTGATCGAACTGATTGCGATACGGTATAAAGATTAATAACGCCTGACGCCTGACGCCAGATGCCAGACGCTCAGCGCGTCCGGCGTTCAGCGTCAGGTGTCCGGCCAATCAGGAACTGATTCCATGAAACTGCAATACCGCGTTCTCGACACCCGACTGGGCGACGCAATTCCACTGCCCCATTACGCCACCGACGGCTCCGCCGGCCTGGACCTGCGTGCCATGGTCAAAGAACCACTGACACTGGCACCGGGGCAGACCGAATTACTGCCCACCGGCATGGCCATCCACATCAGCGATCCCGGCTATGCGGGCATGATCCTGCCGCGCTCCGGACTGGGCCACAAACACGGCATAGTGCTGGGCAATCTGGTGGGGCTGATTGATTCTGACTACCAGGGCGAGCTGATGGTGTCCTGCTGGAACCGGGGCAACCAGCCATTCACCGTGGAACCCGGCGAGCGAATCGCCCAGCTGGTGATCGTACCGGTGATGCAGGTGCAACTGGAACAGGTGGAGACTTTCACCAACACTGAGCGGGGCAGCGGCGGTTTCGGCCACAGCGGCCGTCACTGAGCCTAACCTGAAGCCATGACTTCAGCGCGGATGGATGGCATAAAAATTTGTTGTCACAGCGAGCTTTCTGAAGAAGTCTCGTATCAGAGAGTACGATTGACTGAAGACTTTTCTTCAGAAAAAACGGGTCTGTGGCGGCAAAGGCTTGTGTCAGACGCCGCGCCGCCATCACGGATTCAGGTCTAATCCGGAGGGGATATGGGGAACAACAAGAAGAACAATAAAGGCGCCGACGTCAGCGTATTCAAGCCACTGGCGCCCCTGCTGATTGCCGCCCTGGCGGCCATCCTGGTGGCCGGCAGTGCAACCTGGTTTTACCAGACGAGGGTGGCAGACGCGGCACAACAACAGCAAGCCGCCACGCAGCTTGCTCAGTCCATCGCCAACCTGGCCCAGAGCCATATCAAGGCACACCAGCAGCAGCTGGCATTGCTGGCCACCCGTAACGATATCGACCAGGCACTATCCACTGACACCGTCGCCAACTTCAACGCCCATCATCACCAATGGCTGCCGGATGCCAGCCTGCGCCTGGTGCCACGCCGTGGCGCGAACACCGACGATTTCAGCTATACCGCACAGCAACTGCTCAAGGAAGTGCGTCTGGGCCAGTCACCGGGCCCGGCCATCATCGCCGGCCAGCCCCCCACCCTGATTCTGGTGAAAGCCACCCGCACCCAGAGTGGCGCCCTGCTACTACAAGTGCCTCTGAGCGTATTGGCAAAAAGCCTGCAAGACCTGGCGCCCGCCGGTAGCCAACTGCAGGTAACATTCGCTGGCAGCAACCTCTTCAGCCAGCCCGACAACAATAATGGCACCCGTGTCGACGCCACTTCTGGCCAGGTGCTTGTCCAACTGACGCTGCCCCCCACCGACAGCAATCTGCTGATGATCAGCACCATCGTTGTAGCCCTGGGCATCGTGTTGTTATTACTCGGCACCTTGTTGGTCAACCGCTTGCTGGCCCGGTTTCTCAAGCAAGACTGCGCCGAACTGATTCGTTACTGCGATGAACTGGCGCGCCAGCCCGGCGTCAGCGCCCGCAATCACTTCCATTTTCCGCTTTTCAGCACCGTCAACGACGCCCAGGCACGCATGGCAACCAAGCTTCGTGAGCGGGGCGGCCCACACCGCTCTGCTGTCAAAAAACAGTCGGAAGACCTGGTCGTGGTGGAAGAAAATGACGACAGCATTCTGCTGATGGACGAGAAACAAGGCGAGACCCTCCCGGACAGCATCTTTCGTGCCTACGACATCCGTGGCGTGGCCGGCGACACACTCACCGCCCAGGGTGTGTATCTGCTCGGCCGCGCCATCGGCACCGAAGCTGGCGACGCCGGCCAGCAAAGCGTACTGGTGGCCCGGGACGGGCGCCTGTCCAGCCCGGAGCTGAGTCGCTCTCTGATCAAGGGCCTGCTGGAATCCGGTCGTGATGTCATCAATCTGGGGCTGGTGCCCACCCCGGTGCTCTACTACGCCACCGAAGTGCTGGAAACCCGTAGCGGCGTCATGCTCACCGGCAGCCACAATCCGACCAGCCACAACGGCCTGAAGATCGTTATCAATGGCGACACTCTCTACGGCGAACGCATCACTGCCTTGCAGGAACGCATCCGCAACAAGGCCTTCAGTGAAGGCAAGGGCCGCGAGGAGGAACGCGATATCGCCGATCGTTATCTGGACGATATTCTCAGCGATATCGTGCTGGCACGATCCCTCAGAGTCGCCATAGACTGCGGTAACGGCGCTGGCGGCGAACTGGCGCCACGCCTTTTCCAGCAACTTGGCTGTGAAGTAACCTCTTTATACACCGATATCGACGGCAACTTCCCCAATCACGCCCCCGACCCGGGCAATCCGGACAACCTGGCCGACCTGATCCGCATCGTGCAAGAGGAAAATCTGGATCTTGGCCTGGCCTTTGATGGCGACGCTGACCGGGTTGCAGTGGTCACCAACAGCGGCGAAATCATCTGGCCCGACCGCCTGTTGATGCTGTTCGCCAAGGATCTGCTGGGGCGCAGCCCGGGCGCAGACATTCTCTTTGACGTAAAATGCAGCCGGGCTCTGCCGGCCATTATCCGCAAGAACGGTGGCCGCCCGATGATGTACAAGACCGGGCATTCACTAATCAAGGCCAAAATGAAAGAGTGCGGTGCGCCACTGGCCGGCGAGATCAGTGGCCACATCTTCTTCGCCGACCGCTGGTTCGGCTGCGATGACGGCCTGTACGCCGGCGCTCGTCTGCTGGAAATCCTCTCACTGCAGGATGACAGCGCCGGGCAGGTGTTCGACGGCCTGAAAACCGGTCTCACCACCCCGGCCCTCTACATCGATGTGAGCGAAGAAAACAAGTTTGCCCTTGTGGACGCCCTTGCCGCTCGCGCCGAACAATTCGCTGGCGGCCGGCCCACTACCATCGATGGTTTGCGGGTGGACTTCCCGGACGGCTGGGGCCTGGTGCGCGCCTCAAACACCACGCCGTCGTTGGTGGCCCGCTTCGAAGGCCGCGACGAGGAAGCCCTGGAAAGGGTCAAGGAACAGTTCCGCAAGCACCTTCAGGCCGTGGACGACAGCCTGGAATTGCCATTTTGAGTTAGAATCAAGCAGTCGAGGAGTTGAAAGTTCAAAGTGCAAAGTTGAAAAGCGTGGGCAAGGCATTTTGTATTCGGCAAGGTCGCACCCGCGTTCGCGCCAAGGATGAAGCGCGGAGCAAAATATTTTCGGTTAGCGTGGTGCCATCTTCACGTTTCAACTTTGAACTTTAAACTTTCAACTCCCCGGCTAACGCTAATACCCTAGGAGATCCAATGGACACCAACAGTGCCCACGACACTGCCCGGATTCTGATCGAGGCGCTGCCCTACATTCAGCGCTTTTCCGGTGCCACCGTGGTGATCAAGTACGGCGGCAACGCCATGGAAAACGACGAGCTGAAAAACAGCTTCGCTCGCGACGTGGTGATGCTGAAACAGGTTGGCCTCAACCCGGTGATCGTTCACGGCGGCGGCCCACAGATCGGCAGCCTGCTGGAACGCCTGGGCAAGGAATCCAAGTTTGTTCAGGGCATGCGCGTCACTGATCAGGAAACCATGGACGTGGTGCAGATGGTGCTCGGCGGCCTGGTCAACAAGGACATCGTCAACCTGATCCAGCACAACGGCGGCCAGGCCATCGGTCTCACCGGCAAGGACGGACGCCTGATCAAGGCCCGCAAGATGCTGCTCAAGGCACAGGACAAAAACGACCCGGCCCTGCAGACGTCGGAAATTATCGACATCGGCCATGTGGGCGAAGTGCAGGGTATTGATACCACCATCATCGACCTGATTGCCGGCAGTGACTTTATTCCGGTAATCGCCCCCATCGGCGTGGATAAAGATGGCGTTAGCTACAATATCAATGCGGATCTGGTGGCCGGCAAAATGGCCGAGGTGTTGCGCGCCGAAAAATTGATCCTGCTCACCAATGTGGCGGGCCTGAAAGATAAACAGGGTAAAGTACTCACCGGCCTTAGCGCCGAACGGGTCGATGAACTAATCAAGGACGGCACCATCCACGGCGGCATGCTGCCCAAGATCGGCTGCGCCCTGGAAGCGGTAAAAAACGGCGTACACACCGCTCACATCATCGATGGGCGGGTATCCCACGCGGTGCTGCTGGAAATCCTTACCGATCAGGGGATCGGGACCCTGATCAGCAAGGACTGAGACTGTAGGAACCATGCTCGCATGGCGAACATGGCAATGCCCTTCAGGACTTCGCCATGCAAGCATAGCTCCTACGAAGGCTGACAATATAACAACGGGAACGACGCTACATGACCGAAAAAAAACCGTCGCGCAAAGAGCAGATTCTGCAGTCGCTCGCCCATATGCTGGAAGCCGGCCCCGGGGGACGTATCACCACCGCCGGCCTGGCTCGGGAAGTGGGAGTTTCAGAGGCGGCGCTGTACCGGCATTTTCCCAGCAAGGCGAAGATGTTCGAGGGGCTGATCGAGTTTATTGAAGAGGCGATCTTCTCCCGCATTAATCGCATTACCGAAGAAGGAAATGCCACTGGCCAGGTGGAACAGATCCTGACCCTGATGCTGGCTTTTACCGAGCGCAACCCGGGGATTACCAGGCTGCTCACCGGTGATGCCCTGACCGGCGAGAATGAACGACTGCACCAGCGCATCCAGCAGTTCTATGATCGGGTGGAAAGCCAGCTCAAGCAGGTACTGCGCGACGCAGAGCTGAAGGAAGGGCTGCGCACCCGGACCACCCCCACCATTACTGCCAACCTGTTGCTGGCAGTGGTTGAGGGCCGTATTGCCCAATTCGTTCGCTCAGGCTTCAAAGCCCGTCCCAGCCAGGACTGGCAGACGCAGTGGGAATTGCTGATCCCAACCCTGTTCCGGGAATAGTCCTGTAGCCGCCAGCCTGCAGGCAGGCGGCTACAGCAAAGGGGCAAGGTTAACGTTCTGTCTTCTCGATTTCCTTCAGTCGCTGGATAATAGGCGCATATTCCTTTTTCGCCGCGTCGATATCGGTTTCGAACTCCACCAGCTTTTCTTCTGTCAGCTCAATCTGGCGCTTCAGGCGCTCAATGGCCTCCTGAACGCCATCCGGCACATCGCGACCGGCTCGCTCATTCCGGGCCGCTACTGCAATCTCGTCATCAAGCTTCATCTGTAGCTGGGCCAGGCTGTTTTCTTCATAGCTGATGCTAAGCTCCAGGGCATCGATCTTGCGATCCATGGCACGTACCGCATCTTCCGGCCCCGCATACAGGCGCACGAGCTCCTTGTCTTCACGGGCCTGACGAGCCCGCTGCAGACGAACCTCCCGGGCCTCTTCGTCATTCAGATTAACGCCGTCCACATCTTCCAGGACCCGCCCGTGCTGATCCAGCAGCTGATAACCGCTACGCATGGCGTCAGTGGTCAGAGTACGGTTCAGGTGAACCACTCCATCGGCAGTCACATGCCGAAAATAGGCCCCGTCCGGCATGCGCTCACTGGCGCGTTGTCCAAATCGCGCAGCCAGTGTTGGCGCCGACAGAATCAACACCAGAATCAGAGCAATACATCTCATTATTATTCCACTCCATAACGCTCCCGGTACTGCCGCATACGGTACACCATGGGCTCGCTATCCGGTTGCTGTTCCAGCCAGTGGATAATATCGTTCATCGCCACGATACTGCCCACCGGCACCCCCAACGATTGCTCCACTTCCTGAATCGCCGACAGCCCCCTCCCTGCTTCGGAAGGCTCCTTGCCGCATTCCTGACGATCCAGTGCCACCATGACCCCCGCCATGGTGGCATCGGTCTTCTCGAACAGCGCCGCCACTTCACGGATCGCAGTACCCGCAGTGATCACATCATCAATTACCAGCACCCGGCCCTGTAAGGGCGCCCCTACCAGCCAGCCGCCTTCGCCATGATCCTTGGCTTCCTTGCGGTTGAAGGCCCAGGGCAAATCGCGACCATGGTGTTCGGCCAGCGCCACCGCCACCGCTGCCACCAGTGGAATGCCTTTATAGGCCGGCCCGAACAGCATATCGAATTCCTGCCCGGAGGCGACGATGGCGTCCGCATAATAGCGACCCAGCCGCGCCAGGGCCTCACCGGTATTGAAGGTGCCCGCGTTGAAGAAGTACGGGCTCTTGCGACCGGACTTGAGGGTGAATTCGCCGAATTTCAGCGCTTCACGCTCCTGGGCAAAACGCAGAAAATGCTTCTTGTAGTTCTTCATTGTCTGTCCTTACCAGCCCAGCACCTGCTGTTGGGCCTGAATGATTTCACCAATGCCCTTTTCCGCCAGCCCCAGCAGAGTGTCGGACTGTTCGCGGGTAAAGGGAGCCCCTTCGGCAGAGCCCTGGATTTCGATAAAGCCGCCTTGCTGAGTCATGACCACGTTCATGTCGGTACCGGCATTGGAATCTTCGGCATAGTCCAGATCCAGCACCGGCTCGTCCTTGTAGACCCCCACGGATACTGCGCCGACCAGACCGGTGAGCGGGTCATCCTTGATCTTCTTGGTTTCCAGCAAATGGGAAAAGGCATCCACCAGGGCCACGCAGGCACCGGAAATGGATGCGGTGCGGGTGCCGCCATCAGCCTGCAGTACATCACAATCCAGAAAGATGGTGCGCTCACCCAGCTTTTTCATATCTACGGCAGCACGCAGGGAACGACCGATCAGACGCTGGATTTCAAGGGTACGGCCACCCTGCTTGCCCCGGGAAGCCTCGCGACCGGAGCGGGTGTGGGTGGAACGGGGCAGCATGCCGTACTCGGCAGTGATCCAGCCCTGGCCCTTGCCCTTCAGAAAGCGCGGCACACCTTCCTCTACGGACGCGGTACACAGCACCTTGGTATCCCCGAAAGCGACCAGCACACTGCCCTCGGCGTGAACGGTGTAGTTGCGGGTGAAGCTCAGTTCACGCAGCTGATCGTGGGCTCGGCCGGAAGGACGCATGGAAACTCCTGAAGTGTCTTGAATGCAAAAGGGCCGCCATTGTAGCAAAGGCAGGGGCGGTTATGCCTGCCTGGTGGGTCATTAGGCCCGATGGGCCCTCGTGGTCTAGACTAAGGGGCCTTTCCAACAGCTGTTTCGAGGTTCACATGATCTGCAGTATGACCGCTTTCGCCCGCGCCGACCGTCATCTGGAAGGCTACAGCCTGGTCTGGGAGATCAAAGCCGTGAATCATCGCTACCTGGAGGTGAGCCCGCGTCTGCCCGATGCCTTGCGCGCCCTGGAAAACGGCGTGCGTGAGAAATGCCGCAAGGCGCTGGCCCGGGGCAAGGTGGAAGTGACCCTGCGCTACCAGCAGGACGATAGCGAGGTCTCCCTGGAGCTCAACGAGGAGTTGGTAAAGCAGCTTTCCGACGTGTCCCGCCGGGTCGGTGATATCGTCCAGCATCCGGGCCAAGTCAACCCCATGGAAATCCTGCGCCATCCTGGCGTGCTCAGCGCCCGCAAGCTGGATGTGGAACTGCTGCAGAACGAATCCCAGTCCCTGCTGGATGAAGCCCTCGACGCCCTTATCGACACTCGCCGCCGGGAAGGCGAGCAACTGGGCCAGCTGATCGTCGACCGGCTGGATGGCATCGGCACCCAGATCGATATCGTCAAAGCCGCCATCCCCCGCATCAAGGAAGCCCAGCGCGAACGCCTGCGTACCCGCATTCAGGATGTGATCGAGTCCCCGGACCCGGACCGGCTGGAGCAGGAGCTGGTGATGCTGGCCCAGAAAATGGACGTGGACGAAGAGCTGGATCGCCTGGTTACCCACGTCAGCGAAGTGCGCCGCATTCTCAAGAAAGGCGGCCACATCGGCCGCCGCCTGGATTTCCTGATGCAGGAACTCAACCGCGAAGCCAACACCCTGGCAAGTAAATCCGTGGACAGCGAGACCACCGCGGCAGCGGTGGAACTGAAAGTGCTGATCGAGCAGATGCGGGAACAGATCCAGAATATCGAGTAAAATCCAGGTAAGTCCATAATCGTATTTAATACGTTGTTTTTAAAGAATTAAATTCGAAACTCAATCCATGGAAATCCACTGCCATCCACCACTATCCAGACAAAAGTGGTGGGCAAAATGGTGGGCAAAAACGTGACTTTTCCCTCCCTGACACCTATATTGACCTGAAATGGTGGGCAGCCATCAAGAGACTGCCTGCATACCATTGATAACAGAGAATTTTTCTCTTTAATCAACAAAAAAAAAGTGGTGGGCAGCCTGTTTTTATAGGCTCAAACGCCACAAGGTCAAAATGAGCAAACTCAGCGCCACTCAGATCAAGTCCCTGGCAAAGCAGGCCCCCAAGAAGCATACCGATGGTGGCGGCCTCTATTTCTGCGTGCGCAAGTCAGGCACGCCCTACTGGATGCTGCGCTACAGCGCCCAAGGCAAGCGCCACGAGATTACCTTGGGCCAATACCCCCAGATGTCCCTGGGTGACGCCCGGGAAGCCGCTGTGCTGACCAAGCAAGGCATCCGAACGGGCACCGACCCAATCCAGGAAAGGGCCAAAGTTGTCCAGCCCGACATCCGCACCGTCAAAGACCTCTTCCAGGACTGGCATGAGACCGATCTGTCCCGGCGCCTGAAACACCCCAACATCCCCAAGCGCATCTACCAGAAAGAAATCCACCCGGTGATCGGCCTCTACCCGATTGCCGACGTCACCCCAAGGGATATCCGGGCCGTCCTGCAGCGCGTCCAGCGCAGCAACCGCCCCACCATCGCCAATGACACCCTGATGTACATGAAGCAGCTGTTTCGTCATGGCATCAAACTGGACCTGTGCCAGAACAACCCGGCCAGTCCCTTCACCGTCAGCGACGCCGGCGGCGTCGAAGCCAGCCGGGAGCGCACCCTGACGCTGGAAGAAATCGAACATTCCTTTGGGGTCTTCCGGGAGCACATCAGCAGCTTTGGTCGAGACAACTATCGGGCCTGCTGCTTGTTCCTGGTGCTAGGCGTGAGAAAAAGCGAGCTATGCGAGGCCCGCTGGGAAGAATTCGACCTCGAGGCCGGAATCTGGGATCTCTCCAAAGAGCGCAGCAAGACTGGCGCATCGATCACCATCCCTCTGCCAACCCAAGCCATTGAGTGGCTAAAGGTACAGCAAGGCCATGCCTGCGGCTCCCCCTATGTGTTCCCTGCCAGGCGCGCCAGCAAACGCCCCCACATGGGCCCTGACACCCTGAACCGCGCCATTTCCAAGCTATTTGGCCGAGAGGCTGGCCGGAAGGTGCAGCCACCCAACAAAATGGACGACTTGGAACACTTCACCATCCACGACCTGCGACGCACCTTCCGCAGCCTCGCAGCTGCGGAAGGTGTGCCGAGCCATGTGGCGGAGAGGTGTTTGAATCACAAGCTGAAGGGGGTTGAGGGGATTTATGATCGGTATGATTATTTTGAGGAGCGAAAAATAGCTCACCAGCGAGTAGCCAACGCCATAGAAGCCTTAATACACCTATGATGTACAGGTGTGTTTAGGCTGTATTTATTGACTATCGACAACCATAAGCCAAGACCCTGAACTACAACCTATACAAAGAATCGGGATTTTGATGGACTCGCTTGGACACCTCTGGACAATCAGCAGCCTGCATCACACAACAGCAAATGTGGCCACGAATCGCTGTCCTGCTACCCTGCGCCGCCCAATGGCTTATGCATAATCTTTTAACCTGATCCAGCTCCCTAGCGCCACAGGTTGTCGCTTCTGCCTCGGATTCATTTTTGCCAGCCAGGTTGTTTAGTCAATCTATAACCGCTCAAGATACTGGCCGCTTGCGAAAAGATGGCGCCGCTTATACGCAGGGAAATTTGTTGGAGCCTGTTGTGCTCGCCGCTGGGGGGGGGCGGCGGCGTTACACCAAATCGGCAGAAAGACAGCGACATCACTCGCATCGGTCGGGTCACGACTTGGATGCATGCGAATTATCAAAAGTCTTTCAAAGTCGGGGAGCTGACCGCTATGCCGAATATAAGCCCCGCGTTTTTCATCGGCATTTCAAGACCATCAGCCAGCTAACCCAGGTGCAGTTCCAGGAGCGGGTGCGTTTGCAGGAAGCCTGGCGGCTGCTATTCAGCGAGCAGGACGTGGCCAGCGTTGATTACCTGGTCGGTTATGAAAGCCCGTCCCAGTTCAGCCGCGACTACCACAAGCTTTTTGGTGCTCCGTCAGATCGAGACAAGGCGATGATGCGGTCTAGTTTGGCGATTGAGAGTGGGGTTTAGGTGCTCGTAGACATGGAGCTGGCCTACCCCCCTTTGGGGTACGAAATAAGAGATCTGGGAAGATATTGCATCATGCAGTAAAGCGCAGTGTCGAAAATGTAGTACTGCCTTAATTCATTGGCTAAGCTAATAACCCCTTCCTTAAATTGCCATCTAATCAGAACAATCCCCGCTTGCTACCGTGAATCCCATAGTCACTGACCAACCTAATGGATTCACAAGAGGGTAAGACCATGAAAGCTGTGAGCTTCAAGAACCGTAATGTCGATGTGGCCGCCAATCTGTACTTCCCGGAAGGCTTTGATGCGTCCCGGCAGTACCCCACGATTATCTGTGCGCACCCGATCAGTAGCTGCAAGGAGCAGACCTCCGGTGCGATCTATGCCGCCCGGCTGGCGAAAATGGGGTATGTGACGCTGGCGTTTGATGCGTCCTTCCAGGGGGAAAGTGGTGGCGAGCCACGTTTTCTGGAAGACCCGGCGACCCGGGTGGAGGACTTCCGCTGTGCGGTGGACTATCTGGTGACCCAGGATTTTGTGGATGAGAGCCGCATCGGGGTGCTGGGTATTTGTGGCGGTGGCGGTTATGCCGTGCATGCGGCCATGACGGAGCGTCGTATCAAGGCGGTGGGCACCGTGGTGGCGGCCAACTATGGGCGGCTGATGCGCGAGGGGGATATGTCCCCGAATGCAGCGATCCAGACCCTGGAGGCCATTGGCCAGCAGCGTACCGCCGAGGCCCGTGGGGCGGAGCCGCTGATCACCGGCTATATTCCCAACTCGAAAGACGAGTGTGAGCAGGCAGGCATTACCGATATTGATGTGGTGGAAGCGGTGGATTACTACACCACGCCGCGCGGGCAGCAGCCGGGTTCCCCCAACAAGCTGCGTTTCTCAGGGCTGGCACCGGCAGTGGCCTTCGATGCGTTCCATCTGGCTGAGCATCTGCTGACCCAGCCGCTGCAAGTCATCATCGGCAGCAAGACCGGGGCCTTCGGTTCTCACCGGGATGGCTACGAGCTGTATGGCCGTGCGGCGTCGAAAAACAAGGATCTGCTGGTGGTCGATGGTGCCAGCCATTATGACCTGTACGATCAGCCGCAAGCGGTGGATCAGGCGTTGGCAAAACTGCAGCAGTTTTATCAGGATCACTTGTAACACATCGCGACAGCATCAAGGGCGGCCAGGTTGGTCGCCCTTTTTTATATTCGGTCGATTGGTTTCGAGAGCTCTCAGGTAAGGCGCAAGGCATCAACCACCATGGCAAAGGCAGTGGAGGCCTTGCGGCGGCTGGTGTAATAGAGGTGATAGCCGGGAAAGGTGTGGCTATAGCGATCCAGCACGGAGATCAGGCTGCCGTCGTCCAGTCCCGGCTGGGCCAGGGCTTCTGGAAGGTAGGCCAGGCCCATGCCGTCTTTGGCCGCTTGCAGCACTTGCAGGATGCTGTTGAATACCAGTTGTCCTTCCGTGTGGGTTTTCACTTCTTTCTTGCGTACCTGAAACAGCCAGGGGAAGACGCCGCCCTGGGTGGGCAGGCGCAGGTTGATGGCGTTGTGTGCCACCAGGTCCTGGGGTTTTTGCGGTGGCGTGTGTCGGTTGAAGTAGTCCGGTGAGCCCACCACGACCATGCGGATCGGCGGGCAGATCGGTACTGCAATCATGTCCTTGGCAATCAGTCCGGCGCGGCGTACCCCGGCATCGAATCGTTCCTTGGCAATATCCACCAGTCCATAGTCCACGCTTAGTTCCACCTTGATATCCGGGTGGTCACGCAGCAGGGGCTGCAGGGCTGGCCACAGCACGGTGGAGACGGCAAATTCATCGGCGGTGATGCGTACGGTGCCGGCGGGTTTGCCCTTGAGCGAGTGCAGCTCCGCCAGCCCGGCGTCGATATCGTCCAGCGCCGGCCCTACCAGTTCCAGCAGCCGGTCGCCGGCTTCCGTGGTGGTGACGCTGCGGGTGGTGCGGTTGAGCAGCTTCAGGTCCAGCCGCTCCTCCAGGTTACGCAGGGTCTGACTGAGGGGACTGGGACACACCCAGCCCGGCGGCGGCGCGGGTAAAGCTCTGTTCCCGAGCCACGGCCATAAAGGCGATCAGATCGTTCAGGTTCTCTTTCATGACTAATTAGCTGCGCTAATGGCTGATTCGGTATTGATCATGAAAGCATGAAGCGCGGAGGGGTGCCAGATTTAGTGATTCATGCGTGTCACCGACGTCTATCACGGAAAGCAGAATCGTTCTACGGGCTCACTGAGGAAGCAATCCATGAAGGTGTAATCCACCCATTTTTCATCGCTCGTTTGAGTATAGAGTCACTGTAGCAATCGGGCCGGAGGCACTCCGCCAATGGCCGAATTGGGCCATCCGTTATTGTATTGCCACCGCCACTGTGTGGTTAATAGCTGGGCATGGGCAACGCAGGTGAACTCGTGGAGATCCAGCCACTCGCGCCATGTCGTTCGATTAAATCGTTGTCCCCGTTTCCACAAAACCTCAGGCCTGCATCTTCTTCAACAGTGCCTCACACACCGTCTGATTCATATAGCGCGGTACCGCATAACTGAAATGCGCTTCCTGCAATGCAGCCCTGGCAATGTCGGGAACATCTTCGCTGCGCAATGCGTCCAGCTTCTCGGGAATGCCAAGCTCCTGTTTCAGTTCGCGGACACGTTTGATGAATTTTCCTGCCAGCGCTTCATCGGTTTCACCGCCCTGCTCCAGGCCGCTGACGCGGGCCAGTTCGGCCAGGCGCTCAATGCAGGCGGGGGCGGAATATTCGAGTACGTGAGGCAGCACAATGGCATTCGCCAGGCCATGGGGCGTGTGATAGTGGGCGCCGAAGTTGTGGGCAATGCCGTGGGCGTAGCCAAGACCGGCGCGGTGAGAAGCTGGCCTTTACTACCTTGCTTTTACTTTTTGTCGTTACCGCATTCATCCCGGACCTCCTTAACAGGGAAGCCGGCCTGCGAACCGGCAGGCCGGCACCCTGTATGTGACAGTTCAGTCTTTACGGTACTCAGTCATTGCGATACATGGTTACCACACAGGCACCACCCAGACCGAGGTTATGCTGCAAGGCCACCCGTGCACCGTCTACCTGACGCTTGTCCGCCTGACCGCGCAACTGCCACACCAGCTCAGTACATTGCGCCAGCCCGGTGGCGCCCAACGGATGGCCCTTGGACAGCAGGCCACCGGATGGATTGGTCACATACTTGCCGCCATAGGTGTTGTCACCATCCCAGATGAATTGCTCCGCACCGCCTTCCGGGCACAGACCCAGGCCTTCATAAGTGAGCAGCTCATTGGCGGTAAAACAGTCATGCAACTCGACCACATTGATGTCTTGCGGACCAATGCCGGCCTGCTCGTACACACTCTCTGCAGCCGCGCGTGTCATGTCGTAGCCGACCATCTTGATCATGGATTTTTCGTCAAAGCTGCTGGCGAAATCCGTGGTCATGGCCTGGGCGGCGATATACACCGGATTCTCAATGCCATGCTTTTTCGCGAACTCGTCCGAGCACAGGATCGCCGCACCGGCACCACAGGTGGGAGGACAGCACTGGAAGCGGGTGAGCGGATCAAACACCTCGTCGGACGCCATGATTTCTTCCAGCGAAAGCACCTGGTTGAACAGCGCGTAGGGGTTGTTGCCGGCATGGCGGCGCGCCTTCTCGGCGATCTTGCCGAAGGTTTCCCGTTTGGTGCCGTGCTGCCACCGGTACTCGCGGCCCGCGCCACCGAACATCTGTGCCGCCGGCGGCGCCTGGTTGAAACCCTGCGCATCCATCATCACCTGCGCATGCTGACTCATGGGGTTTTCGCGATCATTGAACTTGGAGCCCAGCGCCCCGCGTTCCATTTTCTCGAAACCGAGCGCAATCACACATTCGGCCAAGCCGCCCTCGATGGCCTGGCGGGCCAGGAACAGGGCCGACGACCCGGTGGAGCAGTTGTTGTTCACATTGACCACAGGAATACCGGTCAATCCCAGCTCATACACGGCGCGCTGACCACAAGTGGAATCGCCGTAGACATAACCGCAGAACGCCTGCTCCACATCGCTGTACTGGATGCCGGCATCCTTCATGGCGGCGAGGCCTGCAGCCTTTGCCATCACATGGTAATCATCGCTGGCACCGGGCTTGGCAAACTTGGTCATCCCGACACCGATTACATTCACTCTACGTTTCATTGTCGTTTCTCCGAATTCGGGTGTTACAGGATTTGTTCGAGTTTGCGTACCAGCGACAGATCACCGTCCACGCGCATGTCGCCTTGCTGATACAGGGCGCGCAAGGCCACCTTGCCGGTAATCAGATCGGCCAGCTTGCCGTCGTCCAGTGTCATCACCGCCGCAGCGTCTTTTTCGCCGCTGGAGACAGCAGGCGACGAATCGGACAGGTCGATAAACCAGGCACTGTCAGGGCGTTGTACCTTGATCTGCAATACACCACCCTGCCCGCCGATGGCGGACAATTTTTCCGCCAGCTGCGGCAGCACTTTTTCCGCCTGCGGTTCTTTCTGCTTTTTCGGTGGCGCGGCGGCGGTGTCCGGCTGGCCGGAGGCCAGTCGCTTGTCCCGCGCCTGATCCACCAGCTTCGGGTCCATGCCCTGCAACACGGTGAGCTTGTTGGAGGCCATCACATTGCCGTCGATCTTCAGCTCGCCACCGAAGAACAGTTTCTGCACGGCGGCCAGGTCACCGCCAAACAGGGTCGGCGCATGTTTGGTATCCAGTTCCAGCGTCACATCCGCCTTGTCCAGTTGCCCCGGCCCGGCGGTGCCCGGTGCATTCTTCAGATCGATATAGAAATCCTGATCCGGGTTGCTGAACGCAAACTGGAAGCTGGTGCCGGTCTTCTCGATCAGGTCCGGGTTGTCGGCGATGAAGTGGCCGATGGCACTGAACACATCCGCCATGGTCGGCTCCTGCGATTCGACCGGTGCGGCGGCAGCTTGTGAACCACCACCGTCAGCCACACGCTTGTCGCGTTCCTGTTCGGCCAGTTTCGGGTCCATGTCCTGCAACACGGTCAACTTGTTGGAGGCCATCACGTTGCCGGAGATTTTCAGCTCACCACCGAAGAACAGTTTCTGCACGGCAGCGAGATCGCCACCAAACACGGTGGAAAGGTGCTCGCTGTCCAGTGCCAGGGTCACGTCCGGTTTGTCAATCGTGCCCGGCCCTGCCGCGCCCGGTGCATTTTTCAGGTCAATAAAGAACTGCTGATCCGGATTGCTGAACTCGAACAGGAAACTGGTGCCGGTCTGGTCGACCAGTTCCGGCTTCTGCTCGATGTAGGTCGCCACCGCGGCGAACACATCGTCAGGCGTCACCGCCTGCTCCACCTGCGGCGCAGAATCTTCCTCGGCGGAAGCCTGCTCCGGCACCGGCGCCTCTGCCGGAATCTCGGAGAACAGCTCGATGGCGGCATTCTTCAGCACCACCTCGTTACGCTCTTTCACCCAGGTTTCGAAGATGATGCGGTTATCGGATTCCTTCCACATGCGTGTTTCCAGGGTTTCACCCGGGAACACCGTCTTGGCAAAGCGCACCTTGATGCTCTTGAAGTAACGGCCATCGTTATTGCTGAACGCCTTGATCACATGGCGGCCCGCGTAACCAAAGGTACAAAGCCCGTGCAGGATCGGTTTGTCATAGCCAAAGGCCTTGGCAAACGCCGGGTCCGCATGCAGCGGGTTCCAGTCACCGCACAGGCGGTACAGCAATGTCTGGTTGGCGTCGGTTTTTTCCTCGATCACCGCATCCGGTTCGCGGGCGGGCGGCACATTGATCTCGCCGGAATCGCCACGCTCACCGCCCCAGCCACCGGCACCTTTCACGAACGAGGTCATCTCGTTGTAGGCCACCTCGTTACCGTTCTCGTCGGTGGAAGTAATGGCGAAGGTGACGACTGCGTTCGGGTCCTTGTCCAGCGCCTTCTTGAATTTGAAGGTGTGTTTCAGCTTGGCATGCGGCGGCAGTGGCCGCTTGATCTCGGTGTACTGCTCACCATGCAGTAAGCGGTCAAAACCAAAGTTCATCCCCGGCAAGGTCAGCGCACCTTCCTTCGCCGCTTTCAGCATCGCGCCGATCTGCGGCATGACGCCATAGGTGGGCAACGCCTGGAAATTGCCGCCCAGCTCGTAGACGAATTTCAGTTCATCTTTATCGAGCGGGTCACGGGCGGCGCCAACACTCAGCGCGTACAGCGACAAATCATTTTCATCATAGGCCGATTCCAGCTCGACGCTTTCCTTGCTGGCCACATCCAGATCGATGAACTCGTTGCCGCCCAGAGACGGATTATTGATGTTGTCGAGGATCGGCGAGAAGGATTCGTTGACGTTGGACGGATGATCCGCGTCGGTAAAATCGGTGATCTTGTCCCAGCGACGGGCCACATCATCGACGCTGAATGCCTTGCCGAGCGGGAAGTTGTTGCCCTGGGTGCGCTCCCAGCGCAGCTTGCTGATGTAACCGGCGCCCACTTCGAAGATGCCCTTGGTCTCTTCACAGTCTTCATGACACAACCAGGCCACCAGTGGGCTGACCGCTTCCGGCTTCAGGTTTTCCAGCAGATTCGGCGGCATGATGGTTTCCGTCAGCCGCGAGGCGGCAATCGGCGCGATGGTATTCACATGAATGTTCTTGCTGCGCCCTTCCTCGGCCAGACAGTTGGCCAGCCCGGCCAGTCCCAGCTTGGCGGCACAGTAGTTGGCCTGACCGAAGTTGCCATACAGGCCCGCTGCCGAGGTGGTCATGATGATGCGGCCATAGCCCTTCTCGCGCATGATCGGCCAGGCCGCATGGGTCACGCTCATGGAGCCTTCCAGGTGGACTTTTAGCACCAGGTCCCAGTCCTGCTTCGACATCTTGGCGAAGCTCACATCACGCAAGATGCCAGCATTGTTGACCACGATGTCCACGGTGCCGAAGTTATCCAGGGCGGTCTGCACTATCGACTCGCCGTTTTCCACGGAGTCATAGTTGGCAACCGCTTTTCCCCCCATGGCCCGGATCTCTTCCACCACCTTGTCTGCGGCGGACGATGACTTGCCATCACCGTGGGCACTACCACCCAGATCGTTAACCACCACCTTGCAGCCGCGCTCGGCCAGGGTCAGTGCATGCTGGCGGCCCAACCCGCCCCCGGCACCGGTGACGATGGCCACACGATCATCAAAACGACGTTCTGCCATGATGCTTTCCTCTTTTCATTCCCGGGCCCACTTGCCGCGCGAGCCCGGGAAAATCTTTAGATAGAGCGGGAAATGAGTTCTTTCATGATTTCGTTGGTGCCGCCGTAGATGCGGTTGGCACGGGTGTCGATATAGGCGCGGGCGATGGGGTACTCGAGCATGTAGCCGTAGCCACCGTGTAGCTGCACACAGCGATCAACCACATTACTGAGCAAATCGGACACCCAGTACTTGGCCGCACAGGCTGCCTCGGGGGACAAGGCATTGCGCACCACCAACTCCATACAGCGATCCACATAGACCCGCGCAATCTGGATTTCAGAACGCATCTCGGCCAGTTCAAAACGGGTGTTCTGGAACGCCGCCACCGGCTTGCCAAACGCCTGCCTCTGTTTCACATATTCCACGGTGGTTGCCAGCGCATGCTCGGCAGCCGACGCACAGATGATGGCGATCATCATCCGCTCCCAGGCCAACTCCTTCATCAAGGCAATAAAGCCCATACCCTCGGCGCCCAGCAGGTTTTCCTTAGGCACCTTGACGTTGTCGAAGAACAACTCGCAGGTGTCCTGCCCGCGCATGCCCACTTTCTTCAGCGGCTTGCCCTTGGAGAAGCCCTCGCGATCCGCCTCGATAATCATCAGGGATACACTTTGTGCTCCCAGATCCGCCGGCCCGGTTCGCACCGCCACCACCGCCATGTCACAGAGGTAACCGTTGGTGATAAAGATTTTCGAGCCATTCACCACATAGTGATCACCCTCAAGGGTGGCAGTGGTCTTGATGCGCTGCAGATCGGAACCGGTACCCGGCTCGGTCATGGCCACGGCAGTGACCGCTTCACCGGTGGCCATTTTGGGCAACCACTGGCTTTTCTGTTCATGGGAGCCAAAGTTGTTGATGTAGTTGGCAACAATGTCCGAATGCAGCGCAAAGCCGCTGGCCGAATCACCCACCCGGGCCTGCTCTTCCATAAGAATCATCGAGTAGAGGCGGTCAACGCCGCAGCCACCGTATTCCTCGGGCATGGTGGCACACAGCAGCCCAAGCTCACCCGCCTTGTTCCACAGCTCGCGATCGAGATGCTGCTGCTCTTCCCACTTCTCGTGATAAGGGGCAATTTCCGTCTCGAAGAAACGTCGAGCGGTGGCGCGAAACGCTTCATGGTCTTCATTGAACAGGGTACGGGGAATCATTGGCGACACAGCCGCCGGTACATGCACGTCACTCATTACAGGTTTTCCACTGTTGATTCATAAACATGACAAGAACTCTATAACTTACAATACGTACGTTCAACTTGTTTTTAATCGTTCGCGCGCATAAGCTATATATCGTTTAGAATCAGCATCCTACGCCAGAGAAAGCAAACCCGACAACAGGCAGATAACGTCATGAAGGCACAGCGACGAACCCAGGAACAACGTAGCGATGCCATGCGAGAACGCATCATCCAGGCGGTACTCACGTGTCTTGAGAAGGACGGATTTGCAGGCACGACAGTGAGTCGCATCATCGAGGTCGCTGGCGTTTCCCGGGGAGCACCGCTACACCATTTCCACAGCAAAGCCGCCATGATTGCCGCTGCTGCCGAGCAACTGATTCGCCAGCAATATATTCAACTGGGCAAAGCCATTGCCAAGCTGCACGGCTCTGAGGACCGACTGGAAGAGCTGATCTTTGGCGCCTGGAAAAATGTCTTTGATCAACCGGAATACATCCCGTTGATGCAGCTACTGACCGCCAGCCAGCACGATCAGGAACTCGCCGCCATTTTGCAGCGCGTCTGGACATCCAGTTATTTCATCGTGGGTAACGCAGCCGATCACTACCTGGAGGCCACCAAGGAAGATACCGATGTGCGCTCGATGATGATGTTGACGCAATGGCTATTGCGCGGCATGGCACAGGACCTGCACATCGTTGCGGACAAGGCGCTGTTTGACCGTTATCTGAAGCTTTGGTGTGACACGCTTGCCCTTCACTTGCGAGCTAGGGCGGGCGTAACGACACCGCCCCCTTATCCACCCAGGTGGGATCTACCGCTGACTGATGTTTGACGGTAGCTATCTCAGCACGCCATGTTTATGTCAACGTATCGCTTATCCAATACTCGATATGTCACAGCATTTCGCCCCTGGCTAGCAGCGATAATGGCAGACAGGGGTATCCTCAGTTGAGCATACGCCAATAATACAAAGGTACCCGAGTATCGCTACGACTGATGCACAGGTGTTTATGGGCAAAGTCAGTGGAATTTCCAAGACAGGGAAGAGGCTGGCTACACCAATTACTACACTTTCAGTACGGTTACAGAAGCCGGACTGAAATACAGCCTAACCAGCTGATTTAAATAAAAGTACAAAGTCGAAAAAGGTGTTGCCCAACACGGTTAGCCCATCAAAAATAACCTGAAGATGGGGCCCGAACCCCTAGCGAGTAGCAGTGTATCGCAGCCCTCACGACAAGTCATCGAACGATGGAAAATCGCCAGCACAGCCAGGATCGTCCCACTGAAGAGACTCCAACACTCTATAATATTTTCCTTTCCACACAGGCATCCACCTTAGGCCCCAATGAGTGATCGTACATTCAGATGTAGTGTCAAATTAACTATCTCACTACAATTTACCCAGCCGATGCTCTCAAGGAGGCCATGCCAGTGGATCCCTCCTTTAAACCGGAATCTCTATTGGGATACCACGAAAGGATGACCGGTTACTGATCGCACTTCGCATGCTTCAGATTAAAGACTTCAGCTCGATATCCGTATTACTCAATGCGTCAGCGCTAACGCTCTTGCGTTGCTGGACCAACTGCTTGCCCACCATGAAAGCAATGGGCAGATTGACCGCGTCAACAGCAATGACAGAGCCCTCGAGCAGATAGAACACCGCAAATCCCTTATCATTGGTGGTGCCGCGCAGCACCCGCTGATCATGATTTTGCGACAGCCCAACCATCTGTAAGCGGACGTCATATTGGTTCGACCAGAACCATGGTGCGCTATCGTAGGGCATCTCCTCGCCCATCAAGGTCGCCGCCGCCGTACGCGCTTGATCAACCGCGTTGGCAACAGACTCAAGCCGTTGCATCTTTTCGAAAAAAAGATTCCGGTGGCGGGTACAGTCGCCGATTGCCAAGATGTCGCGATCATCAGTGCGGGTAAATTCATCCACGACAATACCGTCATCGCAGAGTAGGCCAGCGTTCTCGGCCAATGTAGTTTCCGGTATGACACCTATTGATACGAGCACGATATCAGCCGGAACATTGCCACCATCGGCCAAGGTCACGCCTGCCACACGCCCCTTATCACCCGCTTCGAAGCCAGTTACCGCCGTGCCAAGACGCACATCAACGCCAGCAGCAGTGTGCTTGGCGTAGAAAAACGTGGACATTTCTGGCCCCGTAACACGCTGCATCAAGCGTTCGGCGGCTTCCAGGACCGTGACATTAACACCTTTCTTGATAGCGCTGGCAGCCACTTCAAGGCCAATATAACCGCCGCCCACGATGACCAGGCGTTTACCCGGCACTAATTGATTGCGCAGAGCATCGGTGTCAGCGATATCATGCAGATAGTGTATTCCTTTCAAATCTGATCCGGGCGCTTTAAGGCGACGAACATGTGACCCCGTCGCCAGAACCAATCGATCGTATTTCAATGTGCTTTGATCCGACAACTTGATGCTTTTCGCGTATCGGTCGATCCCTTCGACGCGCACACCGAGCCGCAACTGCTGCCCCGCATTCTCATACACCGAACGCGGTTTCAGGTACAGAGACGACTGATCAACCTCTCCTGCAAGATAACTTTTGGACAAAGGTGGACGCTGGTAGGGAGGATGAGGCTCATCGCTCACCAGTACTACCTCATGCTGATATTTCTTTTGCAGCAAGGCTGTCAAGAGCGTACCGGCTGCATGTCCACCACCAACGATGACTGTCGTATCTTTCTTTTTGTTAACCATAGGTTGTCTCTTTTGTGCGCCTTGGAAGCGTATTTTCATATCCCAACACCGCAGGTGAGCAAGAGGCCGCGATATCGATCGCGCACGCACAGGATGCCTAACTGCTGAGCATCTCAGCATCCTCAAGTATCATCGCGGCTCCCTTCTCGCCGATCATGGTTGCCGGCTGGTTGGTGTTACCGCCGACCAGTGTCGGCATGATAGAGGCATCAACTACCCTCAAGGATCGCAGGCCGTGCACTCGCAGACGCGAATCGACCACCGCCATCGGATCCACACCCATCTTACAGGTTCCGACTGGATGGTAGGCGGACTCGCCGCTACGCCGCACCCATGCGGCCAGATCCTCATCATTCTGCAGCTCCGACCCTGGCGACATCTCGACTTCGTGGTGCAAGCAGAATGCAGGCTGCGCCAAGATCTTACGCACCAGACGTACCCCGCGAACGAGCTGCTCGACGTCGGCGGATTCGGCCATGTAGTTGGGATCTATCAACGGGGCAGTGAACGGATCAGCACTGTGCAAACCAATCCGCCCACGCGACAATGGCCTAAGTCCGTAGATCATCACTATGTAGCCATAACCACTCATTGCGACCTTCATGTCCCTCCCGTGATCGGCGTACAGCATAGGGCCAAAGTGTAGTTGCAGGTCGGGTATCGCCTCCTCCGGCCGGGAGCGGATGAACCCGCCTGCCTCGGCGCCGTTGCTGGACAGCACACCGCGCCGACCGATCAGGTATTGCAGCAGTGCCCCCAGGCCCTTTAGCCAGTAGCTAGGATGCATCGAGATACTCTGGCGGCTGCGCGTTCTGGCGCGCACGAACACGTCGATATGGTCCTGTAGATTCTGTCCAACGCCCTCCAGGACATGACGCAATTCAATGCCATGCCGGTACAGCTCCTCACGCGGACCGATGCCGGATAACATTAGCAATTGCGGCGAGTTGAACGTTCCGCCGCAGAGCACAACTTCGCGCCCGGCACTGACCTGCACCAGCCCCTTAGCGCTTCGGTACTCGACACCGGTGGCACGGGTGCCATCAAGCAGCACACGGGTAACATGCGCGCCGCTGCGAACCGTCAGGTTGGAACGCTCCTCGGCGGGTTCGAGATAGGCGCGCGCATTACTGCACCGCATGCCGTCTTTCTGATAAGCGTAGTAGAACCCCACTCCCTCCTGCTCACTACCGTTGAAGTCCCTATTGAGCCGGTACCCTGCCTGCCTCGCTGCCTCAACGAAGGTCGCACTTAACGGGTTGGTGTAACGGCGCTCGGCAACATTGAGCGGACCTCCGAGGCCATGAAATTCAACCTCGGCCGGGTTCAGCTTCGGCTCGAAATGTTCGGATCTACGAAAGTAAGGTAGAACATCAGTGTATGACCACCCATCACAGCCCTGCCGCGCCCACTCGTCGTAATCCCTGGCGTGACCACGGATATAGACCTGGGCGTTAATCCCGCTCGAACCGCCAAGCATCTTGCCCCGCGGCTGGAACAACGAACGACCGTACATGTGACGCTGTGGCTCGGTATAGAACTGCCAGTTGAAACGGCGACTGAACATCAACTGCAAAAATCCCAGCGGCGTGTTGACGAAAGGGTTGCGGCGACTCTCCGGCCCGGCTTCGAGTAGCAACACCGAATAGAGGCCACTCTCGGACAAACGATTGGCTACCGCGCACCCTGCCGAGCCAGCGCCCACAACGATATAGTCGAATTCTTCAGTCGCCAGCCCGGTCAAACTTTTCATTAATTTTTTGCCGTCAGTTTGACCATCAACTTCGAATAACCGCGCACGAAGTTAGACTGCACACGCTCCGGCTCGCCAACCACTTCGATATTTTCGAAGCGCTTGAGCAGTTCTTCCCACAAAATGCGCAATTGCAGTTCGGCCAGGCGGTTACCCATACAACGATGAATACCGTAGCCAAAAGAAATATGGTTCCGTGCGTCCTTGCGATCAATAATGAGTTGATCGGGGTTGTCAAACTTGCGTTCGTCTCGATTACCTGAGGCATACCACATTAACACCCGGTCCCCTTTCTTGATGGTCTGGCCACGAAGTTCTACGTCCTGTGTCGCGACCCTGCGCATGTTGGCCAGTGGAGTTTGCCAACGAATGATTTCCGAAACCATGTTCGGAATCAGGTCCGGATTAGCCTTCAGCTTGGTGAACTCCTCGGGGAATTGATTCAAGGCCAAGACACCACCGCTCATGGAATTCCTTGTGGTGTCATTGCCGCCAACGATGAGCAGAGCCAGATTCCCGATAAACTCCATCGGCCGATTGATCAGGTCTTTTGTGTCGTCGTTGCTCTGCAACATATTGATCAAGTCAAAACCGGGTTCTTCGCCGGCTGCACGACGTGCCTCCTTGTCTCGCCACAGCCTTGAGAACGCCCTCGCCATGTCTGCCGCATCGTCAAACATGACATCTGGGTCGGTAAATTCGCCACCCGTGGCAGATGCCGCACCGGACAAGCGATCAGACCATTCAACGAGTTTATGGCGGTCTTCATAAGGGAAATCCAGCAGTGTAGCCAGCATGCGGCCAGTCAGCTCTTTGGATACTGCAGGCACCCAGTTGAAGGGTTTATCCAGCGGCAGGCTGTCTAGCACTTCGGCTGCTCGGGACCGGATTAAACCTTCCATTTCCTTAAGGTTTTTTGGCGCTACCACACCCTGCACCGCCCGACGTTGCACATCATGCTTGGGCGGATCCATGGCGATAAACATTTCCACCGATAGTCCGTCCGGTGGATCACCCAGAATAATTTGCGGCTCAGAGGAAAACAGTTCATGGCTCTTGTCGACGAACAAAATATCTTCATAGCGCGTTATTGACCAGAAAGGCCCGAATGGACTGTTCTTCTGGTAATGTACCGGAGCTTCATCTCGTAACCGCTTAAAATAGGCGCGCCACTGATCTTGTCGATACAGAAAAGGGTTGCTGGTGTCGATATCTTCCAGTGCCAAGGTGCTAACATCAGGCAGGGGAGTTTCGACAAACTCCATTTGTGTGGAGCGAGAACCCACGGCCTTTCTCTTTGCCTTCATCAACATTTTCATGGTTTTAATCTGAAAATGCATTGGCACCACTTTCGACGAAACGTTGAAAACCTTGGTATGCAAACTATTGCTTGAGCTTGTTTTTGTTGACATAGCTTTCTCCCTGCTTACATCTGGAATTCAGGCAAATGCACGGTCATACCGTCCATCGCCTCAGTAATTTCTACCTGGCAGCCCAGACGCGAGGTTCTCGCCCGCTCCGGGGTCATGGACAGCATCTGTTCTTCCGCGTCACCAACCGTTCCGGTATTGCCGAACCACTCATCGGCAACAATCATGTGGCAGGTACCACAGGCGCACTCGCCGCCACAATCACCATCGATACCTGGAACGGCGTTATCAACGGCGATTTGCATTAGCGTAGAACCCACCCCGAACTCCGTAACATGCTCGGTGTCGTCATGTTCAATAAAGATAATTTTTCCCACAGCGTGTCTCCTAGCATTTATATCTACCTTGAAGATTGGCTATGTGTCGGAACACCGACGAGGACATTTCTTGACAGACCGGGGACATTTAAAGACAGTTACCGCATTCCGAGGAATCGCTGATGGCAATAACGACGCTCAAACAGGGTTTGAAAAACGTGGATGCGGATATCCCGTCGAACTACTCACGCCTTATCGCCCGAGAACTTGGCTTGAGTGTACGAGAACTCCCTAGCCTCTTGCGCAACACGGGTGTAGATGTCGAACAATTACTCAAAGATGAAAGCTTGCTCACTGCAACCCAGCAGATTCAGATCTTGCGTAATGCTTTAGATTTATCCGGCAAACCAGAGTTCGGGTTACGGCTGGGCAGGCGTCTCACCCCCGCAACCCATGGGGTGATGGGATTTGTTGCTAACAGCAGCCCCGACCTTTATACCGCGCTGCAAGCCGTTCACACTTTCCTGCCTACCCGGGCGAGCTTTATTCAAGTGGACTTGCAGCGGGCTGAGGACTACCTGGAATGCGTTGTAAACTTCCAAGTACCGATGGAAAATGATGTGGAGCGCTGCCTGGAAGATACTGTGATCAAGGCTTTTTTCGAAATCGGCGAGTTCATCGTAGGCCGCCCTCTATATGAATCTGAAGTCCACTTCCCTCATCCAGCTCCCGTCTACCAGGGCATGTACCGTGAGTATTTACCAGGCAAGGTTTACTTTAACTCCGATCACTTCAAGCTAAAATTGGCAATGGGGTTGTGTCGAAAACCGAACGCATCGGCCAATCATGAAAGCTATCATCTAGCCTTTCAGCAGTGCGAATCCATGCTTGCGCGTCTTCAGAGTCCTGAACCGGACTATCGGACTCGGTTACAGAAAATGATGCTGTCCCGGCCACCCGGAACACTTAGTGAAGAAGAGGCGGCTGCCTCTCTCTTTATAAGCAAGCGCACCCTGGCACGGAAACTCAAAAATGAGAACAGCAGTTTCAGGAAGATTCGCGATGAAGTGCTATCCAGGCAAGCAGCAAGCTATTTGTGCAATAGCCAGCTGTCCGTCGAAGCCACCGCCACACTGTTGAATTATCACGACACGGCGAGCTTCAGACGGGCATTTAAACGCTGGTTTGGTCAGACACCCGATCAATACAGGCAGCATGCAGGTTAGTGTTTATAAACAGACTGCACTCACAATCAGCAGCGAGTACGGCCATCAGTTCTCACTGAATAGCAACGTCTACCGCTTGAGCACACCATCCTTAATTACCGTCCACACAAAATCTCCGACATCCTTCACCGTATATCGCCCCCCCTCATTGAACCACGTTGCTACCCAGTTCAACGCGCCCAGCCCGATAAGACGCAAAAGATCACGATCCACATCAGCACGAATCAGGCCCTGAGAGGACAAAGATTGCAACATGGCAGACCAAAGAAGCTCGTATTTGTCTCGTAGATCAATCATTTCCTGGCGGGACTCACCATGCAAGGAGCGCCATTCAAAAAGGAGGACATAGACCATATCCGACCCACCAACCAGCAACTCAAGGTGAGCATTGATCCCCTGACGCAACTGCTCAAGCGGCTCACTTTCCCCCCGAATGGCCTCAGACAAGGCCGTAGACGCTTGCTCAAGCGCAAGGCGCATCAAGTCGACCAGAATGCTTTCCTTGGAGGGGTAACGGTAATGCAAGCTGCCAGGCAGCATGCCACAAGCCTCGGCGATTTCTTTAACGGTGGTTTTATCGAACCCCTTTTGACGAAATAGACGAGCTGCAGCACCGAGCACAAACACTCGATCCGCCTCCGCCACCGGCGTTACCTGATTTTTCTTTCTTCCCACAAGGCACTCCCATGCTGTAAGCCTTTGATTCTAGCATTCCTTTTAAAGTCGGCCCAGCCTTCCTGGCCGATGGCACTATTCGATCTATACAGATAAAAACACGCTGTCTACCTTATAATCTTGAATTTGGTTGGTCATACAAATAAAGTCCAATGAATGCACTTTACTTGGGAGCGATCCAATGGCTCTGGCAAACCGCAAGATTGGTTACGACGAGGTTGTAACCCGTGACATTCACTTTCCCATGAACATCGAAAACGTGGCTCGCCACTGGTTTCGCAACGACCCGTGGTCCACTCACTGGATGAATGCCATTCTCGCCGCCGTCCCCGACGGTGAACGCTGGGTGATGAATTCTGCAAGACGGCAGCTTGGCAAGCTTGACGATCCAGAAGTGCTGAACGCAGCTAAAGAATTCATTCGCCAGGAGCGCATTCATGCTCGTGAGCACGATGAAATGAACGCCATCGGCGTGCAACACGGGGTTCCCATCGACAAGGTTGAAGGCGTGTTCAAGCTGATCCGTAAGCAACTCCAACACCGCCTCAGTGACGATATGCAGAGCTCCATCGCAGCGGCGTTTGAACATTTCACGGCCATTATTTCCTCGGTACTGCTTGAGCACCCGGAGCTGTTTGACGAAACCCACCCGGATTTGCGTGCCATGCTCTACTGGCACTTTGTCGAAGAAACCGAGCACAAGAGCGTCAGTTATGACGTCTTCGTCGATGCCAGTGGTGGTGGCTACCGCAGTTACCGACTGCGTATCAGTGGCATGCTACTGGCCATTGCCCTGGGCTTCCCCATTATGATCGGCAACCAGACCTATCTGCTCTACAAGGATCGTCAAATTCTGAATTTGTGGTCCGCCGCCAAAATGACCAAAGTCCTGTTCTGGCGTCCCGGCATTCTTTCCAAGGTACTCGCTGGCGTGCCCCCCTATTTCTCCCCCACTTTCCACCCGTGGGATGACGATAACCGTGATGTAATCCGGATCTGGAAACGCGCCTACGAAAGAACTGGCGACCCTCATAAGGCCTATCAAGCGCTCAGAGACCATCGCGCCAACAATGTACACGGTACATCCGAAACGCCACAACCTGAACCCGCATGGGGGCAGGCATGAAAAAGAAACCCTTGCACCCGTCAACTCAGGCGGCAGCTGTCATCACCGGGGCGGGTAGCGGCATCGGTCGTAGCTTTGCTTACGAAGTTGCCCGTCGAGGCGGTTCGGTACTGTGTGTCGATATCAATGAAGAGCGCGCCGAACAGGTGGCGATCAGCCTGCGAGCACTCGGTACTCACGCGGTAGCCCTGGGGTGTGATGTCGGCGATGAAAAACAGATGGCATACCTGGCGGAAAATGCCGAGCCTTTGCTCGGCAGGCCGGTAACCCTGGTAATCAACAACGCCGGCGTCGGCCTCGGTGGCCCAATCGGCGAGGTGTCACTTGAAGATTGGCACTGGTGCATGAACGTCAATCTATGGGGGGTTATTCACGGCTGCCATTATTTTGCCCCTCAGCTTCGCGATCTGGGCTATGGAGGCATCATCAATGTGGCCTCTGCTGCCGCATTCGGGTCCGCCCCGGAAATGGCCGCCTACAACGTCACCAAGGCGGGGGTGCTGGCCCTGTCCGAAACGCTGTCTTCTGAACTGACCGGTACCGGCGTAAAAATCACGGCCCTGTGCCCAACCGTGGTCCCGACCAATATCGTCGAGAATGGGCGCCTGCCTGAACGTCGCCGTGACTTTGCCCGTTCAGCGATGACCCGCTATGCCCTCACCAACGCCGACCAGGTTGCTCGCCAGGCCCTCAATGCCCTCGACCGTGGCGACATGTACATGCTGCCACAGATTGACGGTCGCATTGCCTGGCGATTGAAACGCTTGACGCCAAGACTATACGCCCGCGCCATTGGCGGAGTTTACAGAATTCTGGCTGATTAAACCGCATTCATGGAATAAGGAACATTCAAGGAACCAGATATGGCCTCCATTCCCGCAAACATCATGAAGTTTCTTCTTCGCGCTGGGGTCAAGCGCGACATACACGACCCGGACAAACTGGTAAGACACCTGCGCAGAGTAATGAACGCGCCTTTGGCACCCTCACTACTGCCACGTGGAATACGGTTGCAGCGAAGCAAAGTTGCTGGAATATCAGGCCACTGGCTTAGTACCGCCGACCCCAAAACAACAATTCTCTACCTGCATGGTGGCGCGTTTATAGGCGGCCGACTTGATACCTATCATCACTTTTGTGGGCGCCTGGCTCACTCAATGAATGCGCGGGTCTTTCTTCCGGATTACCGACTAGCCCCTGAGCACCCCTTCCCGGCAGCAACGGATGACGCCTTTAATGTGTATCGTGAACTGATCGCAGACCCTCGCCCTGTGGTCATTGCGGGAGACTCTGCGGGAGGCAACCTGACGTTAGTCACATTGCTGCGTGCCCGTGATCAGCTGCTGAAAATGCCGGCTTGCGCCCTCGCCATTTCGCCGGCATCGGATGCGCGAGGCACCCTGATGTCCAGACAGGCGAATAGCGACAGCGATACCATGCTTTCCCATGGCATGATTGAGGTGGCAACGGATATCTATCTGGCCGGCGCGGACCCCGCTCACCCGTATGCCTCACCAATCACCGCGGATTTCACCGGCTTGCCCCCTCTACTTTTCACTGTCAGTAGCGAAGAGTGTCTGCGCGACGATACCCATGCAGCAGCACAATGCGCGCGAGATGCGGGGGTGCCCGTGCAGGTTCTGGAGCGCGATGATATGCCGCACGTGTGGCCCGTATTCACCTTTTTGCTACCAGAGGCAAAGCAGGACTTCCCTACCATCGTCCGAATTCTGGGAAAGTATCTGACCAGCAATAACGTCGGCAAAGCCCCATCCCAAACGGTCAATGCTAGCGATAGCGCCATAGTTGAGGTTGCATCATGAATATGGCTGCTGTTGCAATCCATAACCCTCGCCCCAGCGTTACTCCTGATCATGAAGTCATTATCATCGGCGCGGGAATTTCTGGAATTGGTGCGGCAATCCAGCTGCGTGCCGATGGCATCAAAGATATCTTGATCCTTGAGCGAAGCAAGGATGTGGGAGGAACCTGGCGCGACAACCGTTATCCGGGAATCGCTGTCGACATTACCTCGTTTACCTATTCATTTTCCTTCGAACAAAACGCAAATTGGTCTCGCGTTTTTGCGCCGGGAAACGAGCTTTACCAGTATACAAGACAGGTAACAAGCAAGTATGGCATCTACCCACTGATTCGCTTTGGTGTCGAAGTCGCTAGCGCCCGTTTTGATCTCGACAGCCATGTCTGGTTGATCGATCTTACGGATGGCAGGCGACTTAGTGCACGCCATATTGTCTCGGCCTGTGGCGGTTTGATATCACCCAAGATGCCAGATATTGAAGGGCTTGATACGTTCCAGGGCAATGTCATTCACACTGCACGCTGGCCAGATGACCTTGATCTTAGTGACAAGCGAGTAGCGGTAATAGGCACTGGCGCCACTGCAGTGCAACTGATTCCGAAAATTGCCCGCCAGGCTCGTCAACTTGACGTCTACCAGCGCACCCCCATCTGGGTGCTGAAGAAGCCGGATCAGACTCTGCCTGGCTGGCTCAAGGTATTGTTCCGAACCGTACCGGGCTTGCAACGCAGCCTTCGCGGCGCTACCGACACCGTCAGCGAAACCCTGATGGTGCTTTCCGCAATATATTACCGGCAGGCCCCCTGGCTGGTTCGCATGTGTGAAAAGGCGGGCATAAACAACCTGCGCGAACAGCTGCCCAACCGCCAGGACCTGTGGCAAGCACTGACACCGAAATACGGCTTCGGGTGCAAAAGGCCAACGTTTTCCAACGACTATTTCCGAACCTTTGCCCGAAACAACGTTGAGCTTGTCACGACCCCGATCAAGCGTATTACGTCCCGCGGCATCACCACCCAGGACGGCCGCTCACGGCGTATCGATACCTTGATCCTCGCCACCGGTTACAAAACCTTCGAGAAAGGAAATATTCCCTCGTTCGACGTCATCGGCAGCAACAACATCAATTTGGGCGATTTCTGGCATGACTACCGTTACCAGGCCTATGAAGGGTTGACCATTCCGGGCTACCCGAACTTTTACATCATGCTCGGTCCCTATGCCCTTATCGGCACCTCTTACTTCAAGATGGTCGAAGGGAATGCCATCCACCTCTCTCGCTGTATTCGCGAAGCCAACCGACGTGGAGCCAGCCAAGTGGAAATACGTCAGTCCGTCCATGACGCGTATTTCCGCAATATCCAGAAACGCCAGCAAAACACCGTGTTCCTTAACCACAACTGCGCGCTGTCGAACAGTTATTACTTCGACCATCATGGTGATGCGCCAATGCTGCGGCCCTCTACCTCTCTGGAAATGCTGTGGCGAGCCAAGCATTTACCGATGGATCACTACCGATTCAGTGTACTGGCCGGGCACACTCCCAGCAGACACGACGGCGGGAGACAAGCCTGTGAGCCACATCCCCAGCTGCCAGGGAAGGGCATTCCGGCAAAACAAACAGATAACAATTCTCAGTGACTGTGCCAGAGAAAGTGTGGAGCCTGCTTGTACATGTCACGCCAGCAGAGCTCTCCAGATCCAGTTGACCGTGCGCTTTAGCGCTGCCCAGGAGGCGTTATACCACTCGATAACCCATGCCTGGTCAGCAACAGAACACGGCATCTCGTCATAGACGACGACTGGGCGTCACGCATTAATGTGTGACATTACCGGAGCGCCAGAGCACAACGTCATTACAGTCATGGACACAGACAGCTAAGCCTGAGACCAATATTGGTTGTTTAACCAAACAAACAGAAAATCAGAACAACTCACCATCTATAACCAGAACAGCCCCCTTTAGGAGCCTGAAATGTCTGCAAAAAAAACAAAACGGTTACCTCTCCTTTTCTTCACGTGCACTACAGCATTGCTCTCACCCGGCTTGGCCATTGGCGGTGCTGGCGACGGAGCGAGCACTTATGGGCTAGGCCCGATGAATGCCGGCACTGCCTTGGCATTCAGTCCTTTTGCATCCAACAGCTGGTCGGTGTACTACAACCCGGCCGCCATGGCCCGCTCCCCGGAGGGCGAACTGGGAGTCATTGTGCAGTATGGCGACCAGGAATTACGTGCTAAATCACTGGGAGGAACAGACCCTTTGGAGCGAGAGAATGATATCCTCTCTGACACCAGTTCCGAACTATTATTAATCGGCTTCAAAAGCCGCGTCGCCGGCATTTCCAGCATCGACAAGCCCATTTACTTTGGCCTGAACGTGGGTGTAGACCAATACACATCCAACCTATTGCCCTATCAGGCCAATACCAGCCAGAAAGGGCAGTTTCTACGCTATGAATCTCAGCCACTTTATCTCGCGTTTGGTGGTGCTATTAGTAATATCCTGAGAGGAGTCGACGTCGGCGCATCTGCGCGCCTGACACTGGAAGCCAAAGCAAACCTGGAAACAGTCTCCGACCTTGGCGGCAACACTGATTCAGAAAAGCTTTCTCTCGAAGCATCTCCGTCACTATCGCCGGCCCTGGGAATCAACATCCGCTCTGGCGAATTTTTTTGCGGTACCAGTCAGTGCATGCCTTTCGGCATGGACAAGTTGGAATTCGCACTATTTTGGCGCGGTGAAAGTAGTTACGAAGTTTCAGTCGATGCCAATGTGGTTGTGCCAGGGGTTATACCCGAACCAGGTCTGAGTCTGGCACTGAGTACAATCGACACTTATCAGCCCGAGGTTCTCGGTGCGGCCTTTTTGCTTCCAGTAGGACAATTCGAACTGACGGCAGGCATCGAGCAGCACAAATGGTCTGCGCTTGGACGCGAGTTTGCGAGTGACACTGTTCGCGACCAGGCCAATCTGGCGTTTGACGACATCACTATCCCCCGTATTGGCATCAGTTATCAGTGGTCGGAATCCATGAAGCTCTTTGCTGGCGCAGCCTTGGAGGAGTCACCCTTAAAGTCCACCCGCTCCCAGGACGTCAATTATCTGGACACAGATAAAAAAGTTTTCGGGCTAGGCGCAAGTTATCGTATAGCCAGTGCCCCGGTGATTAACATGCCGCTGGAGGTTGCCTTCGCTTACCAGTATCAGATGCTGGATGAGGCTGATTTCGAATTAACCTCCATTAACGCTCCCACCGACCCGGCACCTTTTGAAACCGTAAGGGCCGATGGTGAAATAAACGTATTTTCTTCCTCCCTGTCGCTGAAATTTTAACAGCATAAATGCGATTAATACCTGGAGAAGAGCAATGAATAAAAAACAACATATAATTCGCAAACTGTTTATTAGCGTGACAATAGTGATAGCAGCCCAGCTGACGGGCTGCGGTGGCGATCAGGGCGATGTGACCAATCAATGGAGCACTCCGGATACACTGATTTTTTCCTACCCTTATCCCGGCCAGACAGAAGTACCACCCACCGCGCCTGTGGTTCTGCGTTTTTCTTCCGTTCTTGATCAAACGGTAATGGATGATATTGAGGCGCGCCTACAGTTGGTCAGCAATATGGATGACAGTACTGTCATTGTTGACTATCAGGTAGTAGACAACGGCAGGGGGCTGATTCTGCGCCCTCAATCTCGTCTGCTTCCCACACAAACGTACCAGCTAGTTGTCATCGGCGATGGTTTGGGGGCCATTGATAAAGACTCCCTGGCCCGCGTGCAATTTCGTACCGCTGGCAACCAGGCGGGCGCATCGGAAGCCATGGGAAGTGGCTCTTTCAGGCTCCTCTCAGCTACCCCTCTGGACCAGCCATCATTGCTTGACTCGATTGATGATGCCAGCCGCTCCAACGACATGAGCACCTTCAGAATGTCGTTCAATCAAACGCTGGACCCGACGAGCATAGAATATGGTGAAAGCGGATCTGTGCAGCTTCGTGACAATCTGGGCAAACTGGTTCCCGCATCCATGTTCCTGCAGGGCCGATATCTGACACTTGACCCCGCCCGGGATCTGAAACCGGTAGAACACACACTGACTATTACCGGGCTGCGAGCCCAAACCTCCGGTGCTTTATTACCGCAATACGAGCGTACTTTTATTCCTGACTCAACACTTCCCCGCGCGACATCAATCCTCAAGGTAGGCAGCCTTGGTGTTGAACAACCTGAATTGACCTCAACATTAACCGGCAACCCGATCAACCAGGTGCCCGTACAATCCTTTGTACTAGGCGACAAGTCATTTACCGGGTTGAGCGGAAATCTTGCAGCCGATCTGGGATTTGCACCGAATTTTCCAGGTGCCGTGCCACTGCGGGTGCCCGCCGGCTCCGTCCTCAACGGTTCTCCTGTGGACGTCAATATTCTAGGCGAAATACCGTCCGGCCTCGAGACGGGTGAAGTCACCATCACTCTGCTCAGTGACGCCAATGGATATCTGATCCCCAATCCATTCAGCGATTCTTCGTCTGTCCCTCGTTATGCTCTGCTTAATATGGACGCGGCAATGACCGCAGAAGGGCAGGAGTCGAACGCAGCTCTCAGCCAGAACCTGCTAAATGTGCAGGTGGCCGGGTTAGCCGTTGTTAAAGATGGCATATTAGTGCTGGATGCGGTCAGCGTGGTCGAACCCGAGGTGCTGGGCTTGGAGAAGGCATCAGGCTTGCTCTCATTCCGCATGGAAGCCTATGAGAACCAACGTCAGGCGCCATCACCAACCCAGGATACGCGCCCTTTACAACTTCAGTCTTGGGCACCAGGACAAACCTTCCAACCCAATGCCCGTCCCGGTGATCCTGTTATTCTGAACTTCAATAAGCCCCTGGACCCTGCTTCTGTATTTCTCGACGGGGCATTGCAAGTCTCAGTCGATGGCATAACACAGACCTACCCGATGAGACATGATGGCGCCACCGTCTTGATCGGAGGGGACATTCTTCAACACGGAAAAGACATCCAGGTGACCCTGACCAGCCTGCTTCGAGATACGCAAGGCAATCCGCTTAACCAGGATCGAACCCTCGACATTCGTCTTCCGGAATTCACCCTTCCCAATGACAACGCCAATGAATTACGTGCACCACTTGTCTCCGCTGTTTTCCCCGGATACCCCTGCGCGCTGACCGGGGCTGTGCTGACCGGGCAACGCGAAAACTGGCGAAACGGTCGATGCGTGGGAGGAAAAAATACTGACCCGCTTTATCCCGTACCGAACCTGTTCAAGGACTTTAGTCTCCGGGTTATCTTCAGCCGCAGCATCGACAGCAACACGGTCAATAACAATACGTTTGTTGTTGAACACTTCGATACCGTTAATAACGTATGGCAGCCCGTCAATGGTCGCCATAAAGTACTTGCACAGCGAATCGAATTTTTACCGAACAGTCCCTGGCGGGTTGGTGACCTTTACCGTTATACCCTGCACTCCGAGGAAGGAGCGCCGAACTGTGGAGTCAACGCCATATGTTCAAATGATGGAGCCCCTCTGCAAACACGGCAAATTTCTCAGTCCAGCTCCACAGCGCCTGGCCTTAGACAAGGAGGTCCGGACCTGACCAATCACTTTGTGGTAACAGGAGAAGAGGACAGGATTACCCGCGTATCATTACGGTCACTACCTGTAGCGGATGTCAACGCGAATCTCAGTCTCGATGACAATGAGCAAGGCGCCGTACCTGATGGCAATGGCGGAGCAACTGCCTCCGCCAATTACCTGAAACTTCAACTCAAAAGCCGATCAGGTGTAATAACCAATGCCAACATTGGCTGTGGTATAGGCGACGACTGCCCAGAAAACAAGTTTGCCTTCGTCGCCTCAGGCGCCTTGCAAGCCGGGGTAAGCCAGTATGAGTCGGATATCACCATCAACCGACGCCTCATCGACAGCGACCCAATGACATCAAATGAAGTCACCGGCGCCGTCATTGCCAAAGTCTTCCCCACTGTTCTCCCAACGACGAGTGTGTTTCTGGAAGCCCGTGCACTGGGATTAATCACGATACCGTTAGACACCGGCCCCCTGGTGCTTCGCCTGGCATATGAAAATAATCAGCCCATTACTGGCTATATCACCCGAACCCCTGATGGCCCCTGGTTTAGCACCACGTTTGATCTCATGGTGGATGCACCAGAACTGGAACCACGACTACTCATTGAACTTGGGCATGACATCCGCAGTAAAAAAATAACCGGAGTCACCCTGGAAGGGCCGCTACGTTTTGTTGACGATGGTCGCCTGATTCTAAAAGTTCGCAACCCTGACCCTCTCGTCATACCAGCCAACATTGATCTGTTTGGCATAGGTTTGGCCGGTGTCGAATTGGAGGTACCGCCCCTCGGCGTGGACCTTACTTTTACCTTTTTGCCTGTAAAAGATTTTTAACGCACACCCCTCGTGCATATGCACATTTACGCCCCCTTTAATGGGGGCTTTTTTATGGTAGGTCATGCCCCTACAAGGAATTCGTCAGCCAGACAACCCAGCGATAATTTCCTCAAGCAGCACTTCCCTTTTTATACATGAAACGTTAATATTTGGTTGTTTGGCCAAACAAAAGCGCATCTAATAATGCATCATCACGATAGTCCCACAACGCTTGACCGGAGTGCTTCAAGCAGCCCCACGCAAACTGGCAGGAACATACAGTTCCACGGAAAAGGGGGGTTGGTTCTTAGTGCAACCCGGTTCGGAGATCCAAAGTCACCGCAGGTGCTACTGCTACATGGCGGCGGACAGACACGTCATGCCTGGGCGCACACGGCAAACGTAATGGCAAGGGCGGGATACTGCGCAACGACCATAGACGCCAGGGGTCATGGTGAAAGCCAGTGGTGCCCCAAAGGGGATTACAGCGCCACTGCTTTGATATCAGATCTCCGCAGCATCATTCAGTCTCTTCCCTCATCCCCTTATATCGTCGGTGCATCAATGGGCGGCCTCACCGCCATGCTCGCACTTGGAGAGGAGCCCTCCCTCACCTGCCAAGGCTTGGTACTGGTGGACGTAGCCCCCCGTCTAGAACGCAACGGTGTTCGCCGTGTTATTGAGTTTATGCGTCGCCACCATGACGGATTCGACTCGCTCGAGCAGGTCCAAGATGCTGTCGCTGCCTATAACCCAGCACGAAAAGCGCCTGCAAATTCTCAGGGACTGCGAAGAAATCTGCGTCAGGACGCTAACGGCCGCCTCCACTGGCACTGGGATCCGGCTTTTCTTGATCATGCGGTAATTCCTGAAGCAGATGAAAGCATGTTCGGTCGCACGCGGCTCAATCGCGCTGCTAAGAGCCTAGAACTACCAATATTACTGATCCGTGGTCATCACAGTGACGTGCTCAGCGAAGAGGGGGCCCAGGAATTGTTAGCCCTCGTGCCACATGCCAAGTACCGAGTGATCAATCAAGCGGGTCATATGGTAGCGGGTGATCGCAACAGCATCTTTACCGGAGCTGTGCTGGATTTTCTTCAGCGCCTTAACCCGAAATTTATTCACATACGCTCCTCTGACCGGAGATTTACATCATGAAACATAAGCATCTCGACGTGCTGATCATTGGCGCTGGCCTTTCCGGCGTTGGTGCAGCTTGCCACCTGAGCCGCAAGTGCCCACATCTACGCTATGGCATCCTCGAGCGACGCAAACGCGTTGGCGGTACCTGGGATCTATTTCGCTATCCCGGCATCCGTTCGGACTCCGATATGTTCACACTCGGCTATAACTTTCGGCCTTGGACAGACACCAAGATGCTTGCCGATGGCCCCTCTATTCGCAAGTACATTGAAGAAACCGCTGAGCATCATCAGGTCCACAAGAAAATTCATTTTGGCCTGAAAGTCACTGCCGAGGACTGGAGCAGCGAATTCAATCGCTGGACGGTTACCGCGTTGAACGAGGAAACCGGTGAAGAAGAAGTTTTCACCGCTGGGTTTGTCCTCAACTGTACCGGTTATTATAACTATGACGCCGGCTACACACCGAAAATTCCTGGAATCAATCGCTTTGGCGGCGACGTAATTCACCCGCAGCACTGGCCAGATAACTACGATTATACGGGTAAGCGAGTTGTCGTGATCGGCAGCGGCGCCACCGCCGTAACACTGGTGCCCGCGATGACCGACCGCGCTGCGCATGTCACCATGTTACAGCGCTCCCCTACTTATGTTGCCTCCGTCCCTGAGCAAGATCTCATCTCGAAAAACCTGCGCCGAGTACTGCCAGAAATGCTTGTTTACCGCTTGGCGCGCACACGCAATATCCTGCTGCAGAGAACCGTATTTAACCTATCGATTCGTAAGCCCAAAGCGATCCGCAGATTACTGCTGGCCGCTGCTCGCAAACAACTGGGGCCGGATATCGACATGAAGCATTTTCAACCTCACTACAACCCATGGGAGGAACGAATGTGCGCAGTTCCCAAGGGGGATCTGTTCAAGGTGCTTCGTGAAGGCAAGGCTTCCGTGGTGACGGATCATATAAAAAATGTCACCAAAACCGGTATAAAACTGGAATCTGGGGATTGGATACCTGCCGATATTATCGTCACAGCTACCGGTCTGGATTTGCAAATGTTGGGCGGCGCAGAGCTACGTGTTGATGGTACGCACGTCAATCTCTCAAACACCATGATGTACAAAGGCTTAATGCTGGAAAAAGTGCCTAATATGGCACTGGTCTTTGGCTATACCAACGCGTCCTGGACCCTCAAGGCAGATATTGCCTCCGAATTTGTTTGTCGGCTTCTCAAGCATATGCGCAAGACAGGCGCAGAAAAGGTGACCCCTATCGACGAGGAAGGGTGTGGCTCTGATGTCAACTTTCTCAACCTTCGCTCTGGCTACATTCAACGTGCTGATGACCGCCTGCCACGCCAAGGCAACAAAGATCCTTGGCAAAACCTCAACGATTATCTTCACGACCTGCCGGCGCTTCGTTATGGAAAAATGAATGATGGCCACCTTAAATTCGAAACGACAAACCTACATAAAACGAAACGCAATCTCGTCCAAAAACTTCTGAGCAACACACTCAATATAGAGGCGCAACGATGAAATCATTTTCAGGAAAAGTCGCGGCGATCACTGGCGCCGGGTCGGGCATCGGGCAAGCCACGGCGATTGCTCTAGCAAAAGAAGGCTGCCACTTAGCGATCTCTGATATCAGCGAAGAAAGCCTAGAGAAGACGGTCGAATTACTGGCAGGCTACGCCGTCAACATCAGCACTCATGTTGTTGATGTCAGCAACAAAAATGCGGTTTATCAATACGCGGAAGATACCGTATCAACACACGGAAAAGTAAATCTCATCATGAACAATGCCGGTGTGGGACTGGGTGAGACCGTCGAGAACATGAGCTATGAAAACTTTGAATGGCTGATGGATATCAATTTCTGGGGTGTCGTATACGGTACAAAGGCATTTCTTCCCCATCTCCAGAAAATAGGTGAAGGCCATATCGTCAACATCTCCAGCGTTTTCGGCATTATCGGTGTTCCAACCCAGTCAGCCTACAACGCCGCAAAATTTGCTGTTCGCGGATTTACAGAATCATTACGTGAAGAGCTGGATATCGCGGGCGGCCTTGTCAGCGCGACTTGCGTTCATCCAGGTGGAGTAAAGACCAACATCGCGCGTAATAGTCGCATGGGAGACATGGGCAGCATGAACATGGGCGACAAAGAAGAGATTGCCAGCATGTTCGAAAAAATTGCCATGACCACACCCGAAGCTGCCGCTAGAACCATCCTGAAAGGCGTGCGGAAAAACCGGCGAAGAGTTTTGGTAGGCGGTGACGCGGTCATGCTGGACACCACACAGAGACTGATACCCACAGGCTACCAACGCTTGCTTGAAATTATGTTTAAAAAACAGCAAAGCAGCAAAAATAAAAAAACGCATCAGGGCATGGCCTGACATTTTTCTCTTTAACTATCACATTATTGATTGGAGGCGATATGCGCTCGTCTAATACGGTAAAAAGCATTAAGAAACTCAGCGGCGCGCTGGTGGGCATTCCACCGCGTCATATCAATTTTCAATTTCCGGATTCCATTCCAAAGTATTTTTATGCTGGAAATGCCACAGCAACGACTTTCTTTGCCATGCTCTCCGGTTTTTTCCCACCTGGTGAACGCTATTTCATGGAGTCCGTTAGACACTTTCGTGGTCAGGTTAAGGACGAATCTCTACGGGCGGCCATATCGGGCTTCATGGGGCAGGAGGCCATTCACGGACGAGAGCACGACAGGCTGAACCAGATTCTCGCCGAGTACGGCTATGACATGCAGTCGCCAGATCGGTTTGTCAAAATTGGCTTGGCCATACTAGAGAAGTTGCCGCCGAGCACTCGGCTAGCCGCCACCACGTTTATGGAGCACTTTACTGCGCTTCTCGCCGAGCAGCTACTTGAAGACGAGAATTTTGTACGCCAGGCAGACCCTGAAATGCTCAAAATATGGCAGTGGCATGCGCTCGAAGAGCTGGAACACAAATCTGTTGCCTACGACGTATATGAGCTTATTGGTAACAGCCGTACAGAGCGCGTGGCTGCAGCCCTCGCCTCGATGGTCGTCTTGCTGCCGATGCTGGGCATCACCTGGAGCTGGATGCTTGTCAAAGACGGCCAGCTCGGCAACATCAGCGATAATGTTAAAGGTCTGAATATTTTGCTAGGTCGTAACGGGTTTGTATCGCAAATCCTTTCGCGCCTTCCTGAGTTCATTCAGCCGGATTTCCACCCTGATCAACATGACACCAAAGGGCTGGAAAAACTGTGGCGTGAGAAGTTGTTCGCTGAAGGTGGCCAACTGCATGAGCTGTATAGCAATCCGGCGGCATAATAATGCTCAAGGGGGTTTAGGGAACCTCTGAATAGTTGACGACTCTGTCACCACCGTTTGCTAGAAGACACACAAAAAAATGCCGGAATTGCTTCCATGCAACTCCGGCATTACACCTTTTATCATAGCTTTTCTCTAGCCGATCTTTATTGCGCATCCTCTAGAATGAATTGTGCCGCTCGCTCGCCAATCATCATACATGGCGCGTTCGTATTACCACTGATCAACAGTGGCATGATCGAGGCATCGGCGACACGCAACCCCTTCACACCGTTTACCCGCAGACGGACATCCACCACCGCTTTTTCATCACTACCCATTCGGCAAGTGCCGACGGGATGGTAGATTGTTTCAGCGCGCTGGCGAATATCCGCGTCAATCTGGTCATCACTCTCCACGCTGGAAGCCGGTTCGTCATCACCGCCAAAAGCAGAGCTGAAAGAATGACTGTGAAACACTTTTCTGGCTAGTTTCACGCCTTCACGGAGCACAAGAATATCGTCAGGATGAGAAAGATAGTTTGGGTCTATCAAAGGCGCAGCAAATGGATCGCTATTGGCCAATCGAATCTGTCCTCGACTCTTAGGCCTGAGTTGGCACACATGAATCGTACAACCAAACCCTGGCGTCAACTGACGTCCATGATCTCGAAGATAAGCCGGTAAAAAGTGTAGCTGAGCATCCGGACGATCCGGCTCGCTGAGCAGGCTGACAAAAGCCCCTGCTTCCGCCGCGTTACTGGCAAGAAAGCCGCGCCGATGACGAAAATACTGGTAGAAGGCACTAATCAGCCGAGGTATAAAAAACGGTGACATGCCGATTGATTGACGGCTTTTGTCCTTGATCATGACGGTCATATCAAGGTGATCTTGAAGGTTCTCCCCAACTTCCGGCGAGTCTTGCAAACAGGTGATGCCGATTTTCGATAGGTGCTCTCGCTCTCCAATACCCGACAACATCAGCAACTGAGGGGTATTGATCGCCCCACCGGACAGGATGACTTCTTTGTTCGTACGAATGACCGATTGAGCACCATCACTATCACAAATTTCGACGCCAATCGCCCTGCCGCAATCCAGTAACACCTTGGTTACCTGCACATCCGTCATGATGTGCAAGTTATCGCGGCCACGTGCAGGATCCAGGAAAGCACGCGCGGCACTCCACCGGCGCCCTTCTTTTTGTGTTACCTGAAACCGGCCAAAGCCTTTCTGTTCCGGCCCGTTAAAATCATCGTTTCGGGTATAACCCAGCTCTTCACCGGACTTAATAAACAGCGGGGTTAACGGGTTAACATCCCTGACTCGGGTAACATTCAGTGGCCCACCCACACCATGCCAATTGTCAGCGGAGTATTGTTCATTGTTTTCATGTGCATTGAATACCGGCTGCACATCTTTCCACGCCCACCCTGTTGCGCCTTGCGCTGCCCAGTCATCATAGTCTTGTTGTTGGCCTCGAATGTAGACCATGGCATTGATTGAGCTGCTGCCCCCCAGTGTTTTTCCTCGCGGCCAGTAGAGGCGCCTTTTATTAAGGTGACTTTGTGGCGCGGTGTCGTAGCCCCAGTTTCGCTTTCCTTGTTTAATTAGACCGATGAGTCCAAACGGAATATTAATAAAACCGCTATTATCGTGGGGGCCGGCCTCAATAAGACAAACGGAATACTTGCCGCACTCGCTTAACCGGTTGGCAAGAACACAGCCCGAAGAGCCCGCCCCCACGACGATAAAATCAAACGACTTCATTTTGCTTCTCCCCCGCCTGAATAAACCGTGACATGTGGTGCTCTCGGTCGCCATGACTCAATGATGCATGTGTCACCAGACGGAAGTAATGGCCAATGTTCAGCTCTTCCGTAACACCAACGCCACCATGGATCTGGATACCTTGCTGAGTGATACCAACGGCCCGGTTTGCGTAGTAAGCCTTTGCCGCCGCTGTCGCGCGCCCGCGCTCACCGACGTTTGCGCTCTCTCCTTTTACTGACACCATCAAGAGCATGGATTCCAGCTGCTGGAGATCAATAAACGCATCAACAAGGTAGTGCTGGATTACCTGAAAACTGCCAATCGTTCTACCAAACTGTTTACGCGTTCGAGCGTATTCCAGAGTGGCCTGATACACCTCTCGGCAGGCGCCGTACATACGTGCGCAGTCCAATGCGCACAGATAATCGAACCAGGCAGAAACCGCTTGCTTTGCCGCATCACCACGACACAAAACCATTTCGTCTGTGATGAGCACATCATCAAGCGTCAAACTGGCAGCACGGCTTCCATCGAGCAGTCGATATCTTTCAACGTCACAGGCGTCGAAAGGTAGCGCGACAATGACCAACTCATCACCAGACATAGCGGAGACGAGCACGGCGTCTGCAACGCCACCATCAGACACAACGTGCTTCTGCCCGGAAAGTCGTTCTCCGTTTAGCCTCAAGGAAGGGTTCAGCACGTGATAACCGGCATGCCGGTCATAAAGACCGCAAGCCACACGTGCCTCACCAGCAATAATGCGATCAAGCAACGCCAAGGATGTTGGCGTATTGGCGAACTCCAATAACTTGCCGGGGGAAACAATTAAATCGACAAAAGGGTCAAGACAAAGCGCGGCTCCTAACTCCTGAACAATGGCGCACACGTCAAGCAATGAGCCGCCATACCCTCCAACAGATTCAGCAAACGGAAGGCCAAACCAACCCAAATCATTCATGGCCTGCCAGCGATTCGCTTCAAGGTGATTACTCTCATTCAACTGTGCAATGTAGGTGTCAAATGAATAGTTGTCTTTAAGATAACGGCGCGCGGTATCCGCAATCATGGTGGTATTTTCGGGTAACTTGAAATCCATTTTTCACCTCACAATCCGAGCAACATCTTCGCCAACACGTTTTTCTGGATCTCGTTAGATCCACCATAGATGGTGCACGCACGCAGGAAGTTATAGCGGCGACTGGCCTGATTAAAAATTTGCTCCCCAATGGGCTCCTCGTTATCCCATGGCAAAGACATCAAACCTCCGATTTCCACCATCGCTTGGGAAACCCTTTGCTGTAGTTCCGTGCCTTTGATTTTCAGTCCTGACGATTCTGGGCCGAACGGCTTGCCTTCATCTGTGGCAGCAACGGTGCGAAAGTTGGTGTATTCCAGTGCCATAAGATCGACTTCCAAGCCAGCCAACCGACGCACCGCCAACTGCTTATCTGTTTCCGTTGGTAGCGCATCGATAGCACTTTTAAGGCGATTGATTTCGTAGTGAATATCCGCCACACCGGCAATGGTGGTGCGTTCGTGGGTAAGAAGAAACTTGGCAATGGTCCACCCCATTCCTTCTTGACCCACCAAATTTTCCACAGGCACTTTCACGTCGGTAAAATAGACTTCGTTAAGGTGATGATGCCCATCAATTGAATAAATCGGCCGTACTTCAAGCCCGGGGGTTTTCATATCGATCAGCAGGAATGAAATACCCTGCTGCTGTTTCACGGTGCTATCCGTTCGCACCAAGCAAAACATCATGTCTGCCCAATGGGCCTGTGTCGTCCAGATTTTTTGACCATTAACCAAATAATGGTCGCCATTACGCGTGGCTCGCGTTTTTAACGAGGCCAGATCTGAGCCCGCATTGGGCTCAGAATAACCTTGGCACCATAGCGTTTCGCCACGCTGAATGCCGGGCAACCACCGTTCCTTCTGTGCTTCAGAACCAAAGGTATATAACACCGGCCCAACCATGGCCACACCAAAAGGACTTGTTGGCGGAGCCCCTGCCGAGGCGCGTTCCTGATCGAAAATATACCGCTGGGTTGCGCTCCACCCTGGGCCACCAAATTGTTCTGGCCAAGTAGACGTGAGCCAACCTTGACTGCCCAGCAAACGCTCCCATCGTTGCTGCATATTCTTGTCTGGCATCGCTCCTCGGGCAGTACAGCGCCGAATATCATCAGGCACATTTTCCTTCATCCACTGCCGGATACTCTTACGAAATTCTTTTTCGTCATTACTGAAATCCAGATTCATGGAAGCCTCCAAGCCAATAAATTTCGCAATACAAGGTCATCAATTACTCAATTAACCTGTTTACCGTTGCTCTCCCAAAAGGGGGCTCGCAGTTCGTTTTTCAGCACCTTACCTGCCCCACTCACCGGCAACGACTCTGCCTTAAAATCAACGCTACGAGGCACTTTGTAACCTGCAATTCTTTCACGGCAATGTTCGATAATCTCTGCCTCACTGGCGTGCTCTCCTTCACGCAGCACCACGATTGCATGCACAGCTTCACCCCAGCGTTCATCGGGAATACCAATTACCGCGCACTCCTGTACCGCAGGATGGCTATAAATGGCACCTTCAACTTCAACAGAGAAAATATTTTCTCCACCGCTGATTACCATGTCCTTGGCTCGATCAACGATGAAGACAAATCCATCCTCGTCCATGTAGCCAAGGTCGCCGGTATGTAGCCAACCATTGCGCAAGGTATCAGCGGTTGTTGATTCCATTCCCCAGTAACCCAACATGACGTTTGGTCCCCGCGCACATATTTCGCCAACCGTACCTTGAGATACCACCTGATCATTTTCATCAAGCACCACCACCTCCACACCCAGTGCTGCGCGACCGGCGCTACGTAATTTTTCTCCGCCGGGAATGTGATGTTCTGGCCCGAGTGAGGTAATGATTGGGGAGGCTTCGGTCTGGCCATAGCCCTGAGCAAATGACACTGTCGGCATTTGTTCCATAGCACTAATCAATACCGCCTCTGGCATTGGCGAGGCGCCATACAGCATGCGTTTTATGCTGCTGACATCGTAATTGGCGATGCGCCCAGATGAGGCTAGAAGATTGACCATGGTCGGCACCAACAGGGTGTTCGTGACTTTCTCCTGCTCAATGAAAGCCAGCACTTCATCAACATCAAAGCGAGGAACAATGCCATGTGTCCCCGCAGCCAGTGTCACGGCAAACGTGCTGGCCATATCAGCCAAGTGGAACATGGGCCCGGCATGCATATATATGGTGTCACTGTCATAGCCCATCTCGGCAACCACGTTTAGGGCATTGAATACCAGGTTGTCATGACTCAGCATCACGCCTTTTGACCGCCCAGTGGTACCACCGGTATAAAACAGCCCCGCCAGATCGTCACCGCCAGCATTGGCGTCACGGATTCGATCGGCGTTGGCGACAAGGGATTCATAATCAATACACCCTTGTGGACACTCACCCTCACCCATGAAGACAACATGCTTGATAGACTCAAGCTGTGGCTGTAGGGATGGCAGCAATGCTGCAAAGGTGTCATCAACGAAAAGCACTTTAGAACCTGAGTCATTCAAGGTATAGGCGATTTCAGGTGGTGCGAGCCGAATATTGACGGGATTCACTGCCGCACCGGCCCACGGCACTGCATAGAAATACTCCAGGTAGCGATCGCTGTTTAATGCCAGTATGGCAACCCTGTCACCCGCATTGACGCCCAGACTTAGCAACCCGTTAGCAAGGCATGCGATACGGTCTTCAAACTCTCGCCAGGTTTGCCGCCGACCAGCAAAAACGGTAGCCGTACCTTGGCCGTTTAATTGAACCGCACGGCGCAAAGTCTGTGAAATATACATAACAGAACTCCTCTATTGAGGCAGAAAAGGAAGGGGGGAGGGTTGTTTATAGATTGGATTAGCTGGAAGCGAAGGCTCTCTTATAAATGAAGCGACCTCGGGAAACCTGGGCGCCATCAAGAAACACATCCACAACAACCACAATGAAGCGCTTTCCTTCACGAATAATGTTCGGCTTGGCCACCAACGTACCCGCAAAGGCCGGGCGCAAATAATCCAGAGTCATACTTGAACATACTGGCTTATTTTGTTCAGTCTGATTCGCTGTTAAGTGCGCGCCAGCAACAAGCTCCGCGAAGCTTGCGATAATACCGCCATGAAAAGTCTTGATCAGAGGGTTGCCAATGTGCTGCTCGCGAAACGGCATTTTATAGGTTGCTTCGCCATTATCGTCCGAAGCCGTCATACCAAGAAATTTTTCGTATGGTGATACATCGCCGACCACAGTAGAGAGAGCGGTTACCCTTTCTGTTTCGAAGCTGATGATTCCTTCATCATCGATTGTTTTTTTCTTGGAGGGGGCTCTCTTATTGCTAGGATTCACAGATTGATCAAAGGACGGGCCTGCCGTTCCTATCGCAAAACTGCCTGATACCGACGCCAGCAAATTGCCGCCATCACGCCCAAATGCCTCTCCACGGACATAAGCAATATTTTCTTCAACTGCAAAACAGGTGACATTACATGCCACCCCTTCGCCAGCCTCGGGTTTAGCGATGAAATCAACGCGCAAGTCAATTGTCGCAATTGGGCGCATGTCGCCGAGGCGCACAAAAATCGCCAAACCACATGCCGTATCAAGCAAGGTAGCGATGGCTCCCCGATGAAGCTTTCCCTGTTGATCACAAACCTCTTCCACACAAGGCATGCTCATTACCGCGCCATCTTTGGTAATGTCATCCATTGCGATACCAAAAACCCTGAACAACGGATGCCCTGAACCAAAAAAAGCCTTTGCGGCAAGCAGTTCTCTCGGGAGTGATGTCTCAGCTGTCATAGTTAGCAACTTTTTATCAGAATGTTGAAGCGGCATCCGCATACCGGGTCTCTGCAACACGCACAGATTCAATGGCGTCCGTTATTGCCTCTTCAGGGAATGTTTCACTTTCGGACCCCTTTCGCAGACAATCAGCCAGAGCGGACCATGCCGCAGCACTCGTGCGCATCAACTCGACCAAGCCTGCCTCATGTATTTCAGGAACAATTTCACTCGCTTCATCGAGAAATTCTGAATACATCGCTCTAAAGCCGCTGCCCCCCGTTCCACGCTTCTCGATCACTTGATAGGCGAAACGGAGCAACCATTGCCATTTATCCACTGCCTTCCAGCGAGGAAGTTCCTGGATCCAAGTTGTTAGCGCTTGAATACCGTGATTCCTGCTTCCTTGCAGGAGATTATCTGCATTCTTCACAATCGCACTGCGCACGTTATCGGCAGACACCTGAACCGAAACACTTTCGGGTGCGAACAATGAACCATGATGGATAAAGGGTGGCGACAAGGAGAATCTGGCTTCAACCAACTTGTCACGAGGCACCTCTAAAAGCCCTGGGCGCTCGGTATCGCTAACGAGCATCGTCTCGCCCTTCTCGGCTCGCTGCCAGGCGACGATGGCGTGACCGGGGAAATGTGTACTGCTCTTGAAATAAGGAAGGTAAAAAATATCAGTTAAGAGAAGCGCAGGCCGCCCCGCATCAAGATGGGCATCCAGCGCATCGGCGGCAGCACATTTATCTTGCCAAGTTTCCCAGCGAAACGGCACGCCCAGTGTAGAGAACACCGTTTCCTCAAATCCCATTGAACGGACATGGACAATAAACGGGGTGTCCGTGCCTGGTATTTCCACATAAGTAATACCAAGCCCGGCACCCAGCCCGAAGCAGAAAGCTTCCGTCAAATTAAGCCCATGAAACTCCAGCAGGTCTCTGATAGCTGAACTGCCACAGTGACGCCCAGGCCGATGTGTATGAGGAACATCGACGGTACTGGGGACATCCTGCTTGTCTCCATGCATCAGGCTGCCTCACTCACTGGAGCCGGACCGTAAATGGTTTCCGATGCCCGCATCGGATCTCCATGAGTCTCATACTCCGCCAACCACGCGGCAACCTTCTCAGGCATACCGGTATCCCAAGGGTGAAATCCAGGGCGGAACCAAGCGAGGAAATCAGGCAGCATGCCTGTGAGAATACCTTTTCGCCCATAAAGCTTGTTCAGGCCTCGCAGAATCACACCAGGCTGGCGCGTTACGCCATCAAGCTTGAGCATATTCCAAAATACTGGAGCCACGACAAGGTGAACCATCAGGGTCGCAACCACCAACGCAGACGCGCGCGTCAAGTAGCCTCCACCTGCTGCGCCCTGATAAAGATCATAGGCCACGGCCTTGTGCTCTACTTCTTCGACCCCGTGCCACAGAAATAGCGCTCTCATGACGGGGTCAGCCTCGCTAAACATCTCGCTCTTCTCGCTGACCATGGTTTCGCCCAGGGTTGCCGTAAAGTGCTCAAACGCCGCCGTCATGGCGAGCTGATACTTCTTCGGCAGGTACTTTTGTGTGGTGCGAATAAAGGTCCTTAGATTCGCAGTGACCTTATCCACATCCACGCCCTGGCTGGCCATCACATCGTTGAAACGATCATGGACAATCCCGTGCTGACCTTCCTGGCGAATAAAGTGACGAATATCCTCGCTCAGCTGATCATCTGTCACTTGATCCTTGAAGTTACGCACTGACTGGATAAAGAAGCGCTCCCCCTCCGGGAAATGCACTGAGAGGGCATCAAAGAAGCGGGTCAGCACGGGGTCACCGCCATTCCAGTGCCGTGGCACTGACGAGACATCAAAAGCGACTTTGCGCGGCTGAATTGATACAGAACTCATAATTCCTCCAAATAAACAGGCTGTCTACGTAGTGACATCCCTTGATCTTATTTGGCTGAACAACCAAATGTCAATAACCTTAGGTCGCAAGTCTCCTCTGTGAAGCAGTCATTATGCATAAAGCTGCATTTAAATGGTTTTGGAAGTGTGGTCCGACCATGGAAGATACGCTGTATAAAATTGAATCGGTGTGCTGTTTTTCGAATATTTATCTTTCCCGGAATGCCGATGAAACTTCCACCTTGAACTTTCGATGCCTGCGGGATGAGCTGAATCTGTGCAAGATTCTAGTTATTGCAATATCCAGAATCGCAAAGAAAGAAGCGCAAGACTAAGTGATTTATCGCTGAACGTTCTGGAATGCAATCCACGACGAGGAAGACAGCACAGCAATGCGAGACCAGCAAACCAGCGCGCGAACTAACGTGAACATACATTCCGGGTGATTAAAGGTATCTTCGGCTACAGAAAGGTGCCACCTTGGCCAAGCCTAGAATACCAACAGGCTATATACCTTGGCGGGGCCAATAACCTGTTCGGAGTGAAACGGGAGCTGCCGCGCCTGATTGCTGCTTTTCTTGAGCATCATAAAACCGAAAAATGCACGATATTCAGGCCCGCCCTAACTCGTATGAGAATTCACCAAGCAGGTGCTGTCGAGAAGATGAGAGGCATGTTAGGCCGCAGCTCACCAACATCGGCCAACTAAATAGAGAAGAGCGATCGGCGTAGTATCGAACTATCCAAATACTACACAGAAACTTCAACTACCCGCATGAAGAGAAATGCGGCCACTATCCCAGATTTTTTCAACCATATATCACCTCTATGAAGCCAGGAAGGAATGGCCTTCCTGACCCTGTCTCATGGAGGTTTCATGATCATTCAATGTCCGTCCTGCCGTTCCATCCGCGTTGTCGCCCTGCAGAATGGCCGCAAGGTCGGCGGCTCTGTAGGCACGGTTGCAGGTGCCGCCAGCGGCATTGCCATGGCTAGCAGCGGTGCTCGCGTGGGCGCTACGGTCGGCCTGGCGTTTGGCCCTGCCGGGTCCGCCATCGGCGGTATCGCCGGTGCCGTGTTTGGCGGTTTGGCTGGCGGCGTGGCCGGTGGTGAAGCTGGTGCTGCGCTGGGCGCCAAGCTCGACGAGACCTATCTCGACAACCTGGAATGCCTGGATTGCGGACACAGCTTCCGCCTCGATGCCGAGTAAGTCCCACTCTCCCCTTACCACTCACACACCCCTGAAGCCCGCCCAGTGCGGGCTTCTTTATGCCGCTATGGAGGCCTGGATGGATATTCCCACTTTCGTAAAGAACGAGCAGGGCCTGTACCACGTACAGGGCTGCGTTAAGCCTGAGGAAATTGTCAGTACGGCGGCCACCATTCTTCTGGATGAGCTGACCGGTCGGGAGGCGCTAACCACTCCCACCGATGTCGCCCAGTTCCTGCAGATGGCCCTGGCCCAGAAGAAGAACGAGGTCTTCGCGGCCATCTTCCTCAACAACAAGCATAAGGTGCTCAGTTTCGAGCCCTTGTTCAACGGCACCATTGATGGCGCGGCGGTGTACCCCCGTGTGGTGGTACAGCAGGCCCTGGCCTGCAATGCCGCTGCCGTAATCTTCGCCCATAACCATCCCTCCGGGTGCTGTGAGCCCTCCCAGGCTGATCGCACCATCACTACCCGGCTCAAGGACGCTCTGGCCCTGATTGATGTGCGGGTCTTGGATCACTTCGTCGTGTCCCGCTCCGAGTGGGTCAGCTTAGCCCAGCGTGGCTGGCTCTGAGCCTTCACTCTTCGGCTTTTGCTCTACCACTGACTCAACCACCTCTTCTCATTCGTTAAGCCGCCCGTTTTGGGCTCATCGTTATTCTTGGAGATTTACCATGGCACATCTTGTCGAAAGCATGGCCTATGCAGGACGTACCCCCTGGCACGGGCTGGGCAACCAGCTCGCCGCCCAACAACCCCTCAATGTCTGGATGCAGGAAGCCGGCATGGACTGGGAGATCCGTGAGACCCCTGTTCGCTTCATTAGTAGCGAGGCCGGGGCTCTCGGGCAGATCTCATCCTTCCCGGATCAGAAGGTTCTGTTCCGCTCAGACAATCAGGCGCCTCTTTCGGTAGTGAGTAACCGCTTCAAGGTGGTTCAACCCCGGCAGATCCTGGAGTTCTACCGGGATCTCACCGAGCGCTCTGGTTTTGAGCTGGAAACCGCTGGCGTCCTTAAAGGGGGCCGCAAGCTGTGGGCACTGGCCCGCACCGGGCAAACAGGCTCCTTGGCAGGCAATGACCAGACCAACGGCTATGTGCTGCTGGCTACCGCCTGTGACGGCACCCTGGCTACCACTGCCCAGTTCACCAGCATCCGAGTGGTGTGTAACAACACCTTGGCGGTAGCTCTCAATGGCGCCGGCCAGGCGGTGAAGGTCCGCCACAACACCACCTTCGATGCCCAGGCTGTCAAGAAGCAGCTCGGGATCTCCGTCTCCGCCTGGGATGACTTCATGTATCGCCTGAAGGCCCTCAGCGAGCGGCGCATTACCCGCAAGACCGCCGAGAAGGTCATGCGCTCGGTCTTCACCGATGTGAACTACTCCTCTGGGGACATGCTGGTGAAGCCCAACGAACAGGCCATGAAGAAGGCCATGGCGTTGTATGACGGGGCCGGTCGCGGCGCGGAGTTGCCGTCAGCCAAGAACACGGCCTACGGCCTGCTCAATGCCGTCACCGAGTTCGTGGACCACGAACGTCGCGCCCGCAGTACCGACAACCGGCTGGATTCCGCCTGGTTCGGCAAGGGGGCCCAAATCAAGCAGCGGGCCCTGAGCCAGACCCTGGAACTGGTGGCCTGACTGATTCCCTACTCATTCTTTTCCCTCGACTAAAGCCCGACCCGCTCTGTGCCGGTCGGGCTTTTTATTGTTTGGAGCCTGACCATGACAGAACCTAATCACGATAGCAGTGCGGCCCCGGAAGCCAGATGCTCTGCGCCTCCCCTCTCCCCGCATCTGGCCGCCATTTGGGGCGCCTTTCTCCATGAAGGGGTGATGCTGAACAAGGAGCGCGGTACCCGGCTTCTGGAGATCTGGGGTAATGGCTGTATCGAACTGATCAGCACCCTGTGTGACTTCATCCCCGATATCTGGAAACAGGTGCAACCCTACTGGTACGGCCCGCAAGGGTTTCCTGGGGTGTTCGAGTACGAGGTGGTGTCCATCCTGGGCGAACAGCTGGGCACCTATCTGCTCGAGAATGACGGCAATCTGCCACCCCATGACGACATCCAACAGATGATCACCGATCTGGTAGTCACCTTCTTCAGTCAAGGCGGCAGTCATGAGATCCCCTCGGATCAGACGCCCCAGACCCATCGGCTGATCAATCTCCATGATCGCTTTACCAAGCGGCTGACCCAACTGGAAGGAGGTCACTCATGAGTACACCCCGCGCTATCAAACCCTCATCCCGTCCGGCCCTGCGCCTGGTGTCCACCAAGGGCATGAACCGGGAACAGTGGCTCAAGGTCCGCAAGCAAGGTATCGGGGCCAGCGATGCCGCTGCGGCGGTGGGGCTCAACCCGTATCAGTCGCCCCTGGAGCTGTGGATGATCAAGACCGGTCGGGATGGCCTGTTACCAGCTCCTAATCCGGACGACATCCATACCCCGCTGTACTGGGGCAACCTGCTTGAACCCAAGGTGGCCGAGGCCTATGCCAAGGCGACGGGCAACAAGGTCCGGCGAGTGAATGCCGTGCTCCAGCACCCGGATGCGGACAAGTCCTGGATGCTGGCCAATCTGGATTATTCCGTTGTGGGCAATCCAGAGGTGCAGATCCTGGAATGCAAAACCAATGGCCTTAATGGCGCCAGGCTCTGGGCCGAGGGGGTACCGGAGTACATCCAGTGTCAGGTACAGCATCAGCTGGCCGTCACCGGCAAGCAGGCGGCGGACGTGGCGGTGCTGATCTGCGGGCAGGAATTGCAGATACACCGCATCGAGCGGGATGAAACCGTCATCAAGCAACTGATCGAGCTGGAGCGGGCATTTTGGCACTTGGTAGAAACCGATACACCACCCGACGCCGATGGCTCCGACTCCGCCGACCAGTCATTGCGAGCGCTCTACCCTCGTGATGATGGCGAAGCCCTGGATCTCATTGAAGACACCGCACTCAACGGCGACTTCAGTGAGATGCTGGATATCCGGGAACGCTTGGCCCGTCTGGCCGAACGGGAAGCCCGGCTCAAGCAACGCATCCAGCAACGCATGGGTGACGCCGCTCGGGCTTACTTCATCGACGGCCAGGTGAGCTGGAAGCGCAGCAAGGACAGTACGGTGCTCGATACTGACGCCCTGCTCAAGGCTCAGCCCGCGCTACTGCAGCAATTCCCCAAGCATCGGGCCGGCAGCCGCCGGTTCCTGGTCAAGGCCACCACCTGATCGTTCTCGCATCACCTCATTCAACACGCCAGCCTAAAAGCATAAACGCCGGGCCCTGCCCGGCGGCTGTGCGTTTTTTATAACAGGAGACTCCCATGATCAAAGGACTCGCCATTACTCCACCCGTAATTGGCCGTATCAGTATTGGCCGCATGGTGGAAAAGAACGGCAAGCGTCTGCCGGAGAAAGACGACCAATTCACCATTACTACCCAGATCCAGACCCGGGAGGGCTGGCTACCGCACCCACTGGATGAGGCTCTGCGCCAGGAGGGTCAGGGCAAGAAACTACGCAGCATTCCCGTCACCCTGCCCTTCAATGATCCGGACCTGAATCTGCGGGCGGAGTACACCTTCTTCGAGCGCAAGAGTGGCCGGCCCCTGTGCAGTGGCGACGGTGAGAGCTGTCGACGCCGCACCGACCAGGGCCTGGAACAACTGCCCTGCCCGTCACCCGACCTATGCGAATTCGGCGCCCACGATCTGTGCAAGCCCTACGGACGGCTGTATGTACGGATCGGGGAAGAGGATGAACTGGGCTGCTTCGTGTTCCGGACCACTGGCTACAACAGCATCCGCACCTTGGCGGCCCGGCTACGCTACTTCCACGCCATCAGTGGTGGCAACCTAGCCACACTGCCTCTGGAATTGAAGCTACGCGGGAAGAGCACCACCCAGAGTCACCGGGCACCGATCTACTACGTGGATCTGACACTGCGCGCAGAGCAATCCATGGTGGAGGCCGTCAGCCACGCCAGGGAAGCGGCCAAGGTCAGGGAAAGCCAGGGCATTCACCAGGCAGAATTGGACAAGGTAGCCCATGCCGGCCTGCTCAACGCTCAGTTCGAATACTCGGAGGAGGAAGGGTTACAGGTTGTGGAGGAGTTCGTGCCGGAAGGCACTGCCCCACCCGGCAATGCTCAACCACAGCCCGTACAGGGACTCAGCCAGAAGCTGGCCGGGAAACAGGCAGGTTAATCAATCATGGCCAGCAGGCCTTTGCGACGTTTGGCAGTCAGACGCCGGTAGCCCTTGAGTAGTTGGGCTTCGGCGTCATTGCGTACCTGGGCGTCATACTTGGACTTCAGCTCTGAGGCACCCTCAACCTGATCGCCGCAGATCAGATGATCCAGCGATACACCGAGGACCGCCTTCAACTTCGGCAGTAAACGAAATCCGGGCGAATCACGGCCATTTTCCCAGGCGGATATCGTGGATTTGGTCACATGAAGCTCGTCGCCCAACTGCTCCTGGGTCAGACCCAACGCCAACCTTGCCGCCTTCAGGCGCTCGGGAAAGCTCATCACGCCCACTCCATCAATCTGATAGAGCAACGCTACGGCAGTGCCATACCTCTGTCGTACCGGAATACTTGACCCTTAAGGTATAGCATTGCAATACTTTGCGAGTCTTGAATTACATAACACTCAAACTGAGACACACCTTCCAAACCAGCGAACACAGCGCCTGAGCGAGACCGCTCTTCCCAGGCACAGCACTCGACCTGTGCTTGGCTAAAAACCATGGAAGGACAGCCACTACAAGGAATGAACAATGGAAAATAGCACCACGGGGAACGAGATCTGGTTCTACGAACTCAACGGAGAAAGGAAGGGAGGCATCTCTGAAACCGATCTCATCACCCTGATCAGGAACGGCACACTGCGCCACGGATCATCCGTCTGGAAGAAGGGATTCGCGGACTGGACCAGCATCGAAGAAACCCAGCTACGAGAGCACCTTGATGACACGGCCCCACCGCCGCTAACCGGCGCCAAAGTCAACAACACCGTTGTATGGATTCTGGCGTTCGCCCCACTGATTGGTCTCACCCTGGAATATTTTGTGGCCTACATGGTTCACAGCAGCGAGTACCGTGCCGAGCAAGCCGTTGCCAGCGGCCATTTCATTTACATCACCCTGATTCTGAATATCGCCCTGTCTTTCCTGGATGAAAAGAGACTCAAGCAAGCCGGCACTGACACCAGCACATTTGGTGGATGGGTGTGGCTGGTGCCCGTCTATCTCTACCAACGATCCCAAGCCCTGAAGCAGAACCTGGCGTACTTCATCGTCTGGATCGTCTGCTTCCTCTTAATTGTGGTTGGTGCTTAAGCCAATCACCTCATGGAACGATTTTAAAAGGGAACCATCATGAAAAACCTCAAAGTAGCCCTAGCATGCATTTCCCTGGCAGCCCTATCCGGATGTTCTTCTGAAATAGACGTCATTCGGGAAGGGCGCCTTGAATTACTCCCTGAATATACGGTTGGCCAGGCGCTGGATAACCGTAAGCTTTGTGAGAGCACAGACTGGTCTGTCATTGAGGACGAACGGGGCCGAGATGTCGTTCGTTACACCTGTGATTTCAAGGACATAGAAAAGAATTACAGGGATACAGCAAATGAAATGATCGATGCTGCAAAAAACGACAGCAGGCTGATCACATTGCAGGAAAGGTTAAACGAACTCGAATCAGAAATAGCGAGAGAAAAACAGCTATTAAAGAAAGCCCAAGATCATATCGATAGCGGGAATTCTTGGACTGAAACGAAAACAGAAAACGGCTCCGGCTACACGGTTTGGCCTCGTGTCAAACAGCAATCAATAGCCGATATTGAGAATCACGAAAGAGAGATCCGGAGCATAAAAAACCAGATCTCGATGATTGAAAAAGAAAACCAGGACTCCCTCTCTCTGGCTCAGGAGACTCTTGATAAATACAAAGGAGCCAGGGCCTTTGAAACCATTGACTGGGTAGTAATGGAGGACGGCAGTTTCATGGTCCTTTCCGGCAGCATGCATCACACCAACATATTCAAGGGCGTCATCGAGGAAACACCCCACGAAAATATACAGTCCGCCCTCTACCTTATCTACAACGAAAACTTCGACACGCTATTTGCTTATGAAGATGCGCTACAGCAGATAGCGGAGCTTTGATCATACTTCAACAAGAACCATTCGCTGACTTGAACGGGCAGCAAATCTGCCCGTTTTATCAACTCCTCAAACAAGGAAAACTCAATGAGCAAAGATATTGACATCGAAAAATATACCTCCGAAGACATCACTACTGAAAAGCTCTCTGAACTCATTGCCAAGAAAGCTTCCTTTCAAATTGTCGCGGTCAAGAACATCAGCTCCGTGGTAAACAAAGTCGAGGGCGCTATTGAAAAGAAAGGACTACGTTGCCGCGTGTACACGGAATACAGAGCGGCCTCCTTAGCCAGCTTCGCTATCCCGACCGGCTTTACCCAGGTTACTGGCTTTGCCTCAGTGATTGGCATCGCCGCTCATAACCTCGCCACTTTCAACCCTGATTATGAGATAGGTAAGAACAAACCTGCCGGCAAAGTCACCGTCATTTACAAAAAGGACTGATTCTCCACAGAATCAGTTAGTCGATCAGCCCACTTCAGGTTGGTGCACAAACTCTTCTTATACATATTCGGGATGGCAAAACCCTACAACATCAAGAGAATTTGCGAACTCGAAACAACGGCAAAGAAGATCAGTAACCCATGTCCTGATTTTGGGCTTGCTCGGCTAGGGAACGCATGGCTTCCTGACTCTGCTCATCCCGTCTTACTTCGATCAAAAGCTGATCCCAATCATCGGGAGGGTGGCCACTTTTCAACATCTTGCGGAAAACCCGGTAGGCATCATCGGAGCTCTCATACGCCCGCTTGGTGCCCTCATCATTTACCCAAGCATAGACAATCACCTTGCTTGAGGCGTGATAACGAAAGAATAACCGGTATTGCTGAAAAAACTTCGCGCGGAACCAGTGCTTGTGATCAGCGCCAAGCGTACCACCCTGACGGTACTCCGGCCTTGCAGGGTCCTGCGGGATAACCTCGAATGCTAACTTGGCAATCGCAGCCAATCGCTTGGTAGCATTTTTCTTGGCGAACCCCTCGGCATTTTTTTCTTTGTGACTTTCGACTTGTCTTGCCAGGGTTTCAAGCTATTCCATAAATAATGGGTGAGCGTAAACCGCCCACCCACTGATAGTTAGAGTGGTCGATTGCCTCCCACTCATTCATCGTCTTCCTGTAAAGGCGCATCCAGATCAACCTCGACACCCTTCGTCAGCGACTGAATACGCTGCATTAACGCATCCTCAACCGCAAGGATGTGCTCCGGATGCTCGGCGATATCAATCGCCAGGAAATCCAGGAACGACCCCAGAGCCGGGTCATCGCCTTCGCTGGTAGCCCGGGTCAAGACCACTTCGCCATTCTGGCGGATGACATACTGAATTTTGTCTCGCTTGTTGAGCTTGAGAGCACGGCGAACCGTTTCCGGCACGGTGGTCTGATACCGATCTGTCAGCGTGGACTCGACTTCAAGCGTGGCCATGGCCGCCTCCTGCACTATGTGGGATGACACGCAAATGGTAATGCAACCGCATTACCAAAGACATCACCCTGCCTGATCCCTCTCTCCAATTCTCTCCAGAATCCAGGACTCCACCTCGTCCGAGACCCATCCCGTTGCACGGGCACCCAACGGAACCGGCTTTGGAAAGACCCCGTCCGCAATCAGCTTGTAAATGTAGGACCGTCCCAAGCCGGTGGTATCCATCACTTCTTTCAAACGCATGATTCTCATGAGCAATCTCCTTCATCTCATGAGATGCGGCATGTTGGTAAAATAAGACTGGGCGGACGACCACCCAGCCTCTCATCTCCTACCGGCTACAACGCAGATTCCGGCTTCCGTCTCCGAATTGCTTTGTCTCCTGCTTGGCAAAGTAGCTAAGACGATTGAATAGCCCCGCTATCTGGCTATCGCACTCCATAGACCCACGCCTGACCCAGTACACTCCGCCTTCACAGAAGTGCACCAGCCCCACAGCCTGCTCCATGCTCAAGCCCAGCGCCCTGGACCAGGCAAGTACGATTTTCTTGGCCAAACTGTCGGCTTCCCCGGCAGCAGGATCTACCGGCAAGTCAGGGTCGAAATCCTGAGCTCCGGCCCTGCACCCCTCTGGCATCCGCCCCAATCCCCGGTAGCACTCTCCATTCAGAAAGAGACACAGGTGGTAATGGTGATGGAAGGCATCTGCCGTCTCCTTCACACAGACATAGCCAACCTTGCAAGCAGGCCCTCGGCGCCCCTCTCGTCTACGCCGATCCATATCAGCATCAATCTGTGCTTGCAGGGACTGGATAAAGAAACCAAACAGATCGCCATCACGCATGTAGCCGTGCCTTGGCAATTTCAGATCCACCCTTACGGCCATTGTCCTGGCTTGGCGGTCTGCCTCTCGCTCCATGGCCTGATGAATTCTTTCCAGATACGGAATGAACAGCGGTCCCCGCTGTAGCTGGACGTCATATCCATTCCAGGGGCCAGAGTGGTGAAGGGTAAGGTTGGTGTTCTCGGGATGACGCTTTCTCATGATTACCTCTTAAGAAATGAGGAGGGAATTCTCCATAAGAGGTAGCTATCGAGTAATTATTAATGAAGTTATGTGCTTTGGTCATACTTATCAATGAGTTACGATATACAGTAAATATCCAAGAGGCCAACCTGCCTTATCATTACTATTACCGTTTCCACAAAGCTGAACGAGCCGCAGCATCTCTGAGCTGTAGACTGCAGCCCACTCAAAGGTTAAACCAAATCAATCGCCTTCAGTGGGAGGGGCTCCGGTGACCAAATTGCTGAAACTCGCATCTTCAGCCAGGCCGGATCCATGTGATTTATTCAGAGGATATCTCTTCCCGACACCTCGCAACCCCCATAATTCGGCCTGAGCACCTAACTCTTGCTCTTTCCCCGCATGCCTCCTGTACGATTGCCTATATAGCCGCCTTCCCAGATCAGGCAGCATGCTCACTTTCCAGCACTCCCCCCTCATCTCGTCAGGAATCCCTTCACCAGATAAGACAATAGGAGTAACCACGTGAGCGTCCCGCACTTCAAATAGTGGCAGTATAAGGCAACGTGCCCCTGACATGACCACCCTCCAGATCTCCGCATCCGAAACCAAAACTTCCCATACCCTGACTGCCTCGTGGATTGAAGCACAGACAATCGCATCCACCACAGCCAAAGGTGCCTGAGCCGCCTTGGTACCCAAATGCTGCCTTATTTCGGTCCGAAGCTCTCCATTTTCATCATTACCATCCCAGCCTCCATGATGTAGGCAACTATTAACAATCAGGCTGGCATATCGGTTGATGAGCATCTGCAGGTATCGGGAAAATCTCTCACTGGGAGTATCTCGAAAGTTCTCATGCAAGTTGCAAGGAGCCCTCAACTCTCCCCTTGCAGTAAAAGCCCTCTCAAACTCCATGGCCGTCTGGGTGCTAGGTAGTATTCCCGTATCACCTGCTCTCCACCTAGCCGATTTATTAGCCTCCCTCGCCTCCTTCTGCTGCAAACTACCAATCACTTTGGCTGCGTTGTACATACCAAAAGCCGTACGGTACCGATTCTCTTTACTACTTAGTTTGGCCTCCCTGATTAGAAAGCAGGCAGCGCCACCTATACCCATAAAGTCAGGGTGAGCGAGGTTAATGAAATATGCGCCTTTCGACATTCCCAACAAATACCTCCCGGTTACTCCTGCAACCCTGCTTCGAAGGTATCCACGCTGCATCAGCGTACTCAACTGGGATCTCAATCCGTCATCGGTCAGGCCCGCCAAGCGCTTCAGATCACTCCCCCCAACCCCATATACTGCGCCCGCTGAATTGGACCCAACCAGCAGCGCCGCCAGCACCAAACGATTGTAGGGAGTCAACCATTTCTGGCCTGGTTTGCCTGTATCATCTACGGTCGCAGTTAACACATGTTCAGCAAGACTGCGGAGCTCAACGACCGGCTGCTCACTTTCCAGACCAGCAAGCGCTTCCTCAAGCTGAGGCTCCAACTCCAAGCACCTCCTTCTTTTTCCCAGCCCCCCATCGACAAATCGTTTCTGTAACACCCCGCTCTCAGACAACTCCCGGATTGCTTTACTCACCACCCTGTCGTTTAGCTTAAAGCGCTCGACATAGTCCTGGACTGTAAACGCAACGCCACGCCCCTCATCGTCGCAAAGCAGCCGATACAAGAAGTAACGGGTTGGCCCTGCAATAGACGCGAGACCATTCCGCCGATCAAATTCCGCTGATGTTCCTAGCAACCCAAGCACGCAAGCCCCCCCCCGAAATATGTCATCTCTTTCTATTTGTCGTAATTATACCAGATGGCATGTTTTTAGCAGTACGAATATACGTCTATAATACGTCTTACTCGTACTATTTAATTTTTCGGGGTTTTCAGCATGGCAAGGTCAGAAATACCTCTAGAGGATTGGCTCACGAATGATCAAGAAATGCTGACTTGGCTTGAGCAGCACTTGAGACGAAAAGGCGCACCCATCCAGGTTTTAAACCCATATAACCTTCGCCCAGCGCTCCTCGATGCCGCTCATTATTTGATCATCAATAGCAGCAGCCAGAAGGAGCTCATGAACCTCAAGGCCGCATGGAGAAGATACAAATCAGACAAAAAGCACGGAAACCAGGTGGTCCAAGTCAGGCTCAGTCCACGCGTGAAAAGACAGCTTGCCAACCTCTCCAAGAGAACAAGTGTTTCCGAAACTGTTGAGAGATTAATCAAGGAGGAAGTCGGCTATTTCAAAGACAGGAATGCAGCAATCCAGAACGCTATTCAGGAGCATATTCAGCGTCACGAAGAGTCCGCCGCAGGCAAACTCGACCACCTGCAGAAGGAACGCTCGAAGCTGATATTTCATAATGAAGAGCTCCAGGCGGAGCTCTCGGAAACCCAGAAAGAGATGAGCAATATATTGTTTAGGCTGGTCGAGCTTGAGGTCGCCCTTAACATACAAGCAGGGGAAAGCCTTGAGCTAACACCAGATGAGAAACAAGAAGCCCTGCACAGACACCAGTCTCTGCTCGACTACTTCCGCAAGCAGTTAAAAGCGACGGCCTCACTTGCTCAAGCCGAGAACCACAGCAGCACCAATCAAGGACCCAGACCACAGAAAACCTGAGAAGGAACAGCCACAGCACCTGGTCTCAGCCCCTCTTGAGTAGAGGGCAGGCTTAACCTCCATACCCATCCCTCAAACCAGCAAGCTGCCGGTCAATCAGCTCAGCAACACCACTATCCACTCCGAAATCTCTGGCAACGACAGCGAAATCAGCGAGAAAAGTCACGATCTCCTCAATATCGCGCTGGGCCTGCTCCCATTTGGCGTAGCCCGCCCGCGCCGCCAGCGCTTGGATGGCTTTCAGCGGCGGATTCTTGCCGAAACCGGCATAGGCAGTGGCATGCTCCTGGTATGGGTGAGGGCTAAAGGTCACATCGTAGAAAGGGGCAGGCACCCAGTCGCCGGCATCATCCTGCAGGAAAGCCCAGTTCTTGCTGTGGTCGTCCTGGTTGCAGGCAAACAGGTTGAACATGGCTCTGCGGAACTGCAGCTTGCCGACCGCTGGCGACCGGCAAAGATGGCGGCTGGCCTTGATCAGATCTTCGTAATCCAGGCTGGGGGTACGGAAATCCGCATCCAGCAGGCCGCAGGCGCTGTGCATGTGGAGTCGACCCGCTTTTTGGGGATGGCTTATCCAATCGAACCGCTTTACCCCGAGCCAGGCACGGGCGCCGCTTTGCTCTGGCGCTTCGAACAGCCGCCACTCAGGCGGCTCCAGCCCCAGCTTTCCGGCCAGGTGCAGATAGACCGCTTCACAGAGCCCTTCTTCATGGCCGAGGGGCAGATTCCTGGAGGTAAACTTGACCAGCCAGGCCTCATCGCCTGGCCTCGCCACCGTGCGGCAGCGATCTGGCTCATCCGGGGAGATGTAGAACTGCGCCTTGGGTCTGGCACCACCGGAGCTACCTGCTGCCACCAGATCCGCCAGCACCTCTTCCGTCTGACCGTCAAAAAACGCCTGCGCCTCCAGACCCAGCTTCGCCAGGTCGATGTCGCCGGTTGAGGCAAGCTGGTATTCCGAGGTCGGCGAGAATGACAGGGCACCCATCCCGGAAGCCCCTACAAACGCCAGGCGATCCATGGCGGTGATCTGGGCAGGGAGAATGCCATGCTGTCGGAACACTCGGTCTTGCAGCAGGGAACCCCAACCATCAGGCAGACTATCCCCGAACAGGCCATGCAGGCCAGAATGCGGCCTTTTGGGAGCAAGCTGCAGCTCAGCGGTTGCCTTCAGGCCAAAGGGCGACAAGTTCCCGAAGCGCCCGAGATAATCGGCATCGTACTGAAAGAAGACACCCTGCCGGTTCTGCGCCAGCACACCAACCGTCACCGTCTGCCCCGTTGCCAGCGTGCGGGTTACCGTCAGCTTGCGGACCGGCTTAAAGGTCATCGCTCAATACCTCATCGATACTGAATGGCATCTCCGCTTGATCAGGGGAGTGACGAGTTAGCGCGTACAGGCGACGCAAATCGTCCAGACTCTGCCAGAGGAATAGCAACTGCCGGAACGAGATCTGGCCGGTAAGCTCGAATTTCTTGATGGTGGAGGCGGGCACCCCACTACGCTCAGCCAGCGCATCACGAGACAGCTTGGCCTGCTTGCGCAAACGTCGCAGATGGGTGGCAAATGCCTGCTGGACATCGGCATCGTCAAGTAAGGCGACCATATCACACCTATATGGATACTATTTTGTCCAATTATCGCATTTAACGGGAAAAATAGACACCATAATGCCCAATAATAGCCTCACGAGAGCACCAAAGACCAGAAATCGTACTGCCGTCAGCAACGACTCCTGCGCCAGCAATTTTGACCAAATCCCTACACTAACAGACGTGAGAGTCCTGGAGCCTTATTCAGCAATAAGGCCAGCGCCGGGCCCAATGAAGAATCCGCTTCCCAGATCTTCAGCCCCGATCCTTCTTCATGATTAGCTACCAGCCATCCATCCAGGTAACGCCAACGAATTGTCATCTTGCTCTCCAGTGAATACATTCACCAGAAACCCTATCGTCACGACCTGAAAAACCGAGCACGTGGACCCTGAATTCTCAGCAGCCCACCCCTCCCCCAAAAGGCCCCGCGTATTTGCTCATTAAGCTAAATCAAGGACTTAAAAGTGGTGGGCAGCATGGTGGGCAAAGCAAAAACCACCATGCAAAAAATACAATAAATCACTGATTTTTAAGTGCTTTCATTTTTTAACCAACAAGAAGATCCAGAATATCGAATAAGCCCCGCGCCCCTCTTCTTTTTCAGAAACCGATATCCCGGTAATGCCGGGATACCTTCTCAATGGCGATTACATAGGCCGCCATGCGGTAATCGTCGATCTTCGGATTGGTATTACGGGTACGGATGATTTCCTGCAGGGCCAGTCGCATGGAGTCATCCAGGCCCGAACGCACCAGGTCGAACTCGTCGGCGCCACGGGCCAGCTCCTTGACGATATGTTCAGGCACCTTGGTATCGGTGGCCTGCTCAATGGCATCAATCACATGCTGACCACGGGCTTCGTGGAAGCGCTTGTCCAGACGGCCGAAGCGCACATGGTTCAGGTTACGGATCCATTCGAAATAGGAAACAATCACGCCGCCAGCGTTGCAATAGGCATCGGGTATGATTTCCACACCGCGCTCGCGGAGAATTCGATCTGCTTCAAAGGTTACCGGCCCGTTGGCCGCTTCGGCGATCAGGCTGGCCCGAATGCGTGGCGCGTTTTCAGTGGTGATTACCCCTTCCAGGGCCGCCGGGATGAGAATGTCGCACTCTCTTTCCAGGGCCTTGATGCCATCTTCCAGATACTCGGCCCCGGGGAAGCCCTTCACCCCGCCGCTTTCGACGATGTGCTGACGCACCGCGCCCACATTCAATCCGTCTTCATTAATGATGACGCCGTCACGTTCGATGATCGCTGTGATCAGACAGTCATCCTCGGTTTCCAGAAAGTGGGCAGCGTGATAACCCACATTCCCCAACCCCTGAACAATGACTCTTTTTCCGGATAGTGAACCGGAGAGCCCGGCACGCTTGATTTCTTCCGGGTGACGAAACAGCTCGCGCAGCGCGTATTGCACTCCCCGGCCAGTGGCTTCATTACGGCCACGCACGCCACCATGCTCCACCGGCTTGCCGGTCAACGCACCCATGTAATTGATGTCGTTGGGGAACATCTGCTTGTAGGTGTCCACCATCCAACCCATTTCCTGGGGGCCGGTGCCCATGTCCGGGGCCGGCACATTCTGGGATGGGCTCAGGTAGCCCTTGTTGATGAGTTCGCGGGCAAAGCGGCGGGTGATGGCTTCCAGCTGGTGGCGCTCGTATTTTTTCGGGTCGATCACCAGGCCGCCTTTCGAACCGCCGAAGGGCACATCGACGATGGCGCACTTGTAGGTCATCAGCGCTGCCAGCGCTTCCACTTCATCCTGATCCACAATCGGGGCGTAACGGATACCGCCCTTGGAAGGCAGCCGGTGATCACTATGGGTGGCGCGCCAGCCGGTGAAGATCTCGGCCTTGCCGTTGATCTCCACCGGAAAGGATACCTGCACCACGCTCTGGCACACCTTCATGGCATTACCCATCCCCGCATCAAGACCCATGATGCCGATGGCATGGTCCACCATATGCTCAACGCTTTCACGAAATGACATGCCCTGCTGGGCAAACTTGCTGTCGCTCATGGCTGCTCCGTCAGTCCTGTTGTTCTTGATAGAACCTGAACATTAGCAGCGCCTTCCCGGCAAGGGTGTTTGTGCTTTGTTATACCCTGTTAACGTGCACCAAAGTGCCAGTCAGCGCGGCACCGCCAGTACTGCAAAGGTGTCCCCCACATTCACTAAAGCCGGATGCCGGCGACCGATCAGCAGACCATCACAGGGGGCGTAATACTCCACCGGGGCTTCACCGGTACGTTCCAGGGAATGCACCCGGGCCAACACATCACCGGCACGAACGGCGTCCCCCAAAGCGACAGCAAATTCCAGCAGGCCACGATGTTCGCTGACCCGGTAATACTCACTGCCGGGAATCTCCAGCGCCTGCGAGGCCACCACCTCCGGATCACCGGGCAGGATGCCGGCGAAGCGCAGCAGGTTGTCCACCCCCCGTTCCGCCAGCGCCACGGTCTCCGGCGTGGTAGTGCCGCCGCCGCGCAGTTCCGTGCTGACAAACACCTTACCGCCAGCCTCCACCACGCTGTCGTAGAGCACGTCGCCTTCCAGCTCGGCCATGAACAGCGTGTAGGGCGCACCAAAGGCGGTGGCGGCGGCCAGACAACGGGCTTCGAATTCCCGGTCGGCCATGCGGTGGGTGGCGGCAAAGGGCAACAGATCCAGGGTGCGGCCGCCGGAGTGAATATCCAGTGCCAGATCACATAGTGGCACCAGGTAGCGGGTGAGGTAATCGGCGATCTTTTCCGTCAGGGTGCCCGCCGAATTACCGGGAAAGGCCCGGTTCAGATTGCCGCCATCCAGCGGCGAAGTGCGGGAGCCATTAAGCACCGCGGGATGGTTGAGCATGGGCACGATAATCACGCGCCCGGTGATCTGCTCAGGCTGCAACCGGTTGGCCAGTTTCAGCAGCGCGGTAATGCCTTCGTACTCGTCACCGTGATTGCCACCGGAGAGCAACGCCGTAGGCCCCTCACCGTTGCGCACCACGGTGATCGGGATCATTACATTGCCCCAGGCGGAGCCATCGTGGGAATGGGGCAGCTTGAGAAAACCGTGCTGAACGCCGTCACGGTCGAAGTCCACGGTGGCAGTGATGGGGCTGTCTTGCATAACGGCATCGGGTCCAGGGTTGGGAAGGTTGGCGGGGGCGCCTACCACGCCCCCGCCTTCTATAATGCGCGCTTTTCCGGGATGACGAACAGCGCAATGTTGCTCTGCCAGCAATACCGAAACGCGGCACCCTTCACCTCAGAAGTCGTCGGTTACCGCTCCTTCACTGGCGGAACCGACCAGGCGTGCATATTTTGCCAGCACACCGCGGGTATAACGCGGCGCCGGTTGCTGCCAGTTCGCTCGACGTTGCGCCAGCTCGGCATCGGACAGATCCACGACAAGGCTGTTGGCCTCGGCATCAATGGTGATGCGGTCACCGTCCTCGAGTAGCGCCAGCGGCCCGCCATCGAAGGCTTCCGGGGTCACATGACCGACCACGAAACCATGACTGCCGCCAGAAAAACGCCCGTCGGTGATCAGGGCGACGTCATTGCCCAAACCGCGCCCCATGATCGCCGAGGTGGGCGTCAGCATTTCCCGCATGCCCGGACCGCCGCGAGGCCCTTCGTAGCGAATCACCACCACATCGCCGGCTACCACAGTGCCGTCATTGATGCGCGCCTGGGCTTCCTCTTCCGAGCCGAACACCCGTGCCGAACCGGAAAAGTGGGTCCCTTCCTTGCCGGTGATCTTGGCCACCGCGCCTTCTGGGGCCAGGTTGCCGTAGAGAATGCGCAGGTGGCTTTCCGCTTTCAGCGGGGCGGACAACGGCGCGATGATGTCCTGCTCCGACGGATACGGCGCTACCTCGGCCAGATTCTCTGCCAGGGTGCGACCGGTGACGGTCAGGCAGTCGCCGTGCAGCTGACCGGCCTCCAGCAAGATTTTCATCAGCGGCTGAATGCCACCGATGGCGACCAGCTCGCTCATCATGTATTGGCCGCTGGGGCGCAGGTCCGCCAGCACCGGCACCCGCTTGCCGATGTCGGTAAAGTCGTCCAGCGACAGCGGCACCCCCACCGTGCGCGCCATACCCAGCAGATGCAGCACCGCATTGGTGGAGCCACCCAGGGCAATCACCACGGTGATGGCATTTTCAAAGGCCTCTCGAGTCATGATGTCGGAGGGTTTGATGTCCTGTTCCAGCAGGTTCAATACCGCCGCACCGGCCCGCACGCAGTCTTCCCCCTTTTCTGCGGACACCGCGTTCTGTGCCGAGCTGCCGGGCAGGCTCATACCCAGCGCCTCAATGGCCGAGGCCATGGTATTGGCGGTGTACATGCCACCACAGGAACCCGGGCCGGGGATGGCGGTTTCTTCAATCTGCTTGAGCTCGATCAGATCCATGTCCCCGCGGGAATGGGCCCCCATGGCTTCGAACACGGAAACGATATCGGTATGGCCCTTACCCGGCAGGATAGTGCCGCCGTAGACAAACACACTGGGGCGGTCGAGCCGGGCCAGGCCGATCAGACAACCGGGCATGTTCTTGTCGCAGCCACCAATGGCTACCAACCCATCAAAGCCCTCACAGCCGGCTACCGTCTCAATGGAATCGGCAATCACCTCGCGGGACACCAGCGAATACTTCATGCCCTCGGTGCCGTTGGCGATGCCATCGGAAATGGTGATGGTATTGAATATCACCCCTTTACCACCGGCGCCGTCTGCCCCTTCACAGGCCCGCTCTGCCAGCTCGCCGATATGGCTATTACAGGGTGTCACCTGGCTCCAGGTGGAAGCGATGCCCACCTGTGGCTTGCGAAAGTCCTCGTCAGTAAAGCCCACTGCCCGCAACATGGCACGGCCGGCCGACTTGCCCGGGCCATCTACCACCTTCGATGAATGACGACGGCGTGGGTCGTCCTGGGTATCGCTCATAATCTCTCCTTATCCGGTGCCGGGAAGTGTCCGACTCATTCGTGGCGGGCTCGGCACAGCATTGCATACGGTAACCTGCCATGGCGCTGGCATCGAGTCGCATATGACGTGCCGCCTCCTTTACGCCTATAATGCGCGCTTTACCGGGATCGCGAACAGGACCGTCTTCACTATGGCCGACAAAGGCACGCTGTATATCATTTCCGCCCCGTCCGGCGCCGGCAAGACCAGCTTGGTGGCAGCACTTGTCGACAAGCTCGAGCAAGTGCGCATTTCTGTCTCCCACACCACACGCGCCATGCGTGCCGGGGAAGAAGACGGGGTGAACTACCACTTCACCGACCGCAACACCTTTGTCCAGCAAGTGGAAAAGGGGCGATTCCTGGAACACGCCGAAGTCTTTGGCAACCTCTACGGTACCAGCGCCGACTGGGTAGCCCAGACGCTACGGGGCGGCGAGGACGTAATTCTGGAGATCGATTGGCAGGGCGCCACCCAGATCCGCAAGCAGCTACCCGACTCGGTGAGCATCTTTATTCTGCCACCTTCCCTGGAAACCCTCGCCGAACGCCTGCGCGGCCGTGACACCGACGACGAGACGGTGATCCAGCAACGCCTGGACGGCGCCCAGGACGAGATGAGTCACTACGGCGAATTCGACTATCTGGTGGTGAACGACGATTTCCAGCGCGCCCTCTACGAACTGGAAGCCGTCCTGGAGGCCCGCCGGTTGATCACCGCCCGTCAGTCGGCGCGGCTGGCCGACACCCTGAGCAACCTGCTCGCGAAGCGGTAACCCGGCGAAACCATAGGGTAATGCCCGCCTTTCCGCCCTGCGGCAAGCCCTTCTGCTGGACTGGTCACCGATTCACCAGTAAAATCGCCCATTGCGAATTTCAGGCGCTGCCGACTTCGGCACCGCCACCCTGTAGGAGAACAGCATGGCCCGTGTAACCGTTGAAGACTGCCTGGAAAAACTGGACAACCGCTTTGAGCTGGTACTGGTTGCCGGCAAGCGCTCCCGTCAATTGCAGACTGGCGGCAAAGAGCCCCGCGTGGCCTGGGAAAACGACAAGCCCACCGTGGTCGCCCTGCGCGAAATCGCCGAAGGTCACGTGACCGCGGAATCCGTGGACAACCCGATTGCTGACCGCAGCGCCGACGTAGACGAGCTGGCTCTGCTGACCCAGTCTTTCGGCGAGTAACACTGTTTCCGGCAAGTGCCCGCCCGGGCGCTTGCCTGTATTTCTCCTCTCTTCTGCTTTTCCTTTCCGGCACCTGCCACAAAATTGATTGCCCGTGACTATCGCGCTTGTCATAGACAAACCTCGCCCTCAAATCTAAGCTAAGGTTAATCCCTAATCATTACTCCGCCCCGGGCGTGACGAGGACTTTTGCCCACCATCCATAACCTGGAAAAACGGTTACGCAGTTATCTGGACGATGATCAGATCGCCCAGGTCGTACGCGCCTACCATTTTGCCGAGCAAGCGCACGAGGGGCAGTACCGCCGCACCGGGGATCCGTATATCACCCACCCGCTGGCCGTGGCCAACATCCTCACCGACATGCACATGGACCACTCTTCACTGATGGCCGCCATGCTGCACGACGTGATCGAGGATACCGGCATCTCCAAGGAACAGCTGGCCGGGGAATTCAGCGAGGAAGTCGCCGAGCTGGTGGATGGCGTCTCCAAGATCGCCCAGATCAAGTTCGAGTCCAAGGCGGAGCAACAGGCGGAAAACCTGCGCAAGATGATGCTGGCCATGACCCGGGATATCCGCGTCATCCTTATCAAGCTGGCCGACCGCCTGCACAACATGCGCACGCTGCATGTGATGCGCGCGGAAAAACGCCGCCGCATCGCCACCGAAACCCTGGAACTGTACGCCCCCATCGCCTTCCGGCTGGGCATGTACAACATGCGGGTGGAGTACGAGGACCTGGCCTTCCACGCTATCTACCCCATGCGCGCCCGCCTGATCGGCCAGGCAGTAAAGAAGGCTCGCGGCAACCGCAAGGAAATCCTCACCACCATCAAGGCCAGCCTGGAACACTGCCTGGAAGAAGAAGGCATCGAGGCGCGAGTGCTGGGCCGCGAGAAGCATCTGTACAGCATCTACACCAAGATGAAGGAACAGCACAAACCCTTCGCCGACATCATGGATGTATTCGGCTTCCGCATCATCGTCGACCGGGTGGATACCTGTTACCGGGTGCTGGGTGCGGTGCACAACTACTTCACCCCGATCCCCGGCCGCTTCAAGGATTACATCGCCATTCCCAAGGCCAACGGCTACCAGTCCCTGCATACCACCCTCAAGGCGCGCTCCGGCATTCCCCTGGAAATGCAGATCCGCACCGAGGAAATGGAGGCCATGGCCAACAACGGCATCGCCGCCCACTGGCTGTACAAGGCCGAGGACGAGCCCGGCTCACCCACCCACAGCCGCACCCAGAGCTGGATGCAGCGGCTGCTTGAGCTACAACAGAAAGCCGGCAACTCCATGGAGTTCATCGAGAACGTAAAGGTGGACCTGTTCCCGGACGAGGCCTATGTGTTCACCCCCAAGGGCGACATCAAGGAACTGCCCGGCGGCGCCACCGCGGTGGACTTTGCCTATGCGGTGCATACCAAGGTGGGTAATCAGTGCGTGGCCGCCCGTATCGACGGCAAACTGGCGGCACTTTCCACGCCTCTGGAATCCGGCCAGACGGTAAAAATCATCACCGCCCCCAATGCCACCCCCAACCCGGCCTGGCTCAACTTCGTGGTCACCGGCAAGGCCCGCACCAACATTCGCCATTTCCTCAAGCACCAGCGTCGTGAAGACGCGGTGGAGCTGGGCGAACGGCTACTGGAAAAGGCCCTGCATTCCTATGACATCGGCATGGACGAGCTGGCCATCGAGCGGGTGGTGAGCGAGCTGGCCGGCAACGGCTACGTGGAACTGGACGACCTGCTGGAAGATATCGGCATGGGCAACCGCCTGGCACCGCTGGTGGCCCGCAAACTGGCCGGCGCCCGCGATGACGACGAACGCCAGCACGAAGACGACCGCCGCCCGCTGGCCATTCGCGGCAGCGAAGGCCTGATGGTCAGCTACGCCAAGTGCTGCCTGCCGCTGCCCGGCGATACCATCATCGGCCATCTGAGCGCCGGTCGCGGCATCGTGGTACACCGGGACACCTGCAAGAACCTGCTGGCGGAAATGCGCAACGCCCCGGAAAAATGCATCGCCCTGAGCTGGGATAAACAGGTGGAGCAAGAGTTCACCGCCGCCCTTCGCATCGAGCTGATCAACAAGCGCGGCGTGCTGGCTACCCTGGCCAACAGCGTTTCCGAGCTGGGCTCCAACATAGACACCATCGACATGGCGGAGAAGGACCCGACGCTCACCTCCCTCAACGTGACCATGACGGTAAAAGACCGCATCCACCTGGCCCGCATCATCAAGAAGCTACGCACGCTGGACAGTATTGTGCGGATCCACCGGCTTTGATAGCCACACCCGCCCTGCAGGAGGAGTTCCTCTTGAGGGGCGAACCGAATGGCCGGCTCGCATAGAGCCTGTGCCACGCTCTGATATTCCTGATCGCCCCCGGATCAAGTCCGGGGCAGGCTCTGCGGTCGATTTCCACGCTGACGCGTGGTTCGCCCCTCAAGAGGAGCTCCTACAGCGGCTTCGAAACAGCTCGGGGCAGCAAAAGCCTTGCTATCGCGCCGCCAGTGACGCTCCTGCAAACAGGCAGGCGCTTCCCATGTTGCGTGCGGGCCGGCTGCGTGCAAGCATAGCTCCTTTCCTGATTTCCGCCTGCCAGCGCTGCGGCGCTGACAGCTCAACCAAGTGAAGAACCGACCATGTCCAACCATTCTGTTATCAGCACCGACAAGGCGCCCCAGGCCATCGGTACCTATTCCCAGGCCATCAAGGCCGGCGCCACCGTTTACCTGTCCGGCCAGATCCCGTTGGTGCCTGACACCATGGAGCTGGTGGACGGCGATATGGAAGCGCAGATCGAACAGGTATTCAGCAACCTGACCGCCGTCTGCGAAGCCGCCGGCGGCACCCTGCAGGACATCGTCAAACTGAATATTTTCCTCACCGATCTGGGCCACTTTGCCCTGGTCAACGAGGTCATGGCGCGTCACTTCAAACAGCCATACCCAGCCCGGGCCGCAATCGGCGTGGCCGCTCTGCCCAAGGGAGCCGGGGTGGAAATGGACGGGATTATGGATATTGCATAACGCCACACCGCAGGCTTCATGCAATCACCTGCTCACTAACGCCCGCTGAAAAGCGGGCGTTTTGGTTAACAATCCTGTTTTTGCAAGGGGAAGACAACGGCACCCCAAAAGTGCACCATCGGGTAAAACAGCTTGCAACAATGAGGGAGTGCGATATGGATACCGCCACCCACGACCTACCCACCCTGTTCGCCCAGCTAGGCCTGGACAACAGTGATGAGGCCATCGAAGACTTTATTCACACCTATGCCGGCACACTGAAAGACAGCGCACATTTGCATCAGGCACCGTTCTGGAACGCCGGCCAGGCCCGCTTTCTGGCCGACGCCATCCGCGAAGACGCTGACTGGGCCGAAGCCGTGGATAGCCTGAGCGCACTGTTAAGACATTATTAATGGTCGATTAACATCGGCGGCGGCCACATCCCTTGTCAGCGTCAAACCAGCTGCAGTACCCGTGCAATACGGTCGAAGAAAAAGCAGTAAACCAATAGGGGAAGTGGCAGGCCCAGCAGCGTGCCAAGCAGATAATCGCGGCGCTTTACGCCACTTAGGGCCAGGGTGTAGTTCAGTGCCGGCATGGTCTGGAACAGTAGCCGCAGCAACACCACACTGCGAACCGGGTGGCGATCCAGCCGGGAGAGAATCTTTTTTGCCAGGGGCTTGTCGATATCCCGAAGTGCACTGCCACCCAGCCCCTGCACCACCTGAAACGTCACCAGGCAGGACACGCAGGCGGCCATATAGGTGGCCAGACCACCGACTACCGTACCCAGCGCCAGAATAGCGGCTGCCAGAAACGGCCAGCCCGGCAGTTGAATCAGGTTGCCGATCACAAAGGCCAAAACGAACAACAGCAGGCCCACCGCCAGATTGGCTTCGAGTAATGCTCGCAAGGCCGGCAGGGAGAACTGCTCACGCAGCCCGGTGAGCTCCACAGTCAACAGCACTGTCAGCAACAGCAGCGCCAGCAGGATCAGTCGTCGGTAACGTGTCATGGCAATAGGCAAGGCCACATCCGGATTCTCATCTCAGAACAGAATTCCAGTGTAACCGACTGGGGGAAGGCGGGAACGTGAAGGGGGGGGGGCGGTGGAGTTGCAAGCATCAAGTTGACAGTTACAAGGCGTGAAGCAGGCCTGGCACCACTCGAATATCAAACGTCACCCGCGCCGAAAATGCTCGAGTGCGTCGAAACGAACCGAGGCATATACGCGTCATTACCAGTCGCGGACAGAGCATTGCCGCATTCGGGAAGGCTGCCCGCGTTGCAATTTTCAATTTGATACGTGCAACTCAACCCAGCGCCAATTCGGAATCGAGCACGGCCTGATAGCCTTCCGGTAACACATCCGCCCAGGCATCCAGGCCTTCACGCAGGCCTTCAAGGCTGTCCGCCACCAGATTGGCGTGGCCCAGCTTGCGACCCGGGCGCACCCCCTTGCCATACCAGTGCACCACACCCGGGTGCTGTAACCAGGCGCTTTCGAAGGGGGTACCGATCAGGTTCACCATGGCGGTGGGGCCATGCACGTTCAGCGCGTGCAGGGGCACCCCGGCCAGCGCGTGGACATGCAGGTCGAACTGGGACCAGTCGGCGCCTTCATGGGTCCAGTGACCGGAGTTGTGCACTCGCGGGGCAATTTCGTTGACCATCAGCTGGCCATCGGTTTCGAAGAATTCCACTGCCATCACACCGGCGTAATCCAGTTCTTCCATGATGCCCTTGAGCATCTTCTCCGCGGGCTTCTGCAAGTCTGCGCAGGCGGTGGCCGGCGCCAGGCTCAAGCGCAGGATGCCGTCCACATGCCAGTTGCGGGTGAGCGGGTAGAACAGGGTCTCGCCGCTGGTGCTGCGGGCACCGACAATGGACAGCTCGCGGCGGAAAGGGATCTTCTGTTCGATAATGGCCTTACCGGCCAGTTCGCCGGCAGGCACCGCGCTCAGATCACCACCTTCGCCGACGATCCAGGTTCCGCGTCCGTCATAACCGCCGGTGCGCGCCTTGACCACCACGCCGCCAAACTTCGCCACCGCCGCATCCAGATCGTCCGGCTGGTCCAGGGTCACCCAGGGGGCTGTGGGAATACCCAGCTTGTCGAGCATGGATTTCTGGGTAAAGCGATCGGGAATCACTTCCAAGGCACCGCGGGCCACGCAACGGTCGCTTTTTGCCAGCTCGGCGGACAGACCGGCTTCCGGGAAGGCTTCACGCTCCACGGTGATCACCGGGTAGCGCTCCTGGCACTCTTCCCAGCTGATCGGCACGGCCAGGTCCGAGGTACCGGGCAGCAGCAGCGCCCGCTCCGGATCGTAGCGATCTACTACCAGACCCAGACGCGCCGCCGCCTCTGCCATCATCAGGCCAAGCTGGCCACCACCGAGAACGAGCACACGATTCATCAGCCTTCACCCAGCTCGGCGTTAGCCAGCACATCGTCGGCGCGGGACGCTTTCCAGTCGGCGATCTTCTGCAACTGCTCCGGGTTGCCGGCGGCCAGCATCTGCGCCGCCAGCAGGCCTGCATTCCAGGCGCCGGCGGCGCCGATGGCCAGGGTGCCCACGGCCACGCCCTTGGGCATCTGCACGATGGACAACAGGCTGTCCCAGCCGGACAGGGTGCGGCTTTTCACCGGCACGCCCAGTACCGGCAGCGGGGTCAGGGACGCAATCATCCCGGGCAGGTGAGCGGCGCCACCGGCACCGGCAATGATCACCTGATAGCCATTGTCGTGGGCGCTTTTGGCGAAGTCATACATGCGCTGGGGGGTCCGGTGGGCAGACACCACTTCCGCCTTCCAGCCCACACCGAACTGGGTCAAGGCGTCACAGGCTTCTTTCATGGTTTCCCAATCGGACTGGGAGCCCATTACCACGGCAACCGGTGTGCTCATTCGCTTCACTCCATCGCGCCCACCACGGGCTTTTGCGGGCTCTGGGCCCGCCACAGAAAAAATTGAGGCGCACACTTTACTAGCGCGTACGCGGGAGGCAAGTCCGCTTTAGGGGCAGAGAATCGTTAACAGTGAACAGCGAATCGATAAAAGAGAAAAATAAGTTTTAAATTCAACTGGTTACCGATATTTTGAGCACTTTCCCCCGGTTTTGATGGATCGCGCCGTTTATCGGCTGATCAGGGTGGCGCAGGTTGGGTTGAGTGCAGCGAAACCCAACATCACAACCAGAGATCGGTCAAACGCCCGGTATTGCTGGGTTTCGCTGCACTCAACCCA
>NZ_DEXN01000013.1:0-37525 GCF_002364155.1 Alcanivorax sp. UBA3183
CCTGTTCCATTCCTTCGTCGTGTACCGGCTCGTTGAATACCACAACAATATTGTTACTCGGTTCTACCTGGGCCTGATTGTGTTCGGGAAACGAGCCGGTTGCCTGAAGCGGATCGCGATTGAGCTGTTCGAACTCGAAATCCACATCCGCACGTACACCCAGTGCAAAGTCTGCACTGACTTTGGCAGCACCGCTAAGCACGTCCAGTTCCAGGGTTCGAAACACCTCGAATGTCAGCGCACCATCCCTCACATCCACTACACCAACCGCCTGGATATGCATCAGATTCTGATTTACCGAGGCATTGCCGCGTGGTTCTTCCGCATGCATGGCAAGGTCAAAATTCATGTAAACAAACATCGGCGCATAGTCGTCATCGGGCTGAAAGCCCTTCGGACGATAGGGGTTAGTCACCAGGTAGCCCGTCACGTCGGTCACAAAGGTACCGATGATGTCACCGGTGAACATAGGCGTGCGCACCTCGCCACCGAGTTTGATCGGATCGATACCGGTAATGCGCAGCTGCTGGCCGGCACGGGCAACCACAGGAACAGCATCCACATGCACATCCGGTCGGCCCATCCAGCCTTCCAGCACCAGCGGCATGGCATTTACCTGGGTCACACCCAGCGCTTCGGTAACCAGATTGAACTGGTTAAGGGGTAACCCGTGCAGCCGCGAGGTTTGCGGGTAGCCCGGATCCCCCAGTGCCGGCTGGGCTTTCATCAGTTGCTTGATCGGCGGGTTGAGATCGACCACGTCGTCCTTGGACAGCGTGGGCGTCAACTCATAGGTCACCGTCTCCAGCAAGTCCTCATCAAAATCTTCCAGGCCTTGCAGGGTCAGTGTGTAGGTGTCGCCACCGATCAGATCTTCCTTGGGATCCAGTGTGATGTAGTGACGCTCATTGAGAATCCTTACATCCACCAGTTCCCCGGATTCCTGATGTTCCAGTTTGACGCTGTCACCGTAGCGGACCGTCGTTTCCACCAGGGGCTCGGTAAAGGTGATCCGCACCGGCGAGAAATCCATGAACGGAAAGCGTTCCTCACCGACAGGCTCGGGCAGGTAAACGCCCGGCATTTCCTGATTGATGGCCAGCACCTGGGGCGCCTGGTCGGGGAGCGGGTTGTACTGACGGGTACGGAAGGTAATCAGCGGGCCGTCCTGATCATCCAGGTTGACCACCCCGGAAGCGATCTCCGGCGATACCCACAGTCGGTATTCTTCACCGGCACGCAGACCAGACATGGAGAACGTCAGGGTACGTTTCCGGTTGGAGACTTCAGCACTGCTGAGATCCACCAGACTCCCCTCGCTGTCGGCAAGACACAGCGTACCCACAAAGTTCTCGCCGTCAGGCTGACACTCTGCCTTGGCCGCTGCTTCGTCGATATCACTGGAAAAGGTCAGTAGCAATTTGCTGCCCAGAGGCAGATCCACCATACCGTCCGAGGGATAGGCATAGATCAGTGCGTCACCGGGCTCCGGTGGGATAAACAAATCCGGGTCGTCTTCGCAGGCATTCAGTAAGGGATAAAGCAGGGATAAGACAGCCAGACGCTGAATAGTTGTTGTGCGCATCCTTTCACCCGTTTCTTGTTTTTGGCGACAGATTTTTCTGTTTACCGGGACAGGATTAAGCGGGGAGCGGACAGGGACAAGTTATCGTTTGTAAGCAAAAATCGACATATTAGTGAGTTTTATCTACCTGATAAATAGACGATTTTTATGTTCACGTATACTTCACGCAGCAAATTATCAAGCAATTCAACGGCTTTTGAAAACCGACTTTGCCATCAGGATTTCTGCACTAAAACTTTGTTCGTAATGCTTCGTTGACAAGAAAAACCGCAACATGACGTTTTGTATCATGCTGCGGTCAGAATGACGCCTCATTGGTAACGGATACGCAGTGCTGTCAGCACCGTCGTCAGGTGTGGGACAGCTACACCGCATCGTTTGGCAATCGCCACCACATTGCCCAGGATGGCATCCAGTTCGATGGGTCGGTCGTTCAGATAATCCAGCGCCATGGAGTTTTTGTAGGCACCCATCTTGCGAGTGCCTGCCAGATTCTTTTCCACCAGATCTACCGGCAATGGATAACCATCGGCAGCGGCCACGGCCATCACCTCTTCCATCATCGTACGGACCAGATCTTCACCACCAGGGGCGTCGAGAATCGACAGGGTATCGGCGCCATTGCACAGTACACTTAAGGGATTGAACGGTGCATTCCAGACACACTTGCGCCAGCGTTCGCCCACCACCGCCTCGCTATCGTTTACGTCAATGCCCCCTTCCTTGAACAGGCTGCTCAACCGACGGCAGTGATCATCAAAGCCAGCGGGAAAATTGCCCATGACCAGTTGGCCATAGGCCTGATGATGGACCTCACCGGGACCGGTGCGGCTGACAGCGATAAATGCCAGGCAGCTCACCAGTGGATGCTGTGGATAGGCATCAGCCAACTCTCGTTCGATATCCAGGCCATTTTCGATCAGCACCAAGCCGGTGTGTTCGCCCATCCAGGGACGGACCAGCGCGGCACGATCCACGCCCGGCAACACCTTGACGCACAGCAGTACGTAGTCGGGAAACGCGTCCGGTGTGTCATCGGGGCGATACACCCGGTCTGGCTGCCAGGAGAGCTCGCCCAGCGGACTGGTAAAGCGAAACCCGGCCTCCTTTACCGCGTCATAATCCGAGCGCAGCACCACACTCACCTCACAGCCGGCGCGCTTGAGAATGGCACCGTAAAAGCTGCCGATGGCGCCAGCACCGACTACCAGAATGCGGGGTTTATCCGTCATAACAGTTTCCTTATCAATCCCCGCCGCATGGCATGCAAAGGCCATAGCGCCAGCAGGAAAACGATCAACAACAACCAGAAAGCCCGGTCAAAACCATATTCAAAAGCCTGCGCCAGGGACGCAGCAGGATCAGTCTGCCCGAAGCGATCGCTGAAAAATTGTATGCAAAGGGCGCACAGGTTGACGCCCAGGGCACCACCGATCTGACGGGCGAAATTGAAAATACCCGAGCCCTGGGGAATCAGCGCCGGTGGCAGCAACCCCAATGCCCCGGTGGACGATGGTGGCATCATCAGGCCCAGCCCCACTCTGCCAAGCAGCGTCCACCACACCAGCCACACCGCAGAGGTGGTCAGGGTGGCGCCGGCCATCAGCACCATGTTGAGTACAAACAACACCAGGCCCGCCATCATGATGCGGGTTTCGGAAAAACGGTCAGTCAGATGCCCGGCAACCGGAAAGGTGAAGGCCATGGCCAACCCCGCTGGCATCAGCATCAGACCGGCGCTGGCAGCACTCTCGCCAAGCACCTGCTGGAAATACAGCGGGGTTACATAGGTGGACGCGAACACCCCGGCACCGATCACCATGGACATGAGAAAACTGCCCGTGAAGCCCGGGTAACGAAACACTCTCAGATCCATGAGAGGCTGCGGATTGCGCCGCTGCCAGAAGGCAAATAGCACCAGCGAAACAATGCCACCCGGTAACGTCACCAGCAGCAAGGGGTCACCCCAGCCACGTCGGTGACCATTGGCCAGGCCCCATAATACTGCCGTGATACCCATTGCCAATAACAGGACACCGGCGCGGTCGAGGCGAATCGCCGCCAACTGACGATCCTTGCCGGGCAGGTAACGCCAGGCCATGGCCATGCCAATCACACAGGCTGGCAACACCACCAGGAACACCGCTCGCCAGGACAGGGTATCCACCAGCACCCCACCAATGGCGGGAGCAATGGCCGGGCCCAGCACCACGCCCAGACCATAGATACCCATGGCCTGGCCACGACGGTTAAGCGGGAAGACCTGGAAGATGGTAATCATGGCCAACGGTTGTATCAGGCCGGCCAACAGCCCCTGCCCGATACGGGCAGCCACCAGCAGAGGAAACTGCTCACTGAACGCGCCGATGATGGACACGGCAATAAACAGCCCCATGGCCAACAGATAGGCACCCCGGGCGCCGAACCTCTGGGCACACCAGGCATTGAGCAGCATGCCCACGGTCATGGCAGCAAGAAAGCCGGTGGCAAGCCAGTGCACCTGATCCTGGGCCAGCTGAAATTCCACCATGATGGTGGGGATAGCCACATTGGTAATCGTAGATGCCAGCACCACAGACATGGTACCGAGCATCACTGTTATCGTGGCCAGCCAGCGATAGCGCGGGCCATGCAGCGCAAAAAGCGCTTGGACCTGCGCTTCCACTGCTGCCATTACCGGGAAGCATCCTCGCTGACCTGCACCAGCAATTTACCCCGGTTACGCCCTTCCAGCAGGCCCTGGAAGGCATCCACGGTGTTTTCCAGACCCTGGACAATATCTTCCTGATACTGGATTTTTCCAGCCTGCATCCAGCTGCTCATGTCACGAACGAAGTCCTTCATCAGGTGAGCATAATCGAACTGGATGAAACCCTTGATCAGCACCCGCTTGACCAGCAACTTGGTCAGGAACGCTGGCAACTGATCCGGACCCTGGGGCGCTTCGGTGTCGTTGTAATGGGCAATGCGACCGCACAGGGGAATGCGGGCGAAATCGTTAACCAGTTTCATCACCGCATCAAACACCTTGCCACCCACGTTTTCGAAATAGATATCGATGCCGTCCGGGCACGCCGCCTTGAGCTGGGCTTCAAAGTCGTCGTCCTTGTAGTTCACACAGGCATCAAACCCATAGACATCCACCACGTGCTGGCATTTATCCGGCGCACCGGCCACGCCCACCACACGGCAACCCTTGAGCTTGGCGATCTGACCGACCACCTGACCGACCGCGCCGCTGGCGGCAGACACGACAACCGTCTCGCCTTCTTTCGGCTGGCCGATTTCCAGCAACCCGGCATAGGCGGTAAAACCGGGCATGCCCAGCACACCCACGGCGGTGCTGATAGGCGCCTGTTTCGGATCCAGCTTGCGCAGCATGTCCTTGCCCTGCACCGAGTATTCCTGCCAGCCACCAAAGCCGAGCACGTAATCGCCGGCTTCATAGCCATCCAGGCGCGATTCCACCACCTGGCCAACGGTAGCGCCCTGCATCACATCACCCAGCTCCACACTGGCGGCGTAGGACTTGGCCGGGCTCATGCGGCCACGCATGTAGGGGTCCAGGGACAGGTAAATAGTCTTGATCAGAACTTGTCCGTCCTTCGGAGACGGCATCTCCCCTTCACACATGGGCAGATGCTCAGCCTGCGGCATGCCCTTGGGGTACTCGGACAGAATGATCTGGCGGTTAATTGTCATGGTGCTCTCCCGAATAGTGACACCGTAGGAGCGGCGCTCGAGCCGCGAATATGCTTGCGAAAAGCCAAACCAGTAACGAGTCACGAGAAACGATTCGCGAAAATCCAGACCGGCCTTCGCGGTTTTGCCTTTCGAAACTCGCTTCTCGCAACTCGAAACTGGGTGATTCGCGGCTCATACCCGCGGGGCACAGAGAGCGCCGCTCCTACAGCAAAATAATTTTTGTCATCAAAAAAGGCGGCCGAAGCCGCCTTGGTGTTTCTCGTTACGCTGCGTCTTCGTCCACGTCCAGCAAGCTTTCCAGCTGCTGCATGTGATAGCCCAGATCACCAAGCTGGTGATCAATCATCACGATACGCTTGGCGTAATGGGACACGGCGGTTTCTTCCATCATACCCATGCCACCATGAAGCTGGATGGCTTCTTCTGCCACCTTGCGACCGGACTTGCCGATAATGGCCTTGGCCGCAGCCAGACGTTTGGCACGTACCGGTGCTGACAACTCCAGGGAACAGGCAGCCAGAATGGTCATGGAACGGGCTTTTTCCAGCTCCATGCGCATTTCCACCATGCGATGCTGCAGGGCCTGGAACTTGCCAATGGGCACACCGAACTGCTGGCGTTCCTTGATGTAGTCCAGGGTGTAGTCACAGGCGACTTCCATGGCTCCGGACGCTTCCGCACACAGGGCAACGATGCCCAGTGCCAGGGATTTCTCCAGGGCATCAATGGCGTTGCCTTCTTCACCCAGCAGCTCTGCCGGCGCATTGTTAAGGCTGATTTCCGCCGCATGCAGACCATCAATGGTTTCATAACCGCGACGGCTGACACCGTCGGCGGAGGCATCCACCACAAAGGCGGACAGACCATTACGATCATTGGTGCTGCCAGCAGTGCGGGCAATTACGACCAGCTTGTCGGCGCTATCGCCGTGCAGGACCACCGCCTTGCTACCGTTGATCACATAGCCATCGCCACTCTTTTCCGCAGTGGTGGCCACATGGGTGTGATCATAACGGCCTTCCGGCTCGTAGGCGGCCAGGGCCAGGCGCACTTCGCCGCCGACGATGGCGCTGATCAGGGTTTCTTTCTGGCTGTCGCTGCCCAGGAAATCGATCAGGGTACCGCTAAGAATCACGGTGGCCAGATAAGGTTCCAGCACCAGACCGCGACCAAACCCTTCGGCCACTACCATCAGTTCCGGACCGCCGCCATTGAAGCCGCCGAAGTCTTCAGAAAACGGTACACCCAGCAGACCCAGTTCAGCGAACTGCTGCCACATTTCTGTTGAATAACCCAGCTCGCTGGTGCGGGCTTTTTCACGTACGTCGAAGGGGTAACCATCGCGAACCAGACGGCCCACGGTTTCCTCGAGCATGCGTTGTTCGTCGCTCAGTTTGAAGTCCATGGTCGTCTCCTTACAGTCCCAGAATCATCTTGGCGATGATGTTCTTCTGAATTTCATTGGAGCCGCCGAAGATCGACAGCTTGCGCATGTTGAAGTACTTGGTGGAAACACTGTTGGCAAAGTCGGGGCCTACCATTTCACCGTCGTAATCCGCTTCAAAGGTTTCCGGCAGGAATGGCTGGGCGTAAGGGCCCGCCGCACGGCGGAACAGGTCGGTAATTTCCTGACGCAGTTCGGTACCCATGATTTTCAGGAAGGAACTTTCCGCGCCGGGGACACCGCCCGCCTGGGCGGCGGCCACAGTACGCAGGTTGGTCATTTCCAGTGCCATCAGCTCCATTTCCACATCCGCAAGACGGTTGCGGAACAGCGGGTCTTCGATCAGCGGCTTGCCGTTCTGCTGAACCTTGCCAGCCACTTCCTTGAGATGCTTGAGCGCCGCCTTGGACTGGCCCACACCGGCAATGCCGGTACGCTCGAAGGTCAGCAGATACTTGGCGCAGGTCCAGCCCTTGTTCTCCTCACCAACCAGGTTTTCCACAGGCACTTTCACATCGTCGAAGAACACTTCGTTCACTTCGTGCTCGCCGTCCAGGGTGATCAGCGGGCGTACGGTGATGCCCGGGGTTTGCATGTCGATCAGCAGGAAGGAAATGCCTTCCTGCTTCTTGGCGTTGGGATCGGTGCGCACCAGACAGAAGATCCAGTCGGCATGCTGGCCCAGGGTGGTCCAGGTTTTCTGGCCGTTGACCACGTAGTGATCGCCTTCGCGGACGGCCTTGGTTTTCAGCCCGGCCAAATCAGAACCGGCACCTGGCTCAGAATACCCCTGACACCACCACACATCACTGTTAAGGATGGAAGGCAGATAGGTTTTCTTCTGCTCCTCGGTGCCAAACTTGATGATTACCGGCGCCACCATGTTCACACCAAAGGGCAACACGGTGGGGGCGCCATACTCGGCGCACTCTTCCTCGAAGATATGCTTCTGGATCGGAGACCAGCCGGTGCCACCATGCTCTTTCGGCCAGTGCAGGGCCATCCAGCCCTTTTCGTTGAGAATTTTCTGCCAGCGGATGGTGTCTTCCTTGCCCAGGTGCTGGTTTTTCTTCACCTTGCTGGCAATTTTCTTGGGCAGCTTCTGATCCAGAAAGGCGCGTACTTCATCGCGAAACGCCAGTTCTTCCGGGGTGTAGTTGATATCCATTTTTAAACCTCTTTAAAGGTTGTTCTTTGCTTCGCAACCGCTGTTGGAGCCTTGCTCGCAAGGCGAAGATTTCAGAGCACGTTCGCCTTGCAAGCAAGGCTCCAACGGCCGGTTACAACATTCGTTGAGTCTTTCAGCGGTAGAAGCCCTTGCCCTGCTCTGCCAGCTCGCTGAGTAGTTTGGCAGGCTTCCAGACATCGGAGCCGGTTTGCTGGTAGATCTCATTGATCTTGTCGTGGATGGTTTTCACACCCACCTGGTCGGCCCAGAACAGCACACCGCCCCGATATACCGGAAAGCCGTAGCCGTAGATCCAGATCACGTCCACATCCAGCGGGCGGGCGGCGATACCCTCTTCCAGTATCCTCGCGCCCTCGTTAACCATCACGTACATACAGCGCTCCAGGATTTCCTGATCGCTGATCTCGCGCGGGGCAATCCCGTTGTCACTACGGTATTGTTCAATAATGCCGTCTACATCCGGTGAAGGCACAGGGGTACGATCGCCTTCTTTGTAGTCAAATACGCCAGCCTGGGTTTTCTGGCCCAATCGGCCGGCTTCCACCAGTTCGTCGGTCCAGTTGCGCGGCGGCGCATTGTCCGGGTCTTCCTTGCGCAGTTCCTCGCGGATGCGGTAACCCACATCCATACCGGCCAGATCAGACATGGCAAAGGGGCCCATGGGGAACCCCAGATCGAACAGCACCTTGTCCACCTGCTCCGGGCTGGCACCTTCGTTGACCAGTTGAATGGCTTCTGCCTGTCGCTTGTGCAGCATGCGATTGCCGACAAAACCATGGCACACGCCCACCAGCACACCGACCTTGCCGATACGACGACTGAGATCCATGACGGTGGCGATCACCTCGTCGGAGGTCTTCTCGCCACGCACGTTTTCCAGCAGCTTCATCACGTTGGCGGGGCTGAAGAAGTGCATGCCCATGACGTCTGCGGGACGGTTGGTGAAGCTGGCAATGCGGTTCACGTCCAGGGTGGAGGTGTTGGTGGCGAGAATGGCGCCGGGTTTGCAGACCCGGTCCAGCTCACTGAACACGGCTTTCTTCACGTCCATGTTCTCGAACACCGCTTCGATCACCAGATCCACATCACCCAGGTCATCGTAGCTGAGAGTGGGCTGGATCAGCGCCATGCGCTGCTCTACCTGCTGTTGAGTAATACGACCCTTCTTGGCAGTGTTTTCGTAGTTCTTGCGGATCAGGGCGATACCCTTTTCCAGGGCCTCCTCCTTCACCTCGAGAATCTTCACCGCAATACCGGCATTGGCGAAGTTCATGGCGATGCCACCGCCCATGGTGCCGGCACCGATCACGGCCGCCTGCTTGATTTCGCGCTTGGGCGTGTCCTTGTCGAGACCGGGTACTTTGGCCACTTCCCGCTCGGCAAAGAAGACATGGCGCTGGGCCGCGGATTCGCTGGAGACCATCAGCTTGAAGAACAGCTCCCGTTCGCGTTCCACGCCCTTGTCGTAGGGCAATTCCACCGCAGCCTTGACCGCCTTGATACAGGAAAACGGCGCCTTGAAGCCGCGCTGTTTTCTGGCAATGGATTGCTCGAAGTGGTCGAACAGCTCGGCACTGGTATCACCGGGCACGTCCAGTTCGGAGATCTTGCGCAGCGGCGCGCCGTCGGCCACCAGCTGGCGGGCAAAGGCCAGTGCGCCCTCCAGCAGGTCACCGCTGACCACCTCGTCCACCAGGCCCAGCTCGCGGGCCTCGGCCGCCTTGATCGGGTTGCCGCCGACGATCATTTCCAGGGCTTTCTGCGCCCCCACCAGACGAGGCAGGCGCTGGGTGCCACCGGCGCCGGGCAGCAGGCCCAGCTTCACTTCCGGCAGGCCCAGGCGGGCGCTATCCAGGGCCACGCGATAATCACAGCCCAGAGCCACTTCCAGCCCGCCACCCAGGGCGGTGCCGTGGATGGCAGCGATCACCGGCTTGTCGCTGGCTTCGTATTCGTCGATCACCGCCGGTAGTACTGGCTGTTGCGGTGGTTTGCCGAATTCACGGATATCGGCGCCGGCCGGGAAGGTCTTGCCTTCGCCAATGACCACCACCGCCTTGATGTCATCGTCTGCCAGGGCCTCGCGCAGACAGTTCTGCAACCCTTCACGGACTCCATGGCCCAGCGCATTGACGGGGGGATAGTTGATTCGGATTACGCCAATATCGCTATCGCGACTCAGGCTGACCGGGTGACTCATAGTTCTCTCCTCATTGAACTGCCATGCTCCGGTAAAGCACGGCAGTGTCCGCCCGGTCTCGCGCCGGGTCAGGAAGATGTGGATAGGTTGACACTGATCTGCGATGCCTCAACGGCTACGCACATGACTGCCAACAGGCTCTAGTATAAGCAAAGCCGAACCGGTTTCAATTATTTTGGAATTATATTTCATTATTTGAAAAAAGCCGAAAAAACAGGGCGCCGGGCGCCCTGCTTTTTTTCCTCGCCGGGTTATTCGCCCAGCACCTCGGAAATACGCTGCAGCTCAACGGTGCCGCCTTTCTTGACGGTGGCAATGTTGGGGTCAGCCATCATCCCGCCCTTGGCATCGATCTCCGTCACACCGTAGGGGTTATGCTCTTCCGCCAGGTTCTTCAGGGCATCGCCCATGGCCGCACGGATGGCCTTGGAGTCCGCCACGGTACCGGCTTCTTTCATGGCCTGAATCACGGTGTGCATGGCGAAGTAGTTGTAGGCCACTTCGGTGGTCGGATCCTTGCCATCATTCTGCTTGTGGTACTTGGCAACGAAATCCTTGGCGCCCTGCTCTTCATACATGGTCAGCGGCACCACACCCACGGACCCTTCGAGCATTTTGTAGCCGCCGATGATCTTGGACATTTCACCCATCTTGGCCTGGTCCATGATCACGAAACCACCCTTGAAACCCAACTGACGGGCCTGCTTGGCCACCAGCGCGGTGGGCTCCGACGCCCCGCCGATAAACAACACGTCCGGCTTTTCTGCCAGCACCTTGCTCACGCCGGTATAGAAGTCCGCCGACTTGTTGTAGTCCATGGGGTTATCCGCTACCACGGTACCGCCCATGGCTTCCCAGGTGGGAACGAACGCCTTGGTCCAGTACTTGGCGTAGTCATGGGTGGCATTGGCGATGGCCACTTTCTTGCCGTTTTCCGCCATGGCGATCTTGGTGAACGGCTTCATGTAACCGGTAAAGGTGGGAGGAATGCGCACGGTCAGCTCATTGCCCTTCTCGGTCACGGTCGGCACCGAGGTATAGGACATCACCAGGAAATCATCCCGCTGATTGAACGCCTGTAACGCAAAGGTGCCACCGGAATGCGGCGTAAAGATCACCGGTGCGTTGTACTGCTGCACCAGGCGCTTGCCGTTCACCGCCGCCTGACTGGGGGCATACTTGTCATCCAGGGATACCAGGTTGATCTCGTAGGTTTCATCACCCACCTTGAAACCACCCTTGTCATTGATTTCTCTGGCGGCCATTTGCAGGCCTTCCAGGGTGTTCTGGCCGTACAACGCGGCACCGCCACTCAGCGGGCCGGTGAAGCCGATGGTAACGGTTTCTGCCGCCTGTACGCCGCTGGCAGCCAATGCGATGGCACTGGCGCAGGCCAGACGGCAGAAGCGCTTAACCAGTGTGTTTTTTCCGTTGCTCATGAAACTCTCCCGTTATTATTTCTCAATCTTGTTGTGTAGCGCACACGCTGCGGGTTATCGCCTCAGGCCCCGATGTAGGCCTTGCGAATTTCTTCATTACCCAGCATCGCGTCCTTATCACCCTCCATCACCAAGCGACCGTTTTCGATCACGTAGGCGCGGTGAGCAATTTTCAGTGCGGCGAAGGCATTCTGCTCCGCCAGCAACACCGTGGTGCCTTGCTCGTTGATACCCTTGATGGTTTCAAACATCTGCTTCACCACCAGCGGGGCCAGCCCCAGAGAAGGCTCGTCCAGCAGCAGTAGTTTTGGCCGCCCCATCATGGCGCGTCCGATGGCCACCATCTGTTGCTGGCCACCACTGAGTGATCCGGCCGGATGATCCTTCTTCTCGTCGAGGATCGGGAACAGTGCCAGCACCTGGTCCAGTGTCCTCTTGATGGCGGTCTTGTCCCGGCGGTGCACATAGGCACCGAGCATCAGGTTTTTCAGCACTGACATTTCCGGGAACAACTTGCGCCCTTCAGGACACTGCACCACGCCACTCTGTACCAGGCCGGAAGGCTTGAGGCCGGTGACATCCTTGCCATTCAGGGAAATCGTCCCGGCAGTGGGTTTGAGCAGACCACTGATGGTATTGAACAGCGTGCTCTTGCCAGCACCATTGGCACCCAACAGCACCACCAATTCGCCCTCACCCACCGTCATGGAGACTTTTTCCAGGGCCTTGAAGCTGCCGTAGCGGGCTTCCACTTCGTTAAGCTGCAGCATCGTCATCACTCCCCAGATAGGCTTCGATTACCACCGGATTGTTGCGAATTTGTTCCGGGGTGCCTTCGGCAATTTTTTCACCGTGGTCCAGCACCATGATCTTGTCGGCCAGGCTCATGATCATGTCCATTTTGTGCTCGATCAGGCAGACGGTGACGCCGTGCTCCACCATCTTGCGGATCAGTGAGGCCAGGTTCTCGGTCTCCTCCGGGTTGATACCACCGGCGGGTTCATCCAGCAGTACCAGCTCCGGATCGGTGGCCAGGGCCAACGCAAAAGCCACGCGCTTTTTCTCTTCCTGGCTGATGTCCGCGGTAATGCGGTGACCGATGTGGGACAGGCCGACAAAATCCAGCACTTCCTGGGCCCGGGAACGACATTTTTTCTCTTCATCACGCAGGCGCTTGGAGTTGATGATGACGTCCCACAAGCGTGACTGGGTGCGCAGACGGTGGCCCACGATCAGGTTGTCCAGCACCGTGGATTCATCGAACAGGGAAGTAGTCTGAAAGGTCCGCGCGATACCCAGGCGGGCAATGCGATCACAGGCCATACCGGTGATATCCATACCCTGATATTCGATGGAGCCTTCAGTGGGTGCCATGGCACCGGCCACCAGATTGAAGAAGGTACTTTTACCCGCACCGTTGGGGCCGATGATGGCGTTGATCTTGTTGGCTTCGAATTCGATGCTGACGTTGTTGACCGCCGCCAGACCCCCGAACCGTTTGGTCAGATTATTGATCTTAAGCATGGTTACCGGCCTCCTGGTTGCGAGGTGTTACCGCCTTGTTCGGTTGCGGCTTTTTTTCGCTGGCAGATTCCTTTTTGGCGGTTTCCTGCGCTGCGGCCAGACGGCGTCCTCGCCAGGTCAGGAACGTACCCACCACACCGCGAGGGAAGAAGATCACCAGCACCACCAGCAACGGGCCGAACACGATCATCCGGTACTCTTCCAGGAACTGCAGGGACTGGGTCAGCCAGGTAATCGCCAGGGTGCCAAACAACGGCCCCATCAGGGTGCCGATACCGCCCACCAGCAGGAAGGTAATCATGTCGAAGGTGTGTACCACGTCGGCTTCTGCCGGGCCGATAAAGCGCACCATGCCGGCATACAGCGCACCGGCCACGCTGGCATAGGTGGTGGACAGAACGAATGCCAGCACCTTGTTGCGCATCAGGTTGATACCCAGGGAGGCCGCCAGCTCGTCACTGATACGAATGGCCCGGAAACTGCGACCCAGCAGGGAATTGGCAATACGTGCCGCCAACCAGATGGACAGCACCATGAATACCAGAGCCAAGTAATAGAACGGCGTGGTTTCGGTGAAATCCACCAGCCCGAAACCGCTGGGTGCGGGAATATTGATAATGCCCAGGGCACCGTGAGTCAGCTCTTCCCATTTATCGATCAACAGATAAATGATGAACCCAACACAGAGGGTAAAGATGGCAAAGTAATGCTCCTTCAGTCGCAACGACACCACCCCGGCCAGGAAGCCCAACAACGCACCGGACACACCGGCGGCCACAAAGGCCCACCAGAAAGGCCAGCCGTGATCCACGGTGAGAATGGCCAGCGTATAGGCTCCGATGGCAAAGAAGCCGCCATGGGCCAGATTCAACTGGCCACAAAGCCCGGTGATAATGTTCATGCCATAGACCGCAATGGCCCAGACAAACGCCAGCGCCATCACATAGATCTGGTACTCATTGCCTGCCACAAAGGGGAACAGCAGTGCCGCGACGATCATGATGAACTTCATCGCCGGGGTCATGAAAAAATCGGAAATTTTCTGCAGGGCATTCATTAGCGCACCCCCTTGGTGAACAGGCCAGTGGGCTTGATGGAAAGAATCACCACCAGCAAGGCGAAGGCGATGATGTCCTTGTAGTCGGTGGAGATGTAGAAGCCACCAAAGGCCTCGGCAAAGCCGATGATCAAGCCGCCGACGATGGCACCGGGAATGGAGCCCATGCCGCCAAGGATGATGATCACAAAGGCTTTCATGATCAGCAGATGCCCCATGGCCGGGTACACCAGGTTAATCGGCGCGAACAGGGTTGCGCCCACCGCCGCCAACACTCCGGAGATGGCAAAAGTCATCATCGCCACCCGGTTGGCATCGATCCCCACCAGGAAAGCCCCTTCCCGATTCTGGGCCATGGCAACAATGGTGGAGCCGGTCATGGTCTTCTTCAGGAACAGATGCAGTACCGCCATCAGCGAGAACGCACCGACGATAATCAGTATCCGCTGGGCCGGCATGGTCAGACCCGCGAATTCGACAATCCCGGTGTAAGGGGTTGGCATGCGGCGGAATTCTGCGCCCCAGTGCATCTGCACCAGCGCTTCCAGAAACAGCATGATGCCGATGGCGGCAATCTTGTCGTGGATCGGCGGTGCATGGCGCAAGGGGTTGAACACCAGTCGCTCGCACAACACCGCCAGCAACGCCACCGCACCGGCGGCGCCCAGCATGGCCAGCCAGTAATTGGCGCCAAAGTCGACCATGATCACGTAGGACACATAGGCGCCCACCATATAGAGCGCCCCGTGGGCGAAGTTCGGTACGTGCAAAATGCCGTACACCAGGGTCAGACCCAGGGCCACCAGCCCGTAGATGCTGCCCAGCGTCAGGCCGTTAAGCACTTGCTGCATGAATAAGTCCAAGGCAAAGCCTCCTGTGTGTGGGAACGGTTACCCTGCGGCAATCGCTGTTTCCCGTTTTTCCTTTGTTATGTCAGCCCCTGCGGCGTAGCGCTGCCGCGTATCATTTATTGTGACGCTGACTGAGTTCAGTCCAGGCTTGCTAGCAAGCCTGCTGCTCCTGTTCGCTGGCCCATTCCTGCTCCTGCAGGGCTCGCCACATCACCTTGCCGGTGGACGAACGGGGCAGCTCATCGCGGAACTCCACCACCTGTGGCACCTTGTAGGCGGCCATTTCTTCCTTGCACCAGTCGATGATGGCCTGCTCGTTAAGCGTGCCTTTCATCTCGTTACGCAGGACCACGCAGGCTTTCACGGTTTCGCCGCGGCGCGGGTGAGGCGTGGAAATGACGCAGCTTTCCTGGATGGCCGGGTGGCGATACATCAGGCTTTCCACCTCCGCCGGCCAGACCTTGAACCCGGACGCATTTATCATCCGTTTGACCCGATCGACGATGAAGAAATAGCCCTCTTCGTCGTAGTAGCCCAGATCGCCGGTGCGGAAGAAACGCTTGCCCTCCAGCTCGATAAACGCCTTTTGTGTTTCCTGGGGGCGCTTCCAGTAACCCTGGAACACCTGCGGCCCGTGGATGATGATTTCCCCCACTTCACCGGGGCCCAGTTCCCTGCCGGTTTGACCGTCTTCTTCCACTGCCACAATGCGCGAATCGATATCGAACACCGGAATTCCCAGACACTGGGATTTGGGGTTATCGGTGGGATTGATATGGGTACCGGCGATGGTTTCGGACAGGCCATAGCCTTCCATGTAACGCAGACCGGTGAGCTGGAAGAGTTTGTCGGACACCGCCGCCGGCATAGCCGCCCCGCCGCCACCTATATTCTCCAGGGAGGACAGGTCGTATTGCTCCACGTCCGGATCGGAGAGCAGATCGATGGCCATGGTGACGATATTCACCCAGCGGCTGACCTTGTAACGCTCAATCAAGGTGGCGGCCACGCGACGATCCCAGCGGGTCATCAACACGATCAATGAACCACCATAGATCGGCGAATTCATTGAGCCCTGCATGCCGGTCACATGGAAGTACGGCAGCGTGGCCAGGGTCACCGACTCAGTGGTGCCATGAATCCAGGCGCTCCCCTGGACACAGGTGGCCATCACCGAGCCGTGGGTGTGCATACAGCCCTTGGGGGCACCGGTGGTACCCGAGCTGTAGGGGAACACCGCCAGATCATCCGGGCCGACTAAAAGTTCTCTGGGGGTTTCACCGGCACCAATGGCGTCTTTCCAGGCAATGTGGGCCGGGCTGTTCAGCGCCACCGCCGGCGCTTCCACCTCGGCGGGTAGCGGCAGGTCCGTGTTACGGGTGATGTAATCGCTATAGGCCGCCACGATCACATGGCGCAGGTTCACCATGCCCACCACTGGGGCCACTGCCGGCAACAATTCCTGGCCACAGATGGCCACGGCAGCTTCGGTGTCCTGCAGGTAATGCTCCAGTTCGGCGGCCCGGTTCATGGGGTTCACCGGCACCACAATGGCATTGGCTCGAAGGATGGAGTAATAGCTGATGATGAACTGGGGCGCGTTCTGCATGAACAGCAGCACCCGGTCGCCCTTCTCTACCCCCAGCGATTGCAGATAGCCCGCCAGGGCATCCACCTGCTGCTTGAGTTCGGCGAAGGTGATGGGGCTGTCGTAATAGTTGATTGCATCCCGGTGGGGATAACGCAGGGCCGAAACCTCCAGATTAGTATAGAGGCTGGTCTGCGGCAGGCTGAGGTGGCGCGGCATATTCTCCGGCCAGACCGCATAGTGCCGATCAAACATGTTGTGCTCTCCCGCGGCGCTTTCATAAGCGCCTTTTATTGGTGTTGCTGCTGTAGCGAATGCTGAAGGGAATCGGCGGTCCCACCGCCCTTCAGCGGAAACAAGATGTTGACTCGCCAGTCAATCTGACATGGCTCGGGAGGGTCGTCAATACTATTTTGGAATGACGTTTCGTTTTTTGAAACGAAATCTGACAAAGGCTATAAGCGGTATTTTTCGGGGAGGGACCAGAAACATACCACCGGGTATGTGCTCTGCACAGACCAGTTATCGGAAATGCGGACCGGCATTTCAGTTGCCAATTCAGTGGCTTGGAATCACAGCCCGGGAGAGGTTCGCAGCGAGGGAGAATGCTGCAGGGCAAACAGGCAGGTATCGACAAAATCCGTAGCCGCCCGCTCCAGGTCCAGCACCTCTGGATCGACTAGCCAGTTCATGATCACGCCGGTGAGCTGGCTGTGTAGCCAGGTAACAGATTTCACCCTATCCAGGTTTTTCGGGAGTTGCCCACGGGCGATAGCGTTGGCAAAGGTCCGCGTCAGCCGCCCGGAGGAGTCCCGGCAGGCGTCGCGCTGACGATCCAGCAAATCGGCATTTTCACCGCTGAATTCGCATTTCTGGAACATGATCTCGAAAAGCCGCCGCTGGCCGGGATCACAGACTGCTTGCTGTAACAGGTAGACCATAAACTCGCGCAGGCGCCCCAGTGGATCCGGCTCACTGGCGTCCTCCGCCCGCTCCGCCAGACTATCGAACGGCAGGCGGCTGCGATCCACCATAGCCATGAACACATCATGCTTGTTCTTGAAGTGCCAGTAGATTGCCCCTCGCGTCACCCCGGCCTCACTGGCAATATCTTTTAAAGAGGCGGACAGTACCCCTTTACGGTGAAAAACCTGCTCGGCGGCATCCAGGATCTGAGCCCGGGTTTGCAGCGCTTCTGCCTTCGTTCGCCTGACCATGGAATACTCTTTAATGGACTCAAGAAAATTGAATGGATTTCACTGTCGGGCCTATACATACATTGCTGAATGTATATACTGAACCTGATTCATATTTCCTGCAAGCACCGCCCCTTCGCCGAGTCGGTGCCTGACGGCGTGTATTGAAAACAGAGGTGATTATGCGCAGCGGTTTGATTCTCTCCCTTCTGGCGGGCGCCCTTGCCCTGCAGCTTGCCGGTTGCAGTGATGCTGAGCAGGCCGGTCAGCAACAGCAGCAACAGGCCCCGCAGGTTGGCTTCATTACAGTAAAGGCAAAGTCCACTACCCTTAGCCGGGAGCTGCCCGGGCGCACCACCGCTCACCAGATTGCCGAAGTGCGCCCGCAGGTAAGCGGCGTGATCGAAAAGCGCCTGTTCGAGGAAGGCCAGAAGGTGGAAGCCGGGCAACCCCTCTATAAAATCGATTCACGCACCTACCAGGCAACCGTAGCTTCTGCCCGGGCGGAGCTGGCTCGAGCCCAGGCCACCCTGAACTCCAACACCCTGCGTGTGGAACGCTTCAAGACGCTGCTGGAACGCCGCTCTGTCAGCCAGCAGGAATATGACGAAGCCAAAGCCGCCCTGGATGAAAACAAGGCCGCTGTGGCCGCCGCCCGGGCCAATCTGCAAAGCGCACAGATCAACCTGGATTACGCCACCATCGAAGCGCCGATCAGCGGCCGCATCGGGCGTTCCACCGTGACTGCCGGCGCCCTGGTCACCGCCAACCAGGCCAATGCCCTGGCAACCATCCGCCAGCTGGATCCCATCTATGTGGATCTGACCCAGTCCAGCATCGAGCTGCGTCGCCTGCGCCAGGCCATGGAAGCCGGCGAACTGCAGCAGGTCAGCGACGATGAAGCACGTATCACCCTGATCCTGGAAGACGGCAGCGAGTACAGCAAACCCGGTGCCCTGCAGTTCTCCGAATACGCAGTGGACGAAAGCACCGGCTCTGTGACTCTGCGCGCGCTCTTCCCCAACCCGGACGGCGATCTGCTGCCGGGTATGTTCGTCCGCGGTCGCCTCCCTGAAGGCCAGCGAGAAGATGCCATTCTGGTTCCCCAGAAAGGCATTACCCGTGACCCTACTGGCCAGGCCAGCGCCATGCTCATCGCCGACGACAACACGGTGAAAAAAGTGAATGTGGTCACCGAACGCGCCGTGGATAACGAGTGGTTGATCGCCAGCGGTCTGCAAGACGGCGATCGTCTGATCGTGGATGGGCTGCAAAAAATCCAGCCGGGCATTCCGGTCAGCCCGGTTGATACCGAACAGCAAGCACAACCCTCCCAGGCCCCCGCCGCTCAAGGCGGGGACCAAGGCGCAGCGCAATAACGCCACGCGGTTTACTTGGCGCACACTAACTCGACGTAACGAGAAACGGGAAAACCATGGCCAGATTCTTTATTGACCGCCCGATTTTTGCCTGGGTTATCGCCATCATCATGATGATGGCCGGTGCCCTGGCCATCTATACCCTGCCGGTAGAACAGTACCCGGCCGTGGCCCCGCCAGCGGTGACCATTGCCGGCAACTATCCCGGTGCCTCGGCAAAAACCGTGGAAGACTCGGTCACCCAGGTGATCGAGCAGCAGATGAGCGGCATCGATAACCTGCTCTACATCGGCTCCAGCAGCGATTCCTTCGGCAACGCCCAGATCACGCTGACATTCGCCCCGGGCACCGACGCGGATATCGCCCAGGTTCAGGTGCAGAACAAGTTGCAACTGGCTACTCCCCTACTCCCCCAGGAAGTGCAGCAACAGGGTCTCCAGGTCAGCAAATCCTCGGATTCCTTCCTGATGGTGGTGTCCTTTTCCTCCGAGGACGGCAGCCTCAGCCGGGCCGACCTGGCCGACTATGTGGCCTCCAATGTGCAGGATCCGATCAGCCGGGTACCGGGTGTCGGCAAGATCCAGCTGTTCGGCTCCCCCTACGCCATGCGTATCTGGCTCGACCCGAACAAGCTCAACAAATACGACCTGACACCTCAGGACATCACCCAGACTATTCAGGTGCAGAACAACCAGGTAGCCAGCGGCCAGCTCGGCGGTGCACCGGCCGTGGAAGGCCAGCAGCTCAACGCCAACATCATTGCCCAGACCCGTCTGCAAAGTACCGAACAGTTCCAGAACATCCTGCTCAAAGTAAACCCGGATGGATCCCAGGTGTTCCTGCGGGATGTGGCTCGGGTGGAACTGGCCGCACAGAACTACGATGTGGTGGGGCGCTATAACGGCCAACCCGCTGCCGGCCTGGCGATCAGCCTGGCCTCCGGCGCGAACGCGCTGGATACAGCGGATGCGGTGCGCGCTCGCCTGGAAGAATTGAAGCCCTTCTTCCCCGACAAAATGGAGATGGATTACCCCTACGACACCACCCCGTTCGTGGAGATCTCCATTGAGGAAGTGGTACATACCCTGTTCGAAGCCATCGTGCTGGTGTTCCTGGTGATGTACCTTTTCCTGCAGAACTTCCGCGCCACCCTGATTCCCACCATTGCTGTGCCGGTGGTTCTGCTCGGCACCTTCGGCGTGCTGGCCGCCTTCGGCTTCTCCATCAACACCCTGACCATGTTCGGCATGGTGCTGGCTATTGGCCTGCTGGTGGACGATGCCATCGTGGTGGTGGAAAACGTGGAACGGGTCATGCACGAAGAAGGGCTGCCCCCCAAGGAAGCCACCCGCAAATCCATGGGCCAGATCACCGGCGCCCTGGTAGGCATCGCGCTGGTGCTGTCGGCGGTATTTATCCCCATGGCGTTCTTCCCCGGCTCCACCGGGGCGATTTACCGGCAGTTCTCGATCACCATTGTCTCCGCCATGGTGCTGTCCGTGCTGGTCGCCCTGATCCTCACCCCAGCCCTGTGTGCCACCATGCTCAAGGCCAAGGATACAGAGCATCAAACCGATAAAGGCTTCTTCGGGTGGTTCAACCGCACTTTCGATCGTAGCAGCCTGGCCTATCAGGGCCGGGTGGAAAAAATTCTCGGGCGCCGCGGCCGTTATCTAGCCATCTATGTGGTGATCGTGGGCGTATTGGGCTATTCCTTCATGAACTTGCCGTCCAGCTTCTTGCCGGAAGAGGACCAGGGCACCATGTTCACTCTGGTCACCCTGCCAGCCGGCTCCACCCAGGAGCAGACCGTGGATGTGCTGAAGAAGATGGAGAATTACTACCTCAACGAGGAAGCCTCCGCCGTGGATGGCCTGTTCACCGTGGCCGGCTTCAGCTTTACCGGCCAGGGCCAGAACGCCGGCCTGGCCTTCGTCAACCTGAAGGACTGGAGCGAGCGTGATCTGTCCGTGGATGGCGTCAATCAGGTAGTGGGCCGCTCCATGGGCTTCTTCGCCAGCATCCGCGAAGCCATGATCTTTGCCCTCAACCCCCCCTCGATCCCCGAACTGGGTAACGCCAGCGGCTTTGACTTTCAGCTGCTGGACCAGGCCGGTCAGGGTCACGAGGCCCTGATAAAGGCCCGCAACCAGCTACTGGGTATGGCCAGCCAGGACCCGCGCCTGGCCGGGGTGCGCCCCAATGGTCTGGAAGACAGCCCCCAGTACCAACTCGACATTGACCAGCAGAAAGCTAAGGCGCTGGGGCTGAGCATCAGTGACATCAACAGCACCCTGCAGATTGCCTGGGGCTCCAGCTATGTGAACAACTTTGTCGACCGGGGCCGAGTGAAACGGGTGTATGTGCAGGCTGACGCGCCCTATCGCATGCTGCCGGAAAACATTGATGACTGGTTCGTACGCAATAATCAGGGCGAGATGGTGCCTTTCTCTGCCTTCGCCACCGGCCACTGGACCTACGGGTCTCCGAAGCTGGAGCGCTACAACGGGGTCTCCTCGGTGAATATTCAGGGCAACGCCGCGCCCGGCTATAGTACCGGTGATGCCATGGATGCCATGGAAGAGCTCACCGCCAAGCTGCCTGCCGGGTTCGGCTCCGAGTGGACCGGTCTCTCATATCAAGAGCGCCAGTCCGGCGATCAGGCGCCTGCCCTGTATGCGATTTCCCTGCTGGTGGTCTTCCTCTGCCTTGCGGCACTCTATGAAAGCTGGTCCATTCCCTTCGCCGTCATGCTGGTGGTCCCGCTCGGCGTGATCGGTGCCGTGCTGGCTGCCACCTTCCGCGGGCTGGAAAACGATGTGTTCTTCCAGGTTGGCCTGCTCACCACCATCGGGCTATCGGCGAAGAACGCCATTCTGATTGCGGAATTTGCCCTGGAGTTGGAGCAGAAAGGCGAGCATCTGGTCAAGGCCACCCTGGAAGCGGTACGCATGCGACTGCGGCCCATCCTGATGACCTCACTGGCCTTCATGCTCGGGGTTACCCCGCTGATGATCAGCACCGGCGCCGGCGCCGGCGCCCGTAACGCCATCGGTACCGGGGTATTCGGTGGCATGCTCACCGCTACTGTGCTCGCAATCTTCTTTATTCCGCTCTTCTATGTGGTAGTCCGAAAGCTCGCTGGCGTTCCGCTGAATGGCAAGCCGAAGGAAGAAGGAGGCCACTGACCCGGCTTTCAATCTGCCGGGCCCCGGGTGGGCCTGGCAGTTTATCCTTCCCTCCCTCGACAATCCCCCCCCGACGCCCGTTCGTCGCCCCCCGGTTTTCGTTTATCCCCCGCGTGAAGCTTGCGTGAAAAGAACCATGGTACTTATACCCCTAACAAGGGCATGGCCATTTTTTGTGAAGCAGATTTGGAAAAAAGCATACTAATAAGGTTCCGGGCGAACATCGACGAAACGGCACCGTTCGTCCACCCAGACTTTCATTTCCATATTCTGTATATATAAAAATAGTTGCGCCTGTTCTATGGGGGAAGCAGCCAACGCTGCTTTAGCGGTCTCAACCGGGATCCGGGGAACAGAATGCAAGTAGCAGCTACACAGGGAAGGGTCATGGATAGACTCAACATCCTGGTGGTGGACGACAGCACCACCATACGAAGCTTGATCACCGCCAAGTTGCACGAACTGGCTGCCGGCTCCTATGACCTGGACATTGCCCAGGCAGCCGATGGTTGTCAGGCGCTGGCGTGTGCCGAGAAACGCCCCTTTGATCTGATCTTCCTGGATGTGGAAATGCCGGTAATGGGTGGCCTTGAGGCCTGCAGTGTCCTTCGCCAGAAAGGCAGCCCGGCCCGCATTGCTATGCTCTCCAGTATGACCTCCGCAGAAGCCCACTTGGCTGGCCGCCAGGCCGGGTGTGACAACTATCTTGTGAAACCGCCCCATGACGCCGATCTGCGTTCCATCTTACGACTGTCGTCATTACGCAAACTTGCCGCCGGCTGAACAGCAACGTCGATACCAATAACAACGCATGGCACGTTCAAGGGAGAGAAGGCCGGATGCAGGAAAACGACAAGGCACTGCAAAGTTTTCTGATCGAAAGTGACGAAAATCTGGGGCAACTGGAACAGGATATCGTGGCACTGGAACGCTCACCCCATGATAGTGAGCGTATTGCCAGCGCCTTCCGGGCAATCCATACCATCAAGGGCACCTGCGGTTTTTTCGGGTTCACGCAGCTGGAGACCTTGAGCCATGCTCTGGAAGATATCCTTGGCGCCATGCGCGACGGAGATCAACATATGGATCTTCCGCATGCGACCGCGCTACTGGACGGGGTGGATGAAATCCGTGTTTTCCTCAAGCGTATTCACAATGATGGTAAAGACGGAGACCCGGCACCACAGGCCTTGATGGATCGGTTACATGCACTGATCCCTGCCCGCCCGCAAAATGAAGCTGCTGCAGGCCCACCTCAAATCGCGCAGCAACCTCCTCAACCGACCAAACCCGAACAAGCAGAACCAGCGGTAACCCGCGAACAACATGTCATACCGACGAGCGACCACTCCTCGCCGGAAAAAACAGAGCCGGAAAACACCAGCCAGCAACAGGCAGGAAAGAGCGATACCACCGTACGTGTGGATGTAATGCTGCTGGACAAGCTTATGAATGTGGTCGGCGAGCTGGTACTCACCCGCAACCAGCTGCTGCAGCACACCGCTAGCCAGAACGACGCACAACTGGTCAATCTGTCCCAGCGTCTCAACATGGTCACCAGCGAACTGCAGGAAGGCCTGATGCAGACCCGCATGCAGCCCATCCGTAATGCCTGGTCCACCTACCCTCGCCTGCTTCTGGATCTGGAAAGAAAAACCGGCAAACGGGTTACCCCGATTCTCAAGGGTGGCGATACCGAGCTGGACCGCAGCCTGCTGGAAGCGATTCGCGACCCACTCATTCACCTGGTTCGCAACGCCGTGGACCATGGCATTGAGACCCCGGAAAATCGTCGCGCCAAAGGCAAGCCGGAAACCGGCACCCTTACCATGAGCGCTTATCACGAAAGCGGCAACGTCACCGTAGAAGTCCGCGACGACGGCGCCGGGCTGGACAGTGACAAAATTATCCGGCGAGCCATGGAGGTTGGGCTGGTGCGCCCAGAACAGGCGGAAAAGCTCACCGAACAGGAAAAGATTCGCTACATTTTCGAGCCCGGATTTTCCACCGCTGAGACCGTCAGTGACTTGTCGGGTCGTGGTGTGGGTCTGGATGTAGTACGGACCAATGTGGAGCGCATCGGCGGGACCATTGATATCAAGAGTATCCCCGGCCGAGGCACCACACTGAAACTGAAAATTCCGCTCACCCTCGCCATTGTCCCGGCGTTGATCGTGCGTTGCCTCCATCAGCGTTTCGCCATTCCTCAGGTCAACCTGATGGAAGTGGTCTACGTGGAAGCCGACCGTCTCGATAAGGATATCGAGACCGTCCACGACGCCCTGGTCTATCGGCTTCGAGGCAGACTGCTGCCACTGGTCGACATGCGCTCTCTGATGCAGATGGGAGACCAGGAAACACAGAAAGACCAGTTCATTCTGGTGCTCACCGCTGACCAGCAGGAATTTGGGCTGCTGGTGGATGACGTTCGCGATACCGAAGAAATCGTGGTCAAACCCCTGGGCCGACTCCTCAAGGACAACCCCTGCTTTGCCGGCGCCACCATCATGGGCGATGGCCGGGTGGCATTGATCCTGGATGTGAAATCTACTGCGGACTTCGCCGGTGTGACCCGCCACGAACGAAAACTGCGCCAACAGGAAAATCCGCTCGATGCGGAAACCCAGCCTATTCGCGCTGCTGAGAACTATCTACTGGTGCGCCCGGATGCCAGCACTGGTCGCTCTGCCATCGCCCTGTCGAAAGTGTCACGCCTGGAAGAAATCAGTATCGACCTGATCGAATACTCCGCTGGCCGGGAAGTGATTCAGTACCGTGGCGGTATTCTCCCGCTGATTCGTCTTGGTGATAACAGCCACCCTGCCGCGATTGAGCAAGACATTATCCGCATTGTGGTGCAGCCCACCGAATTCGGCGAAGTGGGTCTGGTGGTCAACGACATTATCGATATCGTCAGCGACGACGAGGCGGCCATGCAGCAAAGCGCCCAGACCGAGGGCATCCTCGGCGCCGCTATTCTGCAGGGGCATGTGACGGACTTTATCGATTGTGAAGCCCTGTTCAGCCGATTCAACGGCAAGCTCAGAAATGAGGACAGCAATGGAAACTAACCAACTGATCTGCACATTTTCCGTTGCGGAAAAACACTACGGCGTGGTGGTCGACAACGTTCAGGAAGTCCTGGCCAATCATCAGATTACTGACATTCCGCTGGCACCTCCCGGGGTTCTCGGGCTGATGAATATTCGCGGGCGCATTGTGCCCGCCATCGCCCTTCGCAAAGTACTGCGACTACCTGGCGAAAGCGGCGAAGAAAACACTATCAACATCATCATCAATCACCGCGGCGAGCAAGTCGGCCTGATGGTGGATCGCATCGGAGACATTGTCAGCGTAGAACCGAAAGACATCGAAGCACCACCGGAAACGCTAAAGGGGGCGCCTCGCAAGTTCATGCGCGGCGTATTCCCGGTACAGGGAAAGCTGTACCTGCTACTGGACTTGGACACGCTTCTGGCTGACGAATTGTGCAACCGCTCTGCCAGTCGCGCATCACATTCAGTATTGCAATAACAAGCCACGGGGATAGACAGCAATGACAGATAATCTGGATCACGCAAACGACAACTCTCTTTATAGCCAGGTAGGCGGCGAGGCAGCTGTCCGAGCCGTGGTAACCGAGTTTTACAACCGGGTGCTGGAAGACCAGGCGCTGGCCCCTTATTTCCGCCACAAACAGCGCAACGGTCTGGAAGAATCGCAGGTGCAGTTCTTCACCCAGGTGCTTGGCGGACCAAAAATTTATCAGGGCCGTTCCATGGCCGACGCCCACAAGAACCTGCATATCACTGACAAAAACTTCGACCGGGTGGCGGTTCACCTGAAAGAGACATTGGAGTCTCTGGATCTGGAGCCCAGCCACATCGACACCATCATGAATACCGTTGCGCCATTAAAGAGGGACATCGTGAATACAGACGCCACAGAAACGACCAATGGCAGCGGCCAGCCGACCCCAAATGACACTGCGCTTCGTGATGTGGACACCAGCAAGTCCGTTACCGACAGCCTGGAAGGCGTGAAGAGCACCATGGCCAGCCTGCAAGCCAATGTATTTGTGGCTGACACCAATCTTAATATTGTCTACATCAACCCACGTGCCGCAGAGACCTTGTCCACTATCGCCCAGCCGATCTTCAAGACCTTCGGCGTCAAGATCGAGGATATCCTCAACGGCCATATCCATCGCTTTCATCGCGACCCGAAGCGGGTGGAAAACATTCTCCGTGATCCCAAGGCCATGCCGCACTCCGCGGACTTCAACTTTGGCGGCGTCACCCTGCGCACCCGTATCAATGCGGTGATGAGCACAGAAGAAAAAATTATCGGCTACACCGTCTGCTGGGAAGATGTGACCACCGAACTGCGCCAGGAAAACGAATTCCGCCGCGTGATGAACATGGTGGATCAAATGCCCACCAACGTTTTTCTGTGCGATCGGGATCTGAAAATCATCTATCTGAACCCGGCTGCCACCGCCACCATGGAAAAGCTGGAATCCTATCTGCCCATCAAGGCCAGCGAATTGCTGGGTGCCAATATTGATGTTTTCCACAAACAACCCGAGCACCAGCGCCGCATTCTTTCTGATCCCACCAACCTTCCCTACCGCGCCCGTATCAATATCGGCGACGAGAAAGCCGATCTGCTGGTAAACGCGATCTACGACGCCGAAGGCAACTATGTGGGCCCCATGCTCACCTGGGAAATCATCACCGAAAAAGTGCTGCTGGAAGAACGTATTCGCGGCACCGTGGAAGTGTTGGCTACGTCCTCCGAGGAAATGATTGCTACCAGTGATCAAATGGGCTCTAACGCGGGAGTCACCAGCAGCCAGGCCAACTCCGCCGTGCGCACCGCCGAAGACATCAACGAAAACGTGCAGGCAGTGTCCAGCGGCATCGAGGAGATGGGTGCCAGCATCAAGGAAATCGCCAAGAACGCCACCGACGCCGCCCGCGTGGCCGACGAGGCAGTGAGCATTGCCGAAGGTACCAACACCACCATCAGCAGCCTTGGCACCAGCAGTGCGGAAATCGGCAAGGTGATCAAGGTCATTACCGGCATCGCCCAGCAAACCAACCTGCTGGCACTCAATGCCACCATTGAGGCCGCCCGGGCCGGAGATGCCGGTCGCGGTTTTGCCGTGGTCGCCAATGAAGTGAAAGAACTGGCCAAGGAAACCGGCCGGGCCACCGAGGACATCGGCCAGAAGATCGAGGCTATCCAGGTGGATGTGAAAGGCGCCATCGAAGGTATCGCCCGTATCAGCGAAGTGATTCACCACATCAGCCAGGTACAGGGCTCCATTGCCTCGGCGGTGGAGGAACAAACCATTACCACCAATGAAATGGGGCGTCGTGTCGCCGACGCAGCCAAGGGCACCAACGAAGTCGCCGGTAATATCGGTGGCGTTGCTGAAGCGGCGAAAAGCACCAATGCCGGCGTGGACAGCATGCGTCAGGCAGCCACGGACCTGGCCAAGCTGGCCGCAGACCTGCAGACCCTGGTGGTGGATGCAGAGCGCACCGGACGCGCGGATAACCAGAAATAATTGAGGGACCACGATCATGACTACCACACAAGCACTGGTCATTGATGACTCCCGGGCCATGCGCCTGATCCTCGGGGACCTGCTTCAGCAGTTGGGTTACCAGACCAGCGAAGCCGGTGATGGCCAGCAGGCCATCACCCTGCTGGAGGGGGATGACACTATTCCCTCTCTGGCCCTGGTGGACTGGAACATGCCGGTCATGAACGGCCTGGAATTTATCCGCGCGGTGCGACAAAAGCCGTGCTATAGCAACATGAAGTTACTGGTGGTCACCAGTGAGGCGGAAGTGGGCCAGATGGTCGAAGCCCTCACCGCAGGCGCCGATGAATACCTGATGAAACCGTTTTCCTCGGAGGCCCTTGCCTGCAAGCTGGAAATGATGGGACTCCAACGAGCACAGAGAGCATGAGCAATATTCGTGTCTTTCTGGTGGATGATACTGCTGCGGTTCGGCATATCCTCACCCAGATTCTGGAAGAAGACCCTGACATCGTTGTGGTGGGCACGGCTTCCGATGGACGCCAGGGTCTCGATCGATTGCAAAGGGTGGAAGCGGATCTGCTGATCCTGGATGTGGAAATGCCCGGCATGGGCGGGCTGGAAATGCTCAAGGAACTGAAGGTAAGCCGCCCTGAACTTCCAGTGCTGGTATTCAGCTCCATTACCGAGCGCGGCGCCATGGTAACCATCGAGGCCCTGTCCCTGGGTGCCAGCGACTATGTGCCCAAGCCCGCCATGGTGGGCACCGCCGCCGAAGCGCGGGACTACATCAAGAACAGCCTGCTGGGAAAAATCAAAACCCTGTTGCGACGGGACAGCAAGCCATCAGTGACTCCGACCCCTCAACCCCGTCCGGTAGCATCACAGCTCCAGCATCATCGCATTCCATCGCGGGTGGATCTGGTGGTAATCGGTGCCTCCATGGGCGGGCCACGCGCTCTGGGCCAGCTGATCCCGGCCCTGCCTGGTGATTTCCCTGTTCCCATTCTGGTGGTGCAGCACATGCCGGCGGTGTTTACCCGCGCCCTGGCCACACGCCTGAACCAGAACGCATTGTTAAGCGTGGCTGAATGCGACAGTAGCCAGCGTGCCGAACCGGGCCAGGTCTGGCTGGCCGCCGGTGACTATCACATGACCGTGGATAAGGTTGGTGACAACACCCTGGTCGCTCCCCAGCGCAGCGAGCCAGTGAATTTCTGCCGACCCGCCGTGGATATTCTGTTTGCCAGCGCCGCCAAAGCCTATGGTCCCAATGTGCTGGCTGTGGTGTTGACGGGGATGGGCCAGGACGGCCTGGAAGGCTGTCGCCAACTTGCCAAGGCCGGCGCACAGATCCTGGTGCAGGACCAACCCACCAGCGCGGTATGGGGAATGCCCGGGGTGGTATCCCGGGCCGGCCTTGCCTGCGCGGAGCTCCCGTTGCAGGACATGGCTGCGGAGATTATGCGACGGGTTAACCGTGGCCGGCCCACGTTTCGTGCACGACAGCTAGCAGCCATGAATCCCGAGGTACATGGATGAGCTGTATCGACGAACACAGCTACCTCACCCTGTGTCATCTCCTCTCTGACCAGATCGCACTCAGCTTGCCACCGGACAAGGTCTACCTGGCCGAAGCTCGCCTGCAGAACCTGGCTCGGCAACACACCCATGGCGACATCAATGCGCTGATCGAAAAAGCCTCCACAGTCGCTGACGATGCACTGCGGACCGAGCTGGTGGAAGCCATGGCAATCAACGAGACCTATTTTTTCCGCGACCCGATTCTCAGCCAGAGCTTTCTGGACACCATGGTCCCTGCCCTGCTGGAAAAAAGGCGACGCGACAAGACCTTGCGCATCTGGAGCGCCGCCTGCAGCACCGGTCAGGAAGCCTATAGCGTGGCCATGCTACTGGACCAACATTTCCCGCAATTGAAAGAGTGGGAAGTCACCCTGATCGCCAGCGATTTCTCCCAGTCCGCATTGAACAAGGCGCAACAGGGCTGTTATGGACTGAACGAGATGAACCGGGGTCTACCCGCCCGCAACATGGCGCTCTATTTCGAGCAGCAGGGCCTGGATTGGCAGATCAAACCGGCTATTCGCGAACGAATCAGCTTTCAAAAAATCAACCTGGTCCGGGAATGGCCGGACAGCCTGCCCGTGTTCGACATCGTACTGCTGCGTAATGTGCTGCTGTACTTTTCCATGGAGGACCGCCAGCGAGTACTGGGCCGAGTGCGCAAACATACCGCCAATGACGGTTACCTGCTGCTTGGCTCCACCGAAAGCCTGGAAAAAACCGCCGGCTTTGTCCCGGCCATTTCCGGAAGTCACCGCCCTTTTTACCAACCCGCGTGAAGGTGCTCACATGGATATCTCGCCACAGCCCGCCATGCTGTCACAGAAAATTGCCCGTATCGGCGCCAATGTGCTCAGCGATTTCCTGAAAATTCCGGTGCGAGCCCAAAGCGGTCCGCCACCGATGATTCACAATGGCGCTGAGATTTCGATTTCGGGAAAGTGGAAAGGCAGCGTGACCGTCAGCACCTGCGAAAGCCTGGGCCAACGGATTGCCGGCGAGATGTTCCGAAAAGAGGATGACGCGGTGACCGGTGAAGACGTGGTCGACGCACTCACCGAACTGACCAACATCATTGCCGGTAACATCAAGGCCATCCTGCCCGGCCCCAGCCAGCTATCTCTGCCTGTGCCACTGGCTGTGCTGCCCAGCGAACATCGCAACAATGTGGATGTACAATTATTCGATGATCGTCAGGGAATGCTGCGAATCAGCCTGCAGCCAGCGGAGCATTGAGGCGAAGAATCAAAATAAGCGACTAGTGGCTAGCCACGAGCTTCTAGCAAACACGCATAGCACCCTGACATCTACAAAGCCACTGTAGGAGTTCCTCTTGAGGGACGAATTCGAACCTGGGCGAGGACGCAGGCTATGCAGGTGGCACCAGATCACTCTGGCGGCACCTGGCGCTCCTGATCGCCCTGCGGACGGTTTCCTCGCTCCGCGAGGTTCGCACCTCAAGAGGTGCTCCTACAGCGGCTTCGTAGAAATCTGGGGAACATCAATCTTTCCCTATACAACGAGTGTAGTTCGCATCAGACCGGCTCGCCCTCCGGCCCCGCACTACTGGACCGCAGCCGGAAGGTGCCCTCGCCCATGGCCAGTAGCTGCCCCTGCTGATCGAACACTTCCATGGTGCTGTTATAGATTCTGGAACCACCTGCACGACGTGTTCCGATGGCATGGATCAAACCTTCACCGGCCTGGCCGGTAAAGGTGTTGGTCATGGACAGGGTAACCGCCTTGCGGACTCTCTCGGGATAGGGGCAGTAGGTTCCTGCACAGGCACCGGCCACATCCATCAGCGTGGCGAGCACGCCACCATGAATCACGTTGCCCAGATTCAAGTGCTCTTGGCGTACCTGAAGACCCAGTACTGCCCTGCCTTCTTCCCACTCCAGGAAATGCAGCCCGATCAGGGCAGGAAACCCATTATTGAAAAGCGCATTGGCGTCTTCCATGGAAAACGCGGATGGCGGTACTGCTGACATGTGTTGTCCTCGACAAGGGGCAATCAGGCCCGTCCCTGCACCATCTGTTCCACCTGAGCCACCACATCCTTGAGTCGTGGCCCCAGGTTTTCAATCAGGGTACGACGACTGAGGCGCAGCGAAGAGCCCCCGCAGTTAAACGGCACCACCTGGGCACCACCATCCATAATCAGTGGCACGGCAACGCCGCTCACATCCCGGTTCCACTCGCCGTCGGAAATGCAGAAGCCGTACTCCTGATACTCCTCATAGGCGGACTGCAGGCTGCGCTCCAGTTCCGGCCAGGCCGCCGGGTCCTGCCGGCGGATCTGTTCATAATATTGCTCACGCTCTGACTCCGGAGTCGCCGCCAGAAAAGCACGTCCTAGCGCCGAGGTAGCCATGGGCACGCGGGAGCCGATGTTCAGGCGCAACACCAGCGGGCCATTGCCCTGGCATACCTGGATATAGGTCACCTGGGCGCCATCCGGCGCCCCGATCGCCACCATGCAATCGGTGGCATCGGCCAGCTCCTGCATAAAGGGACGAGCCAGTTCACGCACCCCTTCGCTGGCCAGATAACGGTAACCCAGATCCAGGACCCCGGGGCCCAGGCGGTATTTCTCCAATTGCGGCACATAGCGCAGGTAACCGAGCTGGGTCAGGGTGGCTGTCATGCGCGATACCGTTGGACGGGGAATATTGGTGCGCTTGGCCAGCTCCGCGTTGCCAAGGTATTCATCGGACGGACCGAAACAGCGGAGAATATCCAGCCCCCGCGCCAGGGCGGTGACGAAATTCCGGTCTTTGTCGTTGGTGCCCACGTCAGCAACAGCTCTGCGCATTGTTGTATTTCCTTTCAGGCTTCGGGATCGGGAACCGTTCCCCGGCACAGCGGGCATAGATTCCACTTATAGTTATGTATTAACCGCGCAAATATAGCAAAAAGCGGTTCCACCTGCATAAGCCAGTCATGGTCATGACCCAAGGCCTCACGCACAATGGGATCCACACTGCAGGCATCTAAACCATGTCATGTTACGGACCAAGCGGTCAATATTTTAAAACTTCGTTCCATTATTGTATTGTGGGTATTCTGACTCAATAAGCAACCGACAAAAGGACATCCCCATGGGCTCGCTGCAACAGTTCTATATCAATGGTGAATGGGTCAACCCTGCCGATGGCGCCAGCAGCCATACCGTGATCAACCCGGCCACGGAAAATCCCTTGGGTGAGCTGGCCATGGGCGGCGCAGCGGATATCGATGCCGCCATTAGTGCCGCGGCAGCGGCCTTTCCGGCGTTCAGCGCCGAGCCGCTGGAAACCCGGCTGGGCTACCTGGAAAAGATTGCCGAGGGTTACCAGGCGCGACTGGAAGAGATCGCCCAGGCCATCAGCCAGGAAATGGGCGCGCCCATCAGCATGGCTCGCAAGGTGCAGGCCCCCATGGGCCTAGGCCATCTGAAAACTACCCTGGCCGTGGCCCGGGATTACCCTTTTGAAGAACAGCTCGGCCAGGCGCAGATTCGGCGAGCCGCTGCCGGGGTCTGTGCTCTGATCACCCCCTGGAACTGGCCCATGAACCAGGTCATGTGCAAGGTGGCACCAGCCATCGCCGCCGGCTGCACCATGGTGCTCAAGCCCAGTGAGTTTGCCCCGCTGTCAGCACAGATTTTGGCAGAGATCATTGACGAAGCGGGCCTGCCGGCCGGGGTCTTCAATATGGTCCATGGTGATGGCGCCCAGGTTGGTCCGCTGCTGTCCAGTGACCCGCGTATTGATGTGGTGTCACTCACCGGCTCCACCCGGGCCGGCGAGTCCGTCAGCCGCGAGGCCGCGGCCACCATCAAGCGGGTCTCCCTGGAGCTGGGCGGCAAATCCGCCAACATCCTGCTACCCGGTTGTGATCTGCAAAAGGCTGTTACCCACGGGGTGCGGGCGATGATGAACAACACCGGCCAGAGCTGTAACGCTCCTTCGCGGATGCTGGTACCCGCCGACCAGTTGGCGGAGGCAGAGGCCATTGCCGCCGAAGCCTGCAGCACGATTGTGGCGGGCGACCCGCAGAACGAAGACACCGTGATCGGCCCCATTGCCAATGGCCGCCAGTACCAGCGGGTGCAATCCATGATCGAAAAAGGCGTGGAAGAAGGGGCCAAACTGGTTGCCGGCGGCACCGGCAAGCCGGATGGGCTGGAAGCCGGCTATTTCGCCCGCCCCACTGTCTTCAGCCAGGTCAGCAACACCATGACCATTGGCCGCGAGGAAATTTTCGGACCGGTACTGGTGATGATTCCCTACCAGAATGTGGATGAAGCAGTGGCCATCGCCAACGACTCCGACTACGGCCTGTCCGGTTATGTGTTCGGGGAAGACAGCGACGCCCGCGCGGTGGCAGCCCGGTTACGTACCGGCATGGTGCATATCAATGGTGCCGGCCCGGATCTGCAGGGGGCCTTTGGTGGCTACAAGCAATCCGGCAACGGCCGCGAATGGGGCCGCTTCGGGCTGGAAGAGTTTCTTGAGACCCAGTCCCTGTTCCTCCCAAGCTGATCCCGCCTCAGGGGTTCACCCGTCATTTACGGACACAAATACCCTTTTTTTGTGTACTGACACTAGCGCCCCGCCCGGGGCGCCACAGTGCCATTTACCTGTCCTGCTGTAACCCTGAGTATCGTGACATTAGTTAATGTCACAGTTTGACATCCGCCGGAGATAACCGGTCGGGACCAGGAGGACACATGACAACAACAGCATCCAGCAATATCAAAGCCGGTCAGCAGAGCGCACAGAAGGTGCCGCTGGGCGCCACCGTGAACATCCCCCCCCGTCGCCTGGACTTCCAGTTCGACGACAAGACCACGGCGCGCTATTTCTACGATAACGATCCCTTCCTGAGCGCTTTCTGGTTGAGCCTGTCTGCCCTGTTTCCGGAAGGCGAAGCCTTTTTCGTGGACTCCGTGCGCCACTACCGCAAAGAGGTCACCGACGCCAAGCTGAAAGCTCAGGTAGCGGGCTTTATCGGTCAGGAAGCCATGCACAGTAAAGAGCATGAAGCCTGGAACGAGATGGGCGTCAAATTCGGCTACCCCACCGACAAGCTGGACAAGTCGCTGGGCAAGCTGCTCGGCCTGGTGCAGAAACGCACCCCCAAGATTTTCCAGCTGGCAGCCACCGTGTGCCTGGAGCACTACACTGCCATCATCGCCGAGCAGCTGCTGCGCGAGCCGGAGCACCAGGCCCGCATTCTCGACGATGCCACCGCGAAACTGTGGTTGTGGCACGCTCTGGAAGAGAACGAGCACAAGACCGTTGCCTATGACGTGTATGAAAAAGTCAGTGGCAGCTATGCCATTCGTGCCGGTGCCATGATCCCCACCACGGTGCTGTTCTTCGCCGTACTGGGCGTATTTCAGGCGCGCATGCTGGCCTCCGATGGCCGCCTGCTGAACCTGAAGAACAACTGGAATGGCATGAAGTTCCTGTTCGGTCGCAAGGGCTTGTTCACCAAACTGGCGCCCCAGTATCTGGATTTCTTCAAGCGCGACTTCCACCCCTCCCAGCACGACACCGACGCGCTGCTGGACGAGTGGCGTGAAAAGCTGTTCGGCGCCGAAGGCCTGCTCACCGAGCAGCATGCCCAGGCCAGCCAGCGCAAGGGCAAAAAGGCCCACTGATTGATTCTGTTTCTCTCCTTTCAGGGCCGCTTAAGCGGCCCTTTTTTATTGGCAGACGCGGCACGCTTCATGCTCCACGCAATATGTAGGGTGCACTGAGCCTAAGGCGAACTGCACCATCAGGCGCCCGAATGGTGCAGTTCGCCTTAGGCTCAGTGCACCCTACTATCCACCCAGCTATTTCTGTGTTTCTTCACTTGCTTCCACGACAGCGTCCTGTAGAACATTAGCAACTATGGGGTGTCATTCATGAAGTGTCTTTATTTAACCGTTTTCCTTCTGCTGGCTCCGCTGTCACTGTTTGCCGAACCGGCAACCCTGGAACCGGTGACCGTCACCAGCACCCGCATGGAAAGGCCTTTGGCCGACACGCCAGCCGCCGTCACAGTCGTCAATGCCGACAGCCGTCTGCGGGGCCAGTCCCGTCTGCAGCTGGATGAAAGCCTCAACCGGGTCCCGGGCCTTTACCTGCAGAACCGTTACAACTTCGCCCAGGGCTTGCGCCTGTCATCACGGGGTTTTGGTTCCCGTGCTCCGTTCGGGGTCAGGGGACTGCGCCTGAATGTGGACGGTTTCCCGGAAACACTGCCGGATGGCCAGTCGCAACTGGACAGCATTGATCTGTTTGCGGTGGAACAGCTCACCGTATTGCGTGGCCCAAGCTCCCTGTTCTATGGCAACGCCACCGGTGGCGTAGTGGACATCACCACACAATCCGGGAAAACCCGCAATGATAGCGCCAGCGTGTCGGTGATCGGCGGCAACCACGGACTAAAACAAGCCAATGTGCAGACTTCGGGGCGACATGATCAGGGCCAGCACGCCCTCAGCCTGACGGCTCTGGATTACCAGGGGTTTCGCGAACAGAGTGAGATCCGCAAGTATCAGTTCACCGGTCAGGCCGGCTGGGATCTTGCCGACACCCGCACGGTCACTGTCTTTCTCACCGCCATGGATACCCCCGTAGCCCAGGACCCGGGTGGCTTGACCCGTCAACAGGCTCACCAGGACCGGCAGCAAGCCAGCCGCTTTGCCTCCCTGCTGGATGCCGGTCAGCAGGTCGACCAGCAACGCCTGGGCCTGCATTACCGTGATGACGACTTCGTCAACGGACGACTCAATGCCCGAGCCTTTATCAGCCAGCGAGATTTTCGCCAGCAACTGCCCTTCCCCGGCAGCAGCCTGATTGATTACCACCGGCTGTTTTACGGCGCTCGGCTGGATTACACCCTGCCCTTTACCGTATTGACGCTACCGCACCGGCTGTTAGTGGGCGTCGATATGGATCGTCAGCAAGACGACCGTGGTCGCCGGGCGGTCAGCCCCACTGGCAACATCACTGCCGTCACCGCCGACGAAGAACAACAGGCCAGCGCCGACGGCATTTTTCTGCAACTGGATAGTCACTTGTCCGATCGCCTGATGCTCACAATCGGTGGTCGGGCAGATCGGCTGCGCATGACCATCGACGATGCATTACTGACTGATGGCAACGACAGTGGTCGCCGGGAGTTTCAAGAAAACAGCTATAGTGCCGGGCTGAGCTGGCAACTCAGCCCCGCACACACACTCTACACCACGGTCAGTTCTGCCTTTGAAAGCCCTACCTTTACCGAACTGGCCAACCCTTCCGGAGCGGGCGGTTTCAATCCGGACCTGGAACCGCAAACCGCACTGAACCGGGAGGTGGGCGCCCGTGGTGCGTTGGGTGATCGTCTCTTCTACGAAGCGGCTCTATTCCGGGTAGATGTGGATGATGAAATTACCCCCTATGAGATCGGCGGCCGCACCTTTTACCAGAACGCCGGCCAGACTCGCCGCGATGGCCTAGAGCTGGGGCTGGAACATGCCACCACAGACCAGCTTACCCTGGCCCTGTCCTGGACCTGGTCCGATTTCCGTTTCCAGGAGTTTTTCGACACCCAGCAGAATGCGGATGTGAGCGGCAAACGTTTACCTGGGATCCCACAACATCAGCTGTTTGCACAGGTTGACTGGCAGGCTGAAAGCGGCCTGTTTGCGTCAGTGGAATCGATCCTGGGCCGCCACCGCTATGCGGAAAACACTAATCGAACGCGGGTCGGCAGCGAGTGGCTGGTGAACCTGCGGGGAGGGAAAGCCTGGAAGCGGAACCAGCAAACCGTGACCCTGTTTGCCGGCATCAACAATCTGCTGGACCGCGACTATTACAGCAACCTTCGCATCAACGCCAATAGCGACCGGCCAGTGCAAAACCGTGGTTATTTTGAGCCCGGGCCGGGTACAACCTATTACTCAGGCATTACGCTGGATTGGTAACCCCCGTTCTTGTGGGAGCCATGCGTGTATGGCAAATCATGGGGTGTATCGACCGCCAAGATCTGGATAAAACGTAGGGTGCACTGAGCCTAAG
>NZ_DEXN01000013.1:37586-38518 GCF_002364155.1 Alcanivorax sp. UBA3183
TTAGGCTCAGTGCACCCTACGTCCTGGAAAACCACGGATGCTTGCGACCATAAAAAAGCCCCGCCCGCGAAAACGCGACCAGGGCTTTCTTGCCAACCACAATCAGAACGCAGACACACCGCCATCCACGGCAATGGCCTGACCATTCATGTAGCTGTTGGCTGGCGACAGCATCATCAGCATGACGGTGACAATTTCTTCCGGCTGACCCAGCCGTTTCATGGGGCAACCGGACGCCAGCATGGCATGCATGGCAGCCTTGTCTTCAGACAAATTGCCTTCGTCCACCATGGGCGTATGGGTATAGAACGGGCAGATCGCATTAACACGAATATTGCGCTTCGCCACTTCGACAGCGGCGGTTTTGGTCAGCCCAATTACCGCATGCTTGGCGGCGGAATAGGCCCCGATCTTCGGTGCACCACCCAGACCCGCCATGGAGCTGACGTTGACAATGCTGCCGCCCTTTTCCTTCATGGCGGCAATCTGATGCTTCATACCGAACATCACGCCTTTCACATTCACGTTCACCTGCTGATCCAGTACTTCCTCGGTGAGCTGATCGAAAGGGATAAAACCATGGGCGATGCCGGCATTGTTCACCGCCATATCCAGGTGGCCAAACTGTGCCAGTGCGGTTTCCACCATGGCCTTACAGTCCGCTTCACTGGACACATCACAACGCAACGCCGCCACTTTAACGCCCTGATCCGCCAGCGCTTCGGCTTGCGTGTTCAGGGCATCCATATTGATATCCCCCAACACCAGCGCCGCCCCACGCTTGCCCAGCTCTTCGGCCAGCAACTTGCCAAAACCACTGGCCGCGCCGGTAATCAGCGCTGTCTTGCCGGTAAAATCCAGAATTGGATCCATGAAAGGTTCTCCTGAAAGTCGAACAGCGACGAGCCACTAGCTCGTAGCTCGTAGCTCGT